>CAZNDS010000200.1:0-3937 GCA_964571865.1 uncultured Ignavibacteriaceae bacterium | reverse complement strand
ACAAAGGATATACTATCGCAATAGATATTACCGCACCAAATGATAGTTGAAAGCCAGGATTGAATAAATCGCTTGGCTTTATAACTAAGATGATTATTCCGGAAATTGCAATTGCGTTTAACAAACTAGACTTCCGCTGAAGCAATCTTGCAGTCAACCACAATATTGCCATCAACGAAGCTCTGATAACTGACGGAGATGCATTAGTAATTTGTACAAATAAGAATAATCCAAGTGCAACTAAAATAAATTGGATATGCTTATTAAATCGACCGGACAATGCTATTAGAATTAACAAAATATAACCTGTGTGTAATCCAGATACTGCAAGAACATGTGCAACGCCTGAGTTAACAAAATTTGCTTTGACATCCGCGGGAATTTCGCTCCTATCTCCAACAAGTAATCCACGAAGCAAAAAAGAAGTGTTCGGCTCAAAGTTTTTATCAAGCTGGTTAATAAGTTTCAAACGAAGATCACTTATTAAATTTTTAATCGAGAAGTGATACTTGTAATGTTCAAGCAAATCAATTCGGGAATATTCGCTGCAAGCAATCAAACCACTAACATTTTTCCATTCGAGATACTTTAAATAATCAAAATCTCCCGGATAAATCTGCCCGATCGGTTTCTTAAAATACCCTTCCAGTTGGATTATATTACCGATTTTAATTATCGACTTGTAGAAGTTAATCGACAATATTTCGACGTGAAAAGGAGCTATTTCTATTAAAGATGATATTTTTATTGGGATTGATTTTCCTTCAAGCCTAATTTCATCGGAAGAGAGGATAAATTTGATTTTATCCGTTTTGATGCAGTCAATTTCACTGATTGAACCTTTTACGAATACTTTTCTATTGTAGAGATGATCAATGTATTTTTCTTCTGCTTTATTTTGATTTTGCAATTTATAACAACTAATTCCGCATAAAAAAATAATACTTATTAGAAGAAGTGAATTAACTAAAATTTTATTAAGCAGAAAATATCTTATTATAGTTAAAATAATTGGAATACTAATTAGACTTAGCAATTCGATTGAGCTGAACGAAAAATGTTCATCTGCCATGATTCCCGCTGTCAGCGAGATAAAACTAATTAAAAATAAATTTTTACTCACCATTAATGTACGAAACAATATTTCGTTTTACATTTTTCAATGATTTGATTCGATAAGCAAAACCATGATGATGCTTCCCAACCGCTATCCCTATCGCAGAATTTCGAGTATGAGTCTTAACGGATAAATCCTCAATATTTCCATGGTCGGAAATTACTAATAGCAGGTTTTTTTTATAATCAAAGTTAGATAATATTCCCTCCATGAATCCATCAAAATTCCGAATGACGTGATACGCAAAATTAAAATCTTGACTATGACCCGCATGATCAGTTAAAAAATATTCGAAAAGATTGAAATGGTATGTTTTCCCCAATTCATAAAATATTTTTCCGGCTTCCTGGGGTGACACTAATGGGAGGGAGTAGCCCAATTTTTCATTCCATATTTGATTAGTAATTTCAGCAGTAATGGCTTTCTTCTCTAGAACATCTTCAATGCCTCGCAGCCGCTGATTTGCATTCATGTAAGAAAGAGTTGTTACAGATAGAGATTTTCGACCTGTTTCAATATAGTCGAAAAATCGCTGCGGGTAAGCATTAGCAAAGTTTACTCGATGTTCTTGTTCAAGTAATGTTTGAAAAATATTTTTTTCTTTTATAATTGGTTTAAGTGTAGAATATGGATATGGTCCAAAATGCTGTCCTATTATCTTTGCTGCATTAACACCACAAAAAATACTTGTTTGTCCAGTTCCACTCTGTGGAAGCCCTGGCAATCCTAATGTTGCATTTACTGGAAACATGGAGAAATATTTATTCTCTTTTTTAGCTTTTCCTTTTGTTGGGAATCCTCCGAAGTATTCATCAAAAAAATCATATTTGAATTTGACAAACGGATTTTTTTCGGGATTGTTTTTCCCGATACCAACTCCATCCAAAAAAATCATTAAAACATTTCGATACATGAATATTTTCTAATTCTAAAATTTATTCTTAATCAAAATAGAATAAATCATTTAAAGAGAGCATAATCGCAAATAGTTTTTAACTCTGCTCGTTCTCTGCAGAGACGATAAGTGTGACAGGTCCGTCATTGATTATCTCAACAGACATCATTGCGCCAAAGATTCCAGTTTTAACTTTATCCGCACCGATAATATTGGATACGTGTTCGACAAATTCCAAGTATAGTTTATCACCCAATTCAGCATCTGCAGCATCAGTAAAACTAGGTCGATTTCCTTTTCTGCAATCGCCATAAATAGTGAATTGAGATATAATCAACATTTCTCCGCTTATATCCAAAATAGACTTATTTAGTTTGTCATTCTCGTCGTTAAAAATTCTGAGGTTACAAATCTTATCCGCAATCTTTTTTGTAATTGCCGAGTCATCATTTTGCCTAACGCCAAGAAGAATAACTAAACCGATGTCTATCTTTCGTTCATAATCTGTACCGATTTTTACACTGCCTTGACTAACTCTCTGAACAACAGCTTTCATCGCAACTCTCCCCAAATAATTCGTTCGATTTTAGATAAATCACTTTCAATCTTAATATTTTGAAAATTATTATTTCGCATTAGTGCCATAACTCTTTCCGATTGACCTTGCCCGATCTCAAAAAACAATTTTCCGGAAGTCTTCAAAATAGAGGGAGATATCTCACATATTCTTTTATAAAATATCATTTCCTCCTCAACAAAAAGAGCTATCGCTGGTTCGTAATCAACTATTTCTTTTTGCATAGTTTCTTTTTCGCTTATAGAAATATATGGAGGATTTGAAATAATGAGGTCATACTTTTTTGTTAATAGATTGTCTTTAAGTATGTCTGATTTGATAAACTCAACGTTTTTAACTGAATGCAGCTCTGTATTTTTTTGTGCTATTGATATCGCTTCATTTGATATATCCAAACAGGTGACCTTTGAATCTGGAGCAAGTTTCGCTATTGTAATGCCTATATTCCCTGAACCACAGCCGATATCTAAAATATTTACAGTTGAGGATTTGATAATATCAAGAACGCTTGCGACAATTAATTCTGTTTCAGGACGAGGTATCAAAACATTCTTATCTAAAAGAAAAGTTAATCCATAAAAGTTTACACTCCCAAGAATGTACTGAAGAGGTTCATACCGGCTTCTTCTTTGAAGCATTTCTCGATAAAGAGTTAATTCGGAATTTTTAAGTGGTTTATCAAATTGAGTGTAAATTCTTACACGATCCATTTCGAGAATCTGGCAAAGCATCAACTCGGCGTTTAGACGTGGGCTTTCAATGTGCTTTTTATCTAAAAATTCCGTAGCTAATTTCAGAGCATCAATAATTTTCAGCATCAATTTTTGGAATAGAAAAGTTTTAATTAATTTAGTCAAAATTATTATGATAAAAAATCAAACCGATGTCAATCAAATTTTAATTATCAAATTAAGAGGAATTGGAGATGTTCTACTTTCTACCATTATCATTCGAAACCTAGTTAATTATTTCCCCAATGCTAAAATTGATTTTTTAACCGAGCCGCCGTCCGTTCCAATTATTGATAATTTTCCAGAATTGAACGAGGTAATCTCCGTTCAAAGAAAAGGAGCTCTTAACACTCTTAAAGCTGTAATGAGATTACGAAAAAAGAAATATGATATTATTTTCGATTTATATACCAATCCAAGATCTGCGATACTGACATTATTATCAAAAGGGAAAACCAAAGTTGGCTTCAATCGGCGCGGAAGACGATACGCATACGATATTGTTGTTGATAGAAAAGAAGCAGTATATCATTCTGCCGAAGTAAATTTATCTCAATTAGAACCACTTGACATTCCAGTGACCTCTAAGGAATTAATTTACCACATTAAAGATGATG
>CAZNDS010000199.1:0-5309 GCA_964571865.1 uncultured Ignavibacteriaceae bacterium | reverse complement strand
CTATATCTAACAGGGAATTTTAAACGCGCTACAGAAGATATTGCAAAGTATATCCAAGACATTCCGGCAAAAAGAGATATGTGTCTTTATACTGCAAAAACTGCTCAAGCGAAGTACGAAGAATCTATAGCCTTTGGTGTAAAACCTAATAGTTGCTTCACTAACCGTACAGTAACAACTCTAAAAAACGACCACGCCCGTGTTTCACCTTTATATCTGCAAGAGCTGACAATAAGGCTCTCTGAGTTTGCTGATAGAAAAGCTAATACAAATGCCTGTATTTACTACGATTTTGGAGAATACCTCATTGACATTGACACACAGAGACTTCTTTATCTTCTATCACAAGCTAATGATTTTGGTTTCGACTTTGAGGGTAGGAACTTCACAATCACAATTGGAAAAAGTATATATGATTACAATCTTGATGGTTTGAATTTTGTTGCATTCGATGATAAAGTTAAGGAACACTTTAGATTCATTTACAATCATCTCAAACTCGTTAAAGCTACTGGCTTCCGCATATTCACAACAAGCATTATCTCACCGTATCATTCACACAAAGAGATGTTTGTCTTTGAGAACTGCATGCCGTTCGTGAAAGCGTTGGGATGGGACAGGATTCGGATTGACGAGGTAGAAGAGCGATTACAAGAATTGAATATGTTCCTGACACTTGGTTCAAACAAGCTAACTGGGAATGTGCTTTCTTACGCTGAAGATCGCCGAGCAGTATTTTCCTCATTTCAAGAATTGAAAGAAGACGACAAAGTCAAAGCAAGAAACAGTTTTACAACATTTATCAACAAGCATAAGGAGCTTTCAATGAGTACAATGAAGAACCTTGCAGAAATTGCAATTCAGATGGCGCGCCCTCAATCGGGATCGTCCTCACAAGAGACAAGAATTATCCGTGATGCGCTGAACATTTTGAAAGCGTGTTACAAGGAAAAGCGGGACCGCGAAACAACTATTGGGCAAACCGTTGGAGAGCTACGGCAGCTTGCTAAAACTTACGACTATTTTAATGATTCGCTTGCATTACCGTTTGTAGAAGCACTCTACGATGATTTGTTTGACAAAGAATGGAACAAACGCTTTCCACAACCAAGTCGTTTGCGGAATTGGATTAATGAATTTGGCTTTTGGTATTCAAGCCGCAACTTTGAACAGATGAAGAAGAGTGTTGTGCAAAAGGCAGTTGACGCACTGAAAAAGGAAAATCAAGAAATCAGCGAGGACACTGTCGTGTCTTGGCTAAAACAATCAAATAGCAACAAGAATAAGGCGATTGATAGATACGAAAACGAATATCGCACAGTTTATAAGAAATTTTTCACAACCAATTCATAAGGAGATTCTACTATGCCAGCAATTGACAAACTTTTTGACTTTATCTCACGTGAACATTTTGTTGATAAGAAAAATGGGCTTCACGACCTGAGAGAAAACACAATTGGTCACATCAAACTTGCGCTTGTGCGCGAGACAACAAATCCGATCATCATTCGCAGCACCGATTCGGAAGCTACGATAACGATGATCTCGATTGACGGACGAGAACTTGTAGAAATCCCGCCACGCAAGCTTAAAAGCCGTGAGAAACTTCTTGGCTTGATGATTTGCCGTGAGTTTGGAGTTCTTGGAAAATTGGATGCACAAGGCAAGAGGGTTGACGGTGAAGATGTTCGCTATAATTCTTTTGAAGGCGCAGAGTATTTGAACAACCCGAACTCCGTTGTCTTTGGCGATACATCAACAAAAGCAGGCGATACAGCAGGACTTGTGAGCAGAGCGATTTACGATTGGGCGTATTCACTACGAGACGTGAAAGACATAACCGACAAGCTTCAGCACAACGCTCTGAGCGAAGCGGGAACAATGATTGATGAAAAGACAGGAGAGATGCGGCAGAGCTTGTACTCAACTGAATACGTTCTTCCAAACACTTTCTTTCCGCACTTCATCACAGTGGATAACATCTCTCCCGAACTGTTTGTGCATTTGCTTTCGTGCGTCTTGAACCAACATCGCTACGGCGCACAAACGACGACGAACGCGAACAATATGACAAACCACGTTGTCGCGATTGGTGTTGCACCATTTGAAAAACCAATAACAAGTTATACGGTGTCCCAAGCATGGCACGGAGCAAAAGGGAGTGAAACTCCGACAAGTTCAACCGTGAAGGAGTTCACCAAAACACAAATGCAAATGCATTACGAGAATAGTGGGCTTATCAATGATAGAAATGTTGAGGGACTCTTGATCTGGATCAAAGAATTGTGGGACGAAAAAGATAAAACTCGACTTCAGGAAATCTACGAGCAAGCCGCAAGAGATTCTGACGCTTACTTAAAAGCAATCAAGATGATTAAAGAAGAAAGCGCCGGAAAAGCTAAACGTGGAAAGAAAGGAAAAGCAGATGATAAATTAGAGCAAACAGAATCTAGCGAGGTGAACGATGAAGGTCTTCCCGATATTGGTTAAACTCCTTTCACCGATGTTTAACTACTGCAAGGTGACGAATAGCGGTGCAATTACGAGTGACTTCATCGGAGATATTGCCCTCACGTATGCGCTCAATCGTGTGCGAAAGGATAAAAACTTCTACGAGGAGTTCCGTAAGAAACCCAATTACGCGGAACTGCGCGGGCTTGATTACTTTTTTACTGTAGCCAAACCCGTTGAGATAAAAACGACTGGTCTTTATACACGCAACACCTTATTTAACGTAGATGGTGGACCAGATTTTGATGTTCTCGGACCACGAGCTCGTTTTCCTACTGGAAAAACTCTTTTCAAGAATTATTTCAAGGTGCAAGGAGTAAAGTTGGAGTCAACCTTTTCAACGTGCTTGTTTTGCAAAGACACTTTCACACCTCACTTTCCATTTGCCGTTCGACTCGGCACAGGGCGCGAGTGCCTTGCTTTGTTTGAGCGAGATAACAACTTCGATGAAAAGACAAGCGATATTTGGCTGAATGCGTTTTCACTGAAGACCATTTTTGGCGATGAAGCAATAAAGCTGGCTGTTCAAGAGTTGAAGGCATATCATTTCGATTACAAGTTGGAGAATTACATCTTACTCAAACATGTGCTGTTGGAACAAGCAAGGACAATATTTTCGGTTTATTTCTAATGGCTGAACAAGTTACAATCAAACTCTTGCCTCAGTTTGTTGAAACAACCGACAAGGTATTCAACAGTCAACAATTACACGCAATCCAAGCCGCGATGTTAGAGTACCACTTGCTTGCAGAAGTTGTCATTCTTTCTGCGCCGACGGGAACGGGAAAGAGTTTCTCTTTCCCGCTCCCAGTTGCGGCAAGCAAAGAGCACGGCGGTTTCTCGCACTTACGAAGTATAATTGTTTCTCCTACGAATGCGCTGATTGAAGATATGAAACGTGAATATTCAGAGAAGTTTCCTCAGTTGAACGTTAAAGAACTCAACCGTAAGGCATTAGACGAATTAAATGCTCACGGTTTGAAACGATGGAATGAAATCTTGAACATCGTTCGAGGTAACGACATAATCATTACAAACCCCGACTTACTGAACTGGGCAATCTTTGGCGGCTATACCTATACAAAGAGTCAACACCCTATCAATTGGCTCTTCGCTATGATTGACTACATTGTCTTTGACGAATACCATCTTTACGACGAAGAACAAATTGCTAATATCCTTTCGTGGATAATGCTCAAACGAAGCCTTCTTCCGGCAAAGCCGATGAAATTCATTTTTGCTTCCGCAACGCCCGAACCTTCGCTTGTAGAATTGCTCAAGCAGTATGATTTCAACATTCAAGAGCTTTTTGAAACAATTACGAGCAAGCCATCTCCAACGGCAAGACAGATTCACGGTGAAATCACTGTGATCTTTCGTAAAGTTGATCAGGCATCTGGCGAAACAGATGCCGATGCAGCAGTTGAGAATTATCTATGGAACAACAAAAAACAAATCGAGAGATACGCAAGACGCGGCAACAAAGTGTTGGTCATGGTTGACCGTATGGTGTCACTACGGAAGATGCGGGAACGCGTCAAAACAGGTTTTAGCGATTTCAACATCGCCGAAGAATCAGGATACTTCACAAAGTCGAATCGTAAAGAGGATACAGCAAGTGCTAACCTCATTCTTGCAACAAACAAAGTGGAAGTTGGTGTGAACTTAAATGTCAAGGTCTGCTTAATGCCGACGGGGAAATACTTTGCTAACTTCATACAGCGCATTGGGCGGGTTGCTCGCGGCGCGATGAACGGTGTTGTTGTAGTGTTTGTGGAAAAAGTTGAACATCTCAAAACTGTCTATGCCAATTGCACCTCGTTGCCATACTATGACTTTATAGAACAATGCCGATACGTCGGACTTTTGAACGATAGAAAGTTTTATACTGGGCAAATACCTCGTCTCTTGGGGGCTTATTTCTTTGTGATTCAAGAACGAGCGCTAAAAGACTTTGCTACTAAACAGGTATTCAAAGAGAATCTACATCTCGACAAATTTGAAGGCGAAGCAAAATTGATGTTTCATACCTTGCGAGTCATTCATAACAAGATTTTCTACGACCTTAAAACGACCGACTCTCTCAAACGAGGTTACTCCTGGGAGTTGAAATGTTTTCGCGAATGGTGGATGACATTCTTGGGAACATTTCGATACTTTCGTGGAAGTTCCCCTTCAATCAAATTTATTGATAAAGATTTTGAGGGGGAAGAACAAGTACAAGAGTATTCATTAGAATGGGTCTTAGCCAATCGTTTTGTTATTGGAGAGAGAACAATAGATGGGATTCGGTATCTGGAAGTTTCTGGTTTTCGTGCAGAAAAAAACGAGTTGCAGTTTGTTGTGGATTCCTTTCCAATGGGAAAGCTAACCGAAGAACATCGTTATCTTTCTCAAAAAGAACGATGGAACATAAAACAAGCATTTCATAGACGAATTTTACTTTGCATAAAAGAGTGGCGCCAAAGAAGTCAAGATGAATTTTCTAAAATTGTTTTGGAAATACTCAATGAACTGCAAAAAATAAAATTAATTATTACTGAAAAACGTCTTCTCATTGCGGATATTCGTGAATATTCTAACTTTTTAGAATAGAGCCATGACGGGGACCCAAATACATTACTACTTTTTCTGTCATAGAAGGCTTTGGCTTTTCGCACACTCAATTAACATGGAACAAACAAGCGATACTGTGGCTATAGGCAAGTTCATTTCTGAATCAACTTACCAGCGTGAAGATCACGAAATCCATATCGAAGACGATGAAGATAATATCGTAGTGGATTTTTATGATCACA
>CAZNDS010000198.1:0-5442 GCA_964571865.1 uncultured Ignavibacteriaceae bacterium | reverse complement strand
ATACTAATAAAAATGTTGGAATCCGAAAGTCACACTTTATAGACAAATCGTTCCCATCATCTAAAGATCTTGTAAGAATTCATAAGAAAATAACAAATAATAAACTTGGTCTAAAAACTTTACAATATTTTGATGATGAAGAAATACAACATTGTTTTCCTTACTTCTTAGAAAATAAAATAATCTCTATTCGAGCAAAGGGATTTACCAACTTGAATATCTTCTCTAATATAGAAGATAGCACGCTGGAGAATCTTTATAATTCAACCAAAACCAGAGGAATAATTTCAACCCTTAAAAATAATTCTAAAGAAGCAGATCAAGTTACAAAACTAGTATATACTTTGGTCGCAAAGCAAAAAACAAAACTATCCAAATCATTTGACAAATGTCTTATTATTGAAAATCATTTTGCGGAATTGACTGAAAAGCAATTAGCTTTAATTCAAGAAAGCATTTTAGAGAAAAAAGAATACAAGTATAATTTGCTAGATTATCTAAAATATATCTTGGATAATTCTGAATCTTCAAACGAGATGCATCAAGAGATTGGTTTATATCTCGGAATGGATCGACACAAATTAGGGAAGATATACAAAACCCGTAAGGGCGATAGAGTTCGTTCTAAATCTGAACTCATAATAGCAAATTTACTTTTTTCAGAAAATATTAAATACGAATACGAACAAAAATTATTTTATAAAAAAGGGAAATGGATTGAACCTGATTTCACTATAAATATTAAAGGGGAAGATTATTATTGGGAACGTTTAGGAATGATAGGTACAGAAAATTATGATAATCGGTGGCTTGAGAAAATAGAAATCTTCAATAAGTATTACCCTGATAAACTTATAAATACTTATGAAAGTGCAGTGCTTACAGATTCAGCTATGGATGTTATAAAT
Organism: uncultured Ignavibacteriaceae bacterium; assembly: GCA_964571865.1. Lineage (GTDB taxonomy): Bacteria > Bacteroidota > Ignavibacteria > Ch128b > Ch128b > JAHJVF01. Next base: position 4,534 of record CAZNDS010000198.1, on the reverse strand, counting down.
GAATTAAAAAGCACTTAACCTCTTTAATCCATCTGAGCAGGGCGTTGCAGATTAGTGTTTTCTCGATATATCCAGACTTATATTCTAAACCATTCGTAGTCGGGATACTCGAAAACCATTCACTTTTTGTAGGTTCTCGAGTAGTCCCGATGGGAAGTAGATTTAAAATCGAATAGGGACGTACCCGCCTGCCTCGTTTTGTTTGTGTGGCGGGCAGGTCGAGAGAACCGATTAAGAATGGTCAAAAGTTATCGTTGCGTAACTTCAGTTAATAACTTGACGGTTTGTAATCATTTCAGTAAAATTGCGTATACAATAATTATATACATGGCTAATGAAAGATATTTTAGAAAGTTGTGAAGGTTTTGAGTGGGATGATGCTAATTCAGATAAAAATTGGCTAAAGCATAAAATCTCTAAAATCGAATGTGAACAAGTATTTTTTAATAGTCCTTTGATTATTACAGATGATGAAAGACATTCTGAATCAGAGAAAAGATGGTTGTTACTTGGCAGAACAGATATGGATAGAAAGTTATTCGTTGTCTTTACCTTACGCAAAAATTTAATCCGAGTTATTTCAGCTAGAAGTATGAATAAAAAAGAAAGAGAGAGATATGATGAAGAAGTTAAAAAAGATACCAAAGTTTAAGACCGAAGATGAGGAAAGGGAATTTTGGTCAAAAGCTGACTCTACCAATTATGTTGATTGGTCAAAAGCAAAAAGAATAAGTTTTCCAAAATTAAAACCATCGACGAAAACAATATCGATAAGGCTACCGGAACATTTAATAGAAGGACTTAAAGCTCTTGCGAACAAAAGAGATGTTCCTTATCAGTCTTTAATAAAAATTATATTAAATGAAAGAATAAACCAAGAACTTAGAAATAGAACTTAAAACAAAGTCGCATATAACCCGCCGATCAAGCGGACGCCGTCCGTCAGCTGACGGATCGCACTCGGCATTTCAGTAATTGTCGGCAGTGTACTTTCGTGTAAAGGTACTTGTTCAAGTTTGTTCAGCAAAAAAAATATTTTTTAATAAATAAATAGTTGTTGGTATTGCTCGGCGTTCTTGTTCTGGGGCGCCGGGTAATTACCACACCGGTACTCCCACATTATCTAAATTGAAATTAGGGGTATGAGTTTTTATATTAGCTTAAAAATAGGGAAAAATGCAAAATTTTGAATACGATGTAGCGATTCTTGGCGGAGGACCTGGCGGATATGTCGCAGCAATTCGTGCTGCTCAATTAAAATTAAAAACTGTGCTGATCGAAAAAGATAAGCTCGGCGGGATTTGTCTGAACTGGGGCTGTATTCCGACGAAAGCACTTTTGAAAAATGCCGAAGCTCTGCATTTAATAAAAAATGCATCTGAGTTCGGAATTAACATCGACAATTTTTCTTTCGACTTTAATAAAATAATACAACGAAGCCGTGAAGTTTCTTCAAAGATAATTAAAGGTGTCGAGTTCCTGATGAAGAAAAACAAAGTCGACGTTATTGAAGGATTCGGCAAGCTCACAAAACAGAAAACTATCCCCGTTTCGGATAAAAACGGAAAGAAATCGCGAGAGATCACTGCAAAGCACATCATCATCTCGACCGGAGCGAGAGCACGTGAGATACCTAATTTCGCAAACGATGGTGAGAAGATCATCTCAAGCACTGAAGCGATGATCCTTTCAAAGCAGCCGAAGGAGATGGTCATCATCGGTGCAGGTGCAATCGGAGTCGAGTTTGCATATTTTTACAACGAGCTTGGGACGAAAGTGACTCTGATCGAGATGCTTCCAAATGTTCTTCCAATAGAAGATGAAGAAGTCTCAAAGCTGCTTGAACGGGAATTCAAGAAGAATGGAATTCAAATTCTTACAAACACTAAAGTGAAAGAAATTAAGAAATCCAAAACCGGTGTTTCGGTTCTTGTCGAATCATCAGGCAAGACTTCGGAAGTGAAAGGTGATATCGCACTTGTTGCAATTGGAGTCCAGGGCAACATTGAAGGGATCGGATTGGAAGAGCTTGGAATAAAAACCGAGAGAAGCTTTATTACTATAGACAAAAAGAATTACAAAACTAATATAGAAAATATTTATGCTATCGGAGATGTGAGCGGTCCGCCCTGGCTCGCACACGTTGCTTCCGCTGAAGGAATTGCATGTGTTGAACAGATAGCTGGACATCATTCAGCTGGAGTGAATTATAATGCCATTCCCGGCTGTACGTACTGCCAGCCGCAGGTTGCAAGCATTGGATTGACTGAGAAAAAAGCAAAAGAGCTTGGATACGAACTAAGGATCGGCAAATACAATTTCCGAAGTCATGGAAAGTCGATTGCGAACGGAGAAACTGTTGGTTTCGTAAAATTGATATTCGATAAAAAATATGATGAATTGCTCGGCGCTCATATTATTGGAAGCGAAGCTACCGAGCTTATTGCCGAACTTGGTATGGCTAAAAGTCTGGAAGCTACCGGCGAATCGATCTTCAAAACCGTGCATGCTCATCCGACTTTATCCGAAGCGATCATGGAAGCAGCAGCCGATGCCTATGGAGAAGCAATTCATATTTGATGGATAAAAATCCATTAAAAATATTATTGTTACCGATTCATTTTGCAGAAGAGTTCAACTTATTAATACTGATCTGAAATTGTATGACCTGATAATTAGCACACTGATGACACGGATAATTATGATTTTCACAGATTTCAATCTGCGGAAATCAGTCATGATCAGTGTTATCTGTGTTCTATTGCGTATTTATTTCTCTATCGACCTGAATTTAGCGACCTAATATGCAGCTTTAGTAATTATTTTCATCGTAAAATAAGATACTTCAAAATCTTTAATGAATGAAAGAAAATTAAATATCATTAATCTCGAAACAGAACCTTACAAAAAAATTTGGGATTTCCAGAAGAAGCTACATCGGATGAGACTTGATAATCTTATCGGCGATACAATTATTCTGCTTGAGCATCCTCATACTTACACGCTCGGAAAATCTGCAGACAAAAATCATTTACTCGCTGATGACAACACGCTGTTACAAAATGGGATCGATGTTTTTGAAATAGACCGAGGCGGCGATATTACCTATCATGGACCCGGACAAATCGTCGGTTATCCGATCATAAAATTGGATGAACTTTACGAGGATGTTCATAAATATCTGCGTGAGCTTGAAGAAATAATGATTCGCACTCTCGATGAGTTCGGTATTAAGTCAAAAAGGATTGACGATTACACGGGAGTCTGGATAGGTAACAATAAAATTGCTGCAATCGGAATTAAAGTCAGCCGATGGATAACGATGCACGGATTCGCATTCAACATAAACACAGATCTTTCATACTATGATAAGATTATTCCATGCGGAATATTCGAAAAAGGTGTTACTTCTCTCGCTGAAGAACTGGGAACGAAAATCCCCCTAAAAAATGTTAAAGATGTTATAATCAAGCATTTTTGTGAGATTTTTAAGTATAACTCAATAAAGCATTTTAATTCATTGGATGATTTTGAGAAGGAAATCATCTCAATTGAATTGGAGGGAGTTCATTAAATGACTGCACGGAAACACAATGGCGGAACACAATCAGCAGATGCACCAACAGGAAGAAAAGATATTTTTGGCGGGATGACAAAGCAAGAATTGACTTCTGTCATGAGAATCATGCTCCTCTCAAGAGCGATGGATGAAAAAATTCTTCGACTTCTTAAACAAGGAAAAATGTTTTTTCACATCGGTTGTGCGGGCCACGAAGCAATTCAGATTGCTATTGCTAAAGCTCTGAAACCTGGCATTGATTGGGGATTCCCATACTATCGCGGATTGGCTTTCTCTCTAGCGCTTGGTATCAAACCGGAAGAAATTTTTCTTCATCAATTTGGAAAAGCCGACGATCCATTTACAGGCGGGAGACAGATGCCGGGACATTACAGTTCGGTGAGTTTAAATGTCCCGACTCAGTCAAGCCCGACTGGTTCACAATATTTACAGGCGGTCGGCTGTGCATTAGCATCCGTGAGAATGAGGAAGAAAGAAGTAACCGTTGTTTCATCGGGAGAAGGTGCGACTAGTCAAGGAGAATTTCACGAGGCAGTGAACTGGGCAAGCAGAGAAAAACTTCCTGTTATATTTTTAATAGAAAATAATCGCTGGGCAATTTCAGTTCCCGTTGAAAATCAAACAGCAGGCGAAGGGGGATCAATCGCCGAAATGACAAAAGGTTATAAAAATTTATTTCGCCAGCGAATCGACGGTACAAACTATCTTGAATGTAATTCCGCAGCGGCTGCTGCAGTTAAATACACCCGGAATTTAAATGGTCCAAGTTTGATCGAAGCAGATGTCGTAAGATTGTTTCCTCATTCATCTTCAGATGATCAAAAAAAATATCGTTCACCTGAACAAATCGAATCTGACAAAAATCGCGATCCAATCGATCTGTTCAAAAAGTTAATGATTGAGAAAGAGACTTTGACTGACTTAGCATTCGACGAACTCGTTAAAGAAGTCAAT
>CAZNDS010000197.1:0-5442 GCA_964571865.1 uncultured Ignavibacteriaceae bacterium | reverse complement strand
AAGAGAAGGAGCTGGAGGATGAGTTTCGTTACCTAACATGACTCGTTTTTATACCACTATAATTTATATACGTGAACATTCCAAAGTAATTGATTATTTTACACATGAAATTTTTAATTATGACAGATTTTATTTGCAATATTTCACTCGTATAAATGTTTCATTTCCTTCGTCGAAATTTCTCGCTGCGTTTCACCCTCATAAAAATTTTCCAGTTTAGAAAGGTTTACCCAACATGGAATGGATAATAATTATCGTATGGCTTTCAATTATTAATGCATCATTAGGCGGACAGTATGTTCTCAACTGGATGGCGAATCAGCCAAAATATATCGGTGCAGAAAAGGTTGAGATTTCTCCTGGCGTAATGACTTGGTGGAGGGAAATTTCAAAACTTCTTTGGGCTGTTGTTGCAGTTGTAATTGAAGTGATTCGCGGAAAAAAGATAAAATATCTTTGGCCTGGCAAAACCTCGATACTTGTGATTGCAATTTGTGCATTCACAGGTGTAATTGAGAACATTGGCTTTTTCTATCTTCCAAGATATTATTCACCACACATTTATGCACCATATATAAATATTTATTTAGCGACTCTCCCTTTCTTTGGTAAATTCCTATACAATGCACAAATCAGAAGAGAGCATTGGATTGGAATTACGTTAGTCGTCATCGGACTTGCTATACCACACTTAGAAAAATATATTCGAGGGACAATGGATCCCAGAGCAGTCTTGGATGGAACAGCACTGCTTTGGATTCTTATTATCAATTGCTGTCTGTGTTCACAACAAGTATTGAACAACAAAACTGTTCAAACAGCGTTACCGGGAGTTGGACCTAATGCATTAGTAGTTTGGCGTGAAATTTTCAAAATGATTTTTATTTGGAGTGCACTAATTATTTTCCCGTTAGTTGCTTTATGGACAAATGCAAATGTTCCGGGGACTGTTGACTCTGACATTTTTGAAACAAGGATTCTCACAAAAGTAAATGAAGCAGACAAAGACTTTCTATCTGCACTTTATACCAAGTCCGGTGATGAGTACATTTTAAAAAGTGATTTACCAAAAGAAAGCAAGACAAGAATCGAATCCATCATGTCTTCGGCTGAGTATCACAGATTCTATTCCCTATTCAGAGGTCCAATAATTCCAACCAATTGGTGGCCAATTCTTTTCATCGTAATCGCTGGATTGAGCGGATACATTTATAGTTATGGATTTTTCAATCTGTCAAAATTCTCTGCACATTACTGGGTGCCTTACACAAATGTTTATCTCGCCTTACTTCCTTTTGTTATGCTTTTATTTGGAAAGAATGTTACTGGATTTCAAATTGCCGGTGCTGTCGTTGTAACTGCCGGATTGATGGTCGGTGTTTCAGACGTTAGCAAGAATAAAGTTGAAGAAATTGAGAAGACGCATAAATAGACTGAGGCGAAGAGTAAGACTGAGACTAAGATTTGATGATAAAAGATCATCTTAAGCGCAGTTTACAATTCTTTATTTTCAATCAGCTAATGATTAGCTTTGACAAAAATTAATCTCTCATGATAAAAATCCATAATCTACACAAGTCATTCGGCGAGCTGAAAGTTTTAGACGGAATAAATTTAGAAATTCAGGATGGCGAGACTATCGCCATTATCGGCCGAAGCGGCTGCGGTAAAAGTGTCTTAATAAAACACATAGTTGGATTACTTCAGCCAGACTCGGGATTTGTTGAAGTTGATAATCAAATCGTATCAGAGTTAAATGAAAAAGAACTTTATCAGCTCAGGCAGAAATTTGGATTCTTATTTCAAGGTTCAGCATTATTCGATTCATTAGATGTTGAGGAAAATGTCGGACTCGCATTAAGTGAAAACACTACAATGAAAAAGTCCAATATTCGAAGAGTCGTTGAAGAAAAATTAGAACTAGTCAATCTTCATGGGATTCTCGACCAAAAACCTGCTGAACTTTCCGGAGGAATGAAAAAAAGAGTTGGACTTGCAAGAGCACTCGTAACAAATCCCCAATATATTTTGTATGATGAACCTACAACGGGACTCGATCCAATTACCTCTGATTCAATAGACGACATGATATATGATCTATCAAAGCGGATTAAGGTTACTTCAATAGTCGTAACTCATGATATGGTAAGTGTTAAAAAAGTTGCGGATAAAATTGCAATGATTCATGAAGGGAAAATCTACTTTATTGGCACACACGCTGAATTTATGAGATCAAGTGATAATGTAATTGTGAATTTTATTAAAAGAACGGGATATTAAAATTATATCAAAAATAAAATATCAAAGTGTAAAATTTTAATTGCAATGAGATGTTTTTCAATTTTAATCTTTGCATTGTAATTTTACATTTTCAATTTTGAATTTTGCATTAACTGTATGAAGCAAGCACGAATAAAATACGTTTGCCAGAATTGCGGATACGAATCGCTCAAGTGGCTCGGTAAATGTCCAGACTGCATGGAATGGAATACACTTTCAGAAGAATTAGTAAAACCGAAAGCATCACACCCGGCTGTAAGCGGTTCTGCACAAAATATAAAATCAATTTCTCAATTGTCGCCGACGGATAACTTACGCATAGCGACTAATATTAAGGAATTTGACCGCGTGCTGGGAGGCGGATTAATTATTGGAAGCGTTATTCTAATTGCCGGCGATCCTGGAATAGGAAAGTCAACTTTAGTAATGCAGGCTGTGTCAACTATCAAATTAGATGCGGCAGCCTTAAAATCAAAAGTTCTCTATGTTACAGGAGAAGAATCAGCCGAACAGCTGAAGTACCGTTCCGAACGATTGAAATTGAAGTCTGAAAACGTCTTCATTTTATCAGAAACAAATCTAAATGACATTCTTTTCACTCTCGAAAAATACGATCCGGCGGTTGCTGTGATTGATTCAATTCAGACTATTTTTAAACCCGAACTCGGTTCGGCACCGGGGACTATCGGTCAAATTCGTGAATGCACCGCCTACTTAATGCAGCTTGCAAAAAAGAAAATGATCACTGTGATAATAATCGGTCATGTTACAAAGGATGGAGCAATCGCAGGTCCAAAACTGCTTGAACATATGGTCGATACTGTATTGCAATTTGGCGGTGAGAAAAATTATTCCTTCAGAATTCTTCGTGCAATGAAGAATCGCTTCGGTTCTACAAACGAAATTGGAATTTTCGAGATGCACGATTCTGGATTGGCTGAGGTCGCAAATCCTTCTGAAGTTTTTCTTTCCCAACGTGAGTACGGTGCATCGGGATCGGTGGTTACATCGGTGATCGAAGGGACACGTCCAATTCTCGTGGAAGTTCAAGCACTAACAACTCCATCTAATTATGGAATGCCGCAGCGAGTCACAACAGGATTTGATTATAGAAGACTCTCAATTCTTCTTGCCGTAATTGAAAAACGTCTTGGTTATAAATTAAGTTCACAGAATGTTTTTCTAAATATCGCCGGCGGTGTTGAAATTGATGAACCCGCAGCTGACCTCGCTGTATGCGCGGCAGTAATTTCAAGCATTAAAGATATTCCGGCGGATTCAAAGACTTGTGTCGTCGGTGAAGTTGGTCTTGGTGGTGAGATCCGTTCAATCCATCAACTTGAAAAGAGAATTTCGGAAGCAGAAAAATTAGGATTTGAAAAAATCTTTGTGCCAAAAACTAATTCGAAAATTGAGAGTAAAAATTTCAAAATTTCGATAGTTGAAGTGAAAACTTTGAAAGAAGCGATAACATCTCTTTTCAATTAATTCAATTAAATACGCCCAACAATATTTTTTCGCTAGTTAATTAAATTGTAGGGGTAAAAAAAGGAATCATGTTTTGAACGAACTGATTTTTCGAATTCAGTTCTTATCGAAATTCTTAAACCTTAGAAACCTTCTCAAATCCTAAAAAAATTACCTTATTCAGATCAGTTTCAGCGACTGAATTAAATAAGGTTAATCGATTGGGAAGCAAAGAATGTTACTAAGGTTAATGATTCAAATGAAGTATTATTAACCCAGATTTGTCATTAGAAAATGAGTGAGTTTTAGCAGTTTATTACTATGCAATCTGTTACAGAGAAATATCTTAATCAAAATGTGTAAGTTTTTTGTGTGAAAAATTTTTAAATAATTCCAATTTTTTATAAGAATAACTTATTGTATTCAAATAAGTTAACCAATATTTTTTTTTATGGCGGTCATTATAAATTGTTACCTAATGACAAATTTGGGATTAATTTAACCTCAAAACCGACCTGCCACGAGATATAGTTGTTGTGGCGGGGAAGGATTTTCTGTTAATAAAAAAAAAATCATCAATTGGGTGGAAAATAATATTCCGTCCCGTCCGTCAGCTGATGGAGACTAATCGAGGAAACAACAATCCGCAACAGTCTGCCGGGCAGACAAGGTTTCCATTTTGTTTTCAACTTTTTCCATTATTCATTTTACATTCCATTTTACATTCTCTATTTTGATTCTTAACTTTCCGAAAATTTTTATTGAATTGAAAATTATTAATCGATTTAACCTTTCATTTCTGCCATATCACTCAATAAGGAGGAATTAATGGAAATTAAAAACACTGTAAACGGACTTCCCGAAAATGCTTATAAGGAATTAAAAGAAGGTGAAGTCTATATACCTATAATGGATCCAAGGAAAAACTATCCCGAAGTTACGCCTTGGTCGGTACTTTGGGGACTTTTTATGGCGATACTTTTCTCTGCCGCTGCGGCATATTCGGGATTGAAAATCGGACAAGTAATGGAAGCTGCGATCCCGATCGCAATTCTTGCAGTAGGACTCTCAGCCGCAACAAAGAGGAAGAATGCACTTGGCGAGAATGTCATTATTCAATCTATAGGTGCGAGTTCTGGAGTAGTCGTTGCTGGAGCAATATTCACAATCCCGGCATTATACATTCTTAATCTTCCTGTAGATTTTTATCAGATATTTCTTGCATCACTGTTCGGGGGCTTTCTTGGAATTTTATTTTTAATTCCTTTCCGAAAGTATTTTGTAAAAGATATGCACGGAAAATTTCCTTTTCCAGAAGCAACCGCCACGACAGAAATTCTTGTTGCAGGTGAAAAGGGTGGAAATCAAGCTGGCGTGCTTGTTGTCAGCGGATTGATAGGCGGAGTTTTTGATTTTATTATTTCATCTTTCGGCTGGTGGGCTGAAGTTATCAGTACACGAATTTTTCATTACGGAGAAATTCTCGCCGATAAAGCAAAATTAGTTTTTAAAGTCAATGCTCTAACTATGGTTTTAGGACTCGGCTACATCGTTGGATTAAAATTCGCAATTATTATTTGTGCGGGTTCATTTCTTTCGTGGTTTGTGCTCATTCCATTATTTAATGAAATTGGACAAGGATTAACAGTACCGCTCGGCGCAACTGCGACCAAATTAATTTCAGAAATGAGCGCT
>CAZNDS010000196.1:2162-5457 GCA_964571865.1 uncultured Ignavibacteriaceae bacterium | reverse complement strand
CGTATTATCAATATGGTAAAAACCCAAAAGGGACTAAAGTGGATGCCTTTGCGATTAATGCTGATGCAAGTTATAAAATCGGAAACCTTACTCTGGGTATAGGTTACGGTTATTTATCTGGGAACAAAAAGGCCGGGGCAGACCAAACAACAGATAACTTGTTTGACATGCTATATGGAGCACGGCACAAATTTTTCGGCTTCATTGATTATTTTAGTTCGTTTGATTCGCACACCAAACAAGGAGGTTTAGCCGATTACTATTTTTACCTTGATTATAAATTCTCAAAAACATTTAGTATTCGCAACATTTCTCATCACTTTCAATTAGCACAGACCAACCCAACAACTCCTTCGGATAAAAATCTTGGTTACGAAAACGATTTGGTGTTGAAATATAATTTTAACGATTGGGGTGCAGTAGAAGTTGGCTATATGTTTTACTTGCCAACCGAATCGCTAAAATCGATTCAGGGTGTTGTAAACGATAAATTCTCACAGTTCTTTTATTTGCAGCTAACCATTACCCCAACCTTATTTAAACAACAAGCAAACAATAATTTGTAACAATAAAAAAATCAGATATGAAAAGAATAACTTTAATTTTCGGGCTTGTCGCAGCATTGTTAATGACTGCGTGTGTTTCTAAGAAACAGAAGGAACAAACCATAAGTATTTCCGGGGCATTTGCACTTTACCCTTTGGTTGTAAGATGGGCAGAGGAATACAAAAAAGAACATCCGGAAATTCGTTTCAATATTTCGGGTGGAGGTGCCGGAAAAGGCATGGCAGATGCTTTGTCCGGTGCTGTTGATTTGGGTATGTTTTCAAGAGAAATCCATCAGGAAGAAAAAAACAAAGGTGTTTGGTGGGTAGGTTTGACTATAGATGCTGTAGTACCAACAATCAGTGCCAGCAACCCATATTTAGAAATATTGAAACAAAGGGGGATTACCAGAGATGAATTTAAAGCAATATATATCGATGGGTCGGTTTCTTATTGGGCAGATATACTAAAAACTTCAAATAAAACAGCATTAATAGTTTATACCCGTTCCGATGCTTGTGGGGCAGCAGAAACATGGGCACAATTTCTGGGAGGTAAACAGGAAAACCTTAAAGGAATTGGAATTTTTGGTGACCCCGGCCTTGCAGAGGCTGTTGTAAAAGACCCTGAAGGGATAACCTTTAACAACACCATTTATGCCTACGATATAAATACTGGTAAAAATCGTCCAGGAATAGAGGTTATCCCTATTGATATTAATGGGAATGGTACTATTGACCCTGAAGAAGATTTTTATGAATCGTTCGAAGGCGTTCTTAAGGCAATAGCTGATGGAGTATACCCCTCTCCTCCGGCAAGGGAACTTTATTTTGTGGCTAAAGGCAAACCGGAAAAGCAGACGGTTTTAGATTTTATTGAATGGACACTTACTGAAGGGCAAAAGTTTGTAAAAGAAGCTGGATATGTGCCGCTTGATCAAAATATTATAAATGATTACAAAGAGAAATTAAAATAGCCTATGCTTTTAAAAAGAATATTATTTGATAAAATAATGGGGGTATGGATGGTTATCGCATTGGTAACCATTCTGCTTTTGCCATTTGTAATAGGTGTAGGACTTTACATTAAATCAGCACCATTATTTCAACATCAGGATATTTGGAACTTGATTGGAACTTCTGCATGGTTACCACATGAAGGAAAATTTGGTTTTTGGCCGTTTATTGCCGGTTCTGTTTATGTAACCCTAATCACTTTTATATTAACTGTTCCGATTTGTTTGTTCTCTGCTATTTATCTCACACAATTTTCATCCCCTAAATTAATGCGGGTGATGCACCCGGTAATAGATATTCTTGCAGGGTTACCTTCTGTGATTTATGGGGTATGGGGTATTTTAGTAATTGTACCATTCGTTTCAAATATACTTGCACCAGTATTCTACACTACGTCATCAGGATATACAATTTTTGCTGGGGGTATTGTATTAGCAGTTATGTGCGTTCCTTATATTCTGAATATGCTGATAGAAGTTTTTAATACCGTGCCAATCGGTTTAAAAGAAGCATCCTTATCATTGGGAGCTACTTTTTGGGAATCGGTTAAGCATGTTGTAATTAAGAAAAGTTATCCCGGTATAATATCAGCATTTGGTTTGGGCGTAGCCAAAGCCATTGGTGAAACTATTGCGGTAATGATGGTTGTTGGTAATATGGTTCAAACTAAATTCAACCCTTTTGAAGGAGGGTATCCTTTACCTGCATTAATTGCAAACAATTATGGAGAAATGCTTTCTATTCCTTTATATGATTCTGCGTTAATGTTCGCCGCTTTACTTCTTTTTGTTATTATTTTGCTAATCAACCTAATATTTAGATTTTTTATATATAAAACACGGGAACGATGAACAAAAGAAAAGTAATTGAAGAGAACATATTCCGGTTCCTTTCGGGTTTTGCAGCCTATTCGCTTATTGCGGTACTAGCTTTCATTATTGTTATAATTTTTGTAAAAGGGTTTAATGCACTTTCCCTTGATATGATAACAAAAACACCTTCGGGTGGTTATTACTATGGTGGAGAAGGTGGGGTTCTTAATGCTATAGTTGGTTCGTTGTATATTGCCTTGGGGGCAACCCTCATTTCTATTTTTATCGGTATGCCGGCAGCTCTTTATTTAAATGTTCATCTTATTCGCAAAAAACGAATGCAGAATACAATTCGATATTTTTTAGACTCACTTTGGGGCATTCCATCAATAGTTTATGGGGCATTTGGCTTTATCCTTATGCTTTATTTAGGAATGAATGCCTCTTTGATTGCAGGAATAATAACGGTTGCTTTACTTATTACACCTATTATGGTACGTACATTCGATGAGGTTTTAAGTACAATCCCTAAAGGTTTGCATGAAGCATCTTTAGCATTAGGTTCAACTAATGCCGAAACTGCATTTAAAATAATCTTTAAACAAGGCTTTTCAGGTTTTATTACTGCCGTCTTGCTTGCATTCGGCCGTGGTATTGGTGATGCTGCATCTGTACTTTTTACGGCTGGCTACACCGACTTAATACCCATATATCTGGACGAACCTGCTGCAACCTTACCTTTGGCTATCTTTTTTCAACTTGGGTCGCCTATTCCCGAAGTCAGGGAGAGAGCTTTTGCCGCTGCTGCAATTCTTACAATTATAATTCTTATTATAAGTCTTGCTGCAAGATTTATTTCAAAAAGCTATTCGAAGACGAACTTAAAATAATACGAGTATGAATTCATTAAATAACGGTACC
>CAZNDS010000196.1:0-2151 GCA_964571865.1 uncultured Ignavibacteriaceae bacterium | reverse complement strand
ATTGAGAAAAATTCAATTCTTCGTATAAGCGACTTAAATGTTTATGCTGGCAAACATCATATCCTTAAAAATGTTAATTTAGAAATTCCTAGGAATAAAATAACAGTACTTCTTGGTCCTTCTGGTTGTGGTAAAACCACGTTACTAAAATGCATAAATAAATTAACTGATTTATATAAGGAACTTGATGTGACTGGACAAATCTTTATCGAAGATGACGATATTCTAAATACAAGTAAAAATATTCCATCTATCAGGCAAAAAATGGGTTTGTTATCGCAACGACCTTATCCATTACCAGTATCAATATCAAAGAATGTGGCGTATGGCATTAAATTAAAGGGTGTTAGAGATAAAAAACTTATAGAATATAATGTTGAAAAACATTTAAAAGAAGTTGGCTTGTGGGAAGAAGTTAAAAACAGGTTAAATAGTCCTGCAACAAGTCTTTCAATTGGTCAGCAGCAAAGGTTGTGTTTAGCCCGTGGTTTAGCTGTTAAACCAAGAATTATATTAGCCGATGAACCTACATCATCTTTAGACCCAATTTCAAGTAAAATTATTGAGGATTTATTTAAACAACTAAAAAGGCATTATACCATCATATTGGTTACTCATGTTCTAAGGCAAGCAACACGAATAGCTGATAATGTTGTATTTATGGATTATGGAGAAATAATTGAGCAAGGCAATCCAAATGAATTGTTTAAAAACCCTAAGACTGTTAAGTTAAAAGAATATTTAGTTGATGGGAATTAATCCCACCCTATTTTCAAGCACATTGCCAAAGCCACACTTGCCAACACTCCAACCAAAGCTTTGTCAAAGAGCTTGAAAAGCAGACCCCAATACCGCCTTTCAGGACGGTTTTAGGATTGCCCACGCTCAAAAAAACAAATTAAATTTGTGCTCCGTGGATAGGTTGGTGCAGATTGAGAATGACAAGGAATTAAAGCTAAACAAATGACAAACAGACGGATATGAATGAACACCAGTTGCCAACACGCGGGAATCCCGAGCACGTTGTGGCCAATTAATACCAAAATCCTGCACATAAAATTTTCCAGGATAAATTGCATTTTGTTCCATTATTCGTTAACTTTGTAGTATGAATAGAAAACGAGAACTGATATATTTTAAGAATTATTATTGGGACTTTTATAATGCACAGAAAGAGAAGGTTAAAGACAAAATTGATTATGTTTTATTTCTTATAACTGTTGCTGACAGAATACCAAAAAAGTTTTTTGATCAGATTACAGGTTATGAGGGACTATTTGAGATTAGGATTGAGTTTGAAAGTAATATTTATAGAATTTTTTGTTGTTTTGACGAAGGAAATTTAGTTGTACTATTCAACGGATTTCAGAAGAAAACACAAAGGACTCCGAAAAAGGAAATTGAAAAAGCAATAAGAATAAAAGAAAAGTATTTTGAGAATAAAAAGAAAGGAATTAAAAAATGAAAAACATAGTGACATTTGACGAACATCTTGATAAAAGATATGGCAAGATTGGCACCAAAAAACGAACTGAATTTGAAATAAAGGCAAAAGCCTTTGCAATTGGTGAGATTCTCAGAGATACGAGGAAAGAGGCTAAAATGACGCAGGAAGAACTTGCAAAAAAGACCGGTACAAGAAAAAGCTTTATTTCACGCATTGAGAATGGACATAGTGATATACAATTATCCACTCTCTATAGACTTGTTGAAATCGGTTTTGGGAAAAGAGTCAACCTATCAATAAGTTGATTTATAAATAATTAACTGGCCACAACACCGGGTATAGCCAACGGCGGGCTTGAAGGTTGCGTATCATAAACTTTTCAAGGCTAGCTCAGTTGTAAAAGTTAAGACTTGATCTGACAGTAAGGCCTTTTTTGCCAGTTTAAGCAACAAGACAAGGATTTTTTTCATTACTCACCTGAATGAAACCTACAATGGCTACATTCAAGTTCTAAATCAGGCAGTTGCAGGACAAAAAACATTACAAGAATTAAATAACTTTATTCCAACAGCATTGGGACAGCAATATAAAAATGACCTTGACGAATTAAGAAAGGAATTTGAAAATCAATCGAGACAAATTCTTTATGATGACAACAAAATCGAGTAGGCAAGGGGGAATCTCACCCCCAAGCCTCTCACAGA
>CAZNDS010000195.1:0-5461 GCA_964571865.1 uncultured Ignavibacteriaceae bacterium | reverse complement strand
CTTGGAGTTGATGACATGTCCCAAACACGTGCTTTAAATCTAAAATCGATATTCGTCAATGCACCAACAGGACAAATATCAACGACATTCAATGAATACGGATTATCAAGCTCTTTTCCAGGAAAAGTCTCAATGGTAACCCTATCTCCTCTTTGCACAAAAGTCAATTGATCTTCTTTTGCAATTTCTTTTGAGAAGCGAATGCATCGTGAACATGAAATACACCTTTCTGCATCGAACATAACATAGGGACCTAGCTTAACTCTCTTTGGCTTATGATTTTTTCCTTCAATGAATCTGCTTTCACCAGTCCCATGCTGATATGCATAATCCTGCAATTTGCATTCACCGGCTTCGTCGCAAATTGGACAATCGAGCGGATGATTAATCAATAAGAATTCCATCACATGTTCACGCCCAGCAACTGCTTTTTCCGAATCGACGTGAACAACCATTCCATCCATACAAGTTGTAGAGCAAGCGATGGCGAGTTTGGGAATTTTTTCAATCTCAACTAAACACATTCTGCAATTCCCGGAGACAGATAATCGCGGATGCCAGCAGTAGTGCGGAATATTTATTCCATTCCTTTCGGCAACTTCAATTACGGTTTCGCCGGGAGTAAATTCGTATTGTTTATTGTTAATTGTTACTGTCGGCATTTAAAATCCTCAACACTAAAAAGGTAGCACAATATTTTCAAAACAATTATTAACATGTTCAATAAATAATTTCTATTCTAAGTTTTCAAGGTCTGCAAGGTCTTGGTGCCTTCCCAGAGCCAGTTTGTTCTTCTTTAAGTTAATCAGATCGATAAAATTCACATTTATTCCATCAATAATAACTTGTTCTTTTTTTTCATAACATTCATTAAAATCAACACCGATTAAATCACACATCAAATCGATCCTATTGGGCGGATAACCAAGTTGAATTACACTATCGCTATCCATAAAATCATCTATTTGTAAATTTAGTTCTTCGAAACCAAAATCTTTGATTGCATCTAATAATTTTTCAATATTTTTTTTATTTATCCAAATCCAGATATCAAGATCTTTTGTATAACGCGGATAACCATGCAAAGCTACAGCATACCCGCCAACAACAAGATACATCACATCATTTTCGTTTAACGATTGTATAAACTCTTTGAAATCTTTGTTCATTAATATATTTCCAAGAATGAAATTCTTGTCTAATTTCTTCTAATTGTGATATCCTCTGTTCTAGGCTAATAGTCTGCCAGAACTCGAAATCAGTTTTATTCTCTTCTAATTTTTTTCGCCGCCAAACGGGCGCAATCGAACGATTATTTTGTACTGACTTATCCAAATTTCTTTTGATAATTTTCCAAAGCAATTTTCAAAATATTCAAACATCGTTTCATTTCATCTACGTTTAACATGAACGCTAACCGTACTTCATTCATCCCTTTGTTCGGTGAAGCATAAAAGCCTTGTGCAGGAGCTAAAAGTATAGTTTCATTTTCGTACTCAAATTCTTCAATCAGCCATTTTGAAAAGTGCTCAGAATCTTTTACAGGCAAACCGATCACGATATAAAATGCACCTTCAGGTTTATAAAAAGTTACTCCGGGAATTTCTTTCAAACATTCGTATACAACATCTCTTCTCTTTCTAAATTCTTCTACGATCGGTTTTGTGAATTTATGCGGTGAAGTAAGCAAGGGAATTACTGCAAGCTGTTCGATTGTTGCAACACACAATCGCGCCATTCCAAATTTAAACGAGCTTTGAATTACATCTTTGTTGTGACTTGCAATAACACCAATTCTCGCACCGCATACATTAAATCTTTTAGAACAGCTGTCTAACAAAATTGTCTGCTGAGCGATTTCTGGAAAATCCATCACGCTGACAAATTCGCTGTCGTATGCGAACTCACGATAAACTTCATCGCACATTAAAAATAAACTGTGTTTCTTTACAATCTCAACAATACCTTCAAGCTCTTGTCTTGGATAAATTGCACCGGTTGGATTAGATGGATTATTTAAAAGTATCCCTTTAGTTCTTGGTGTAATATATTTTTCGATAACTTTTTTTGATGGAAGGTGAAATCCATTTTCAATGCTTAGTGGAACTGCTCTCAGTTTCACATCTGATAATGTTGCAAAGCCATTGTAATTTGTATAAAATGGTTCGAAGACAATTACCTCATCGCCACTATCACAAATCGAGCACATTGCGAAAATTATTGCTTCTGAACCTCCTGCAGTTACAATCATTTCGCTTTCATCAAAATCGATCTCATAATGTTTGAAATAAGACTTCCATGCAGTTAATGTTTCAGCAATACCGTTCGAAGGTGCGTAAGCAATAGTCCGCTGTTTCCGTTTTTGAATTTCGTTGAAAACTTCCGGATCGGTCGGAAGATCAGGCTGTCCGATATTTACGTAATAAATTTTTACACCCCGCTTTTTTCTTGCCTCAGCAATGGCAGTAAGTTTTCTAAGCGGAGAAGCTTGCATCGACCTTGCACGATCCGAAATCGATGGAATATTCATTGGCTGCTTAACTTCTTTCGTTTCCACTCTTTTAATTCCTCGCTTCTGAATTCAGAAAATTATTTCGCTTTGGTTCAATTGTAACTGTTGTAAATGAATCTCTGATGAATAATTCCTTTGCCAAATTTTGGATTCCTTCAGAAGTTAATGTATCCACTTCGGCAAATATTTCTTCGATAGATTTTACTCTATTAAAATACAATTCCGATGTTGCCAAGTGGATCATTTTCGATGAAGTGCTTTCCATTCCAAGCGAGATTGTTCCTTTGATATGCTCTTTAATCTTTTTCAGCTCTGATTTGGTTATTGGATTTTCACTCAACTTATCCAATTCATTCCAGATTAAGCCGATCGAACGATCACGATTTTTTGGCGACGTACAAATGTAAATTCCGAAAGTCGATGAATCGTAATAGCTGCTTAAGAACGAGTACACATTGTAAGCAAAACCATATTTTTCTCTAATGTTCAAAAAGAGTCTGCTGCTGGTCCCTCCTCCAAGAACTGTATTGAGTGCGGCAAGATTAGTTCGATTGCTATTCCTCACACCGAAAGTTTTTCTGCCGAGACAGATATGAACTTGTTGAATATCTTTTTCGATACTTAAGGTTTTTGAACGATTGATCAGTCTCGGTTTCGATCTTTCAAATTTTTTATTTCCGTTCTTTGAATCCCCAAAATATCTATCAGCAAGTTGAACTATCTTTTCATGTTCAACATCACCCACTGCGGATATAATCATTCTTCCCGGAACGTATTTCTCTTCAATGAAATTTTGCAAATGCTTCTGTGTAAAGTGTTCCAGATTATTTTTCGTTCCAATCACGGGATATCCAAGAGGATGAGGTGAATACAACTCAGCGTCTAATAGTTCAGGAATGTGTTCCTCAGGAGTATCTTCATACGTCACAAGTTCTTCGATGACAACTTGTTTCTCTTTTTCAATTTCCTTTTGTTTAAACGTCGCCGATGTAATTAGATCAGAAAGAACGTCAAATGCTTTTGGAACTTGAGCACTAAGAGCGCGAGCATAAAAACAAGTATGCTCTTTCGTGGTAAATGCATTTAGATAGCCGCCATATGCTTCAAGACTGAGAGCAATTTGCCGTGCGGATCTTTTTTGTGTTCCCTTGAAAACACAGTGCTCAATAAAGTGACTAATTCCATTATTGATCGTATTCTCATCGCGCGAACCGACATCAATCCAAATTCCGAGAGAAAAAGATTTAACGTGGTTGTTCTTTTCAGAGAGGACTTTAATACCGTTATCTAGAATAGTTTTTTCGTAGAACTTCAAATCGTTTCAATTCTGTAAGAAATTTTCAAAAATTTTGTACAAATATAGAAAGATGCAGTTAGAGTTTCAATTTGGAAATGAAGGAGGATACGAGTGCGGAATGCGGAGTGCGAAGTGAGGAATAATTGAAGTGAGGAATAATTAATGACAGATCTGAAATAAAAAGGAGTCTGTAAATTATTTTGTGTAAATAAATTTTAAGCTAAATAACATTTTCAATCTACCTGCGACAAAAATGGAAAGACTCGACAATGCAACAGTATAATTTTGGACAGGCATAACAATCCCATTTTTTGATAAACCTATATAAACTAAAGGTAACATTTTTATCGGAGAATGATGATCGATGAAAAGTAATCTTTCTTTTGTAACTTTTCTAACCGGTTAATGATTTGGTTTCACTGTTTTGATTGGATAAATGACCTTTCCTACAGAGTCAAATACAAAATTATGATCGAACCCATCATATTTAGTTAGATAAATTAATTCCTTTAGAGCTGAATTATCTTTATCAATTACAGGTACCCCCCTATTAATTTGCATGATTGATATGATTTCGGCTTTTAGAAATTTACCCTCGTTTGTAAGGAAAATTTTGATAACTGGCGCCATACCATTTGGACCTTGTAGATTAAATTTTCCATATGTTGCAAAATTTCCAAGGCTGTAAGCAATGAATCTATTTTTATATAGATCAACAGCTCTGGTTACGTGAGGTCCGTGTCCTAAGAGCAAATCCGCACCGGAATCAATTGCTATACGAACAAATTTATAAGGGTTCCCTCTATCTGAGCCTAAATAGAATTCGTTTTTACGAGTGATGTGTCTGAAATTCTTCCCTTCGCCACCAGCATGGAACGATACAATAACAATGTTGCACAAACTATCAAGATGTGAAACAATTTTCTCAACAGTTTTATAATCATTTAGATTAATAGTCCCTCTATGTGGAGCAAAAGCGGTGAAGCCAATCCTCAATCCCTCTAATTCAAAAATCATATATGGATATTCAATTAACCCAGCAAAGTAAATTCCGTTTTCTCTAAGGACTTTAACTGTCTTTTCCTTTCCTGCCTCGCCAAAGTCATTGATATGGTTGTTTGCGATGCTTAATAAATCAAAACCCGAATCCTTTAAATATTTAACATAATGTTCAGGCATTCTGAATCTAAAACAGTATAATGAGTCATTACATTTTTTTGGTTGTCCTCCACTATTTAGAACAACTCCCTCAAGATTACCAAAAGTTAGATCAGCATCTTTAGTTATATGTTTAACTTCATCTAAAATGTGTTTACCATCATTTGGTGGTAAAGATTCTTTTGAAGGATAATTAGTTCCTAACATAATATCACCAACCGCAACAATTGAAATGACTTTTTTGGTAACATTATTTGATTTATTGCCCAATTCGTCAGTCCGAATGAACTGAGATGAAGTGATTAAAAATAGAATTATGAGAGCTAAGATTTTTAAGAAGTACATTTTTTTATTTTTCATGTTAATCCACACCTATCCAATCGTTTTAAAGGCCAGCAGTCATTAGTAATTTAAATATAATATTTAAAAATAAATTTTCAGAGACATAGTCAATAGTTGTGTAAATTTAATTTGATTAAGCAGCAGTGACATAT
>CAZNDS010000194.1:0-5475 GCA_964571865.1 uncultured Ignavibacteriaceae bacterium | reverse complement strand
CATCTAGGTCATTTGATTCTGAGGAACCACGTGAAGGAGGTTGTATCACATAAACATGGTGTCCCTTTTCAGCTACTTTCGTCAATAAATGGTAAAAGCGTGATGCGTGAGCCGAACTCCAACGTGCCATATAAGGGAATAAAATATTCATATTAAAAAATTATTAATTTACATTTTTTAAATCATAATACAATTTATTAACTGATGTTACGCAAATATAGGTTTCGTAGCCCAATTAAACGGTTGTAATGATTGAAGATATTTAAACGATGTTTTTATTGCATGGATATGCAAATTCAATTTCAATCCTTCGAGCGAAACAGAGGTGATTTTGCTCAGGAGCTCAAGCTTAATAAATGCACACATTGAACAATGAATGTGTGTTGATTGCGTGCGCACCGTGCGTGCAGGTGAACGACCGACTCCATCCGCCTCAGGCGGATTGCTTGAGAGCTTTATGATAGCATTCAATCGACCACCGTTTTTGATACAGGGCAATAATCTTCTCATACGTGAGGGTTGTATCACTTGTAACAAGATACAATATCCCCTCCGAACCGTCCTCGTTTGTGAAGACTTGTTTGACCAGAAGGAGTGGGAATTCCACTTCCTCCAGGTAAATTGTTCGGAGGGATGAGTTCGTGTAATCAAGTGTCTCAACTGTCACGTAGTTATTAGCACGTTTGTGTGCTTTTGACAGTGCGACCTTTCGATTGCTCTTTAATGGCATAACAAAATGCCGTTTGAGTCTCTGACGTACAAAGTTCATATTCTCTGCTGATGCATACCAAACATCGCTTAAAACATAGCGAAAAAGCAAATTATTTCTCCGGCAGGTTCGCAATAGCCTTTGAAAATATTTGTTCTTTGAAATACTGCTTCGCCGTTTCTGGCAACCAGTAGAATCATCTGTATAGAACTCAGCCTTTTCAATAATCGCATAAGAAACAGGAAGGTGCAAGGCATTATTTTCGTACAAAAAGGAAATAAGATTCATACCCTTTACATACTTACCGTTTTGATGGTCGTAATGCCAACACACAATCTCATTTTCATCCATATGGGGTTTTGCGATGATTGTATCATCAAAGATAATGACACCGTCAGCCGATTGTATATCACGTACTATGCGTTTGACATGCTGCCAGAGATTACGTGATGATGTCTCATCGTTAAGAAAGCGTGTAATACGATCGTGGCTAATCGTATCGTCAGTTAAGCGTGCTCCACTTGTTGCAGTGACTCGGTCAAACGAACTTATGATATAGTTCGTATAAAAATCAAGCATCGGTTTATTCACGGTATTCTTTCGCTATTTGTTTATACCTTGTCTTTGGTAGTATAAATAATTTTTATTTTATTATCAATATTCACGTTTTGCGTAACATCAGTTAGTAATATTATCTTAACAAAGATTTGTACAAAACTTCAAATTTATCAATAATACATTCCCATTGGAAATTATTTTTGACATATTGATATCCATTTTCAGCAATATTGTTGCTTAATTGATGATTTGAAATTAGTTCTATAATTGAATTACTAAAAGATATTGCGTTATCAGCAATTAGTAATTCTTCATAATTATTTACACTCAATCCCTCGCAACCTATTGAGGTTGATACAATGGGTTTTTTATAAGAAAACATTTCTAATATTTTCAGTCGAATACCACCTCCGATTCTAAGAGGGACAACACAAATTCTACATTTTTGCAAATATGGTTTCACACTTTTGACATATCCCAAGATCTCTACATTGGGATGGTTTACATTTAATATTTCATTAGGAGGATTACTACCGATGACATATACTTTAATATTTGGAGTTGATTTAATTACCAATGGAATAATTTCCTTATAAAACCACCAAAAACTATCAATATTTGGAGGCCAATTAAGGGCACCCATCCATAAGATGGAATTTTGTTCGATTTCAATTTCCGATTTTAATTGATCTCCAATTTCCACACCTGCCGGAATTACACTTGTTTTAATATTGGGATTTTGTTTAAGGATAAGTTTTTCATCTTCTGAAGAAATTAAAACTACTCTATCGAACAACGAACACTTTTCTGTTTCATAATTTTTCAATTTTTTATTCTCGAATTTTGCATAAGTCTTTATTAAGAGATTCTTTCTTTTTAAAATATACCTCTCAATTATCAATGATTCAATATTATGCAGTCGCAATATAACTGGAATGTCAATATATTTTTTTATCATTAGTCCATAATAAGCAACATGCAAACCCTCAATTACCACAATGTCAAATTTGTTTTCTAATAATTCAAAGATTTTTTTTAATAGAGTATTATTATGAAATCTTGTCAATAAATAAGGTTCTTTATCGAATAATGATTTAACGATTCCTAGTAGAGACCATTTCTTTGAATTTATTTCGACATGAGGAAAACAATATTTTTTCATTTCTTCTATTATTGAATTGTCAACATATTCAGAAACACATGCAAGATGTATTTCATGTCCTTTTTTTGCTAAATATTTAATTGGATAATATATTGCTTGTTTTCCACCATCAATCAATGGATAGGGAAGTTGTGATGCTATTGTAAGAATTTTCATTATAAAGTTGGATTAATTGGTTTTTTAATTAATACTTGGAAATAATAAAATGATTTTAGTAGATGTTTTCGATTAAATGTTACTAGACTTAGAAATAAATAAACCGGTATACGGATAGTAATTCCCAATAGTTTAAGAATAATTCCCAACAACTTGTTAAATCCGTAAAAATTAGATCGTATAAATTGTAACTGGCTGTGATGCATGTTTAAATAATACTTTTGTTCATTATTTTTTGAACCACCACCATAATGTATTATTTGTGAGGTAGGTAAAAAATATACATTGTAACTTCGTGCTTTTGCCCGAAAACAAAGTTCCGTTTCTTCTGTATACATAAAATATGCTTCGTCAAAGTAACCAATATTTTCAAACACTTCTCTGCGTATCATCATAAATGCACCCATTACAACATCGACTTGAAGAATTGAATTATGTTCAAAATAGCACATATAATATTTTCCCAAAAGTTTATTTTTTGGGAAGATTTTATAGAGAAAGGTTGATTCAGTAAATATATTCCAAATAGATGGAAAACTTCTACAAGAAGGTTGTAAAGTGCCGTCAGGATTAAGTAATTTGCAACCTACTATGCTTGCGTCGGGATTTTTTTTCATAAAGGTAATTGTTTTATCCATCGCATTATCTAATATCTTAGTATCTGAATTGAGAAGTAGAACGAATTGTCCTCTTGAACATTTTATACCTTGGTTATTTGCGGCAGCAAAACCAAGATTTAAATTATTAGCAATTATAATAGTATCAGGGAATTCGGAATGAACCATTTCAATACTCCCATCTTTTGACCCGTTATCCACAACTATTATCTCGATTTTTAATTCCCCCTTAAATTGCATTACAGATTGTAAACATTGGTTAAGAAAATGTTTTGTATTGAAATTAACGATTATGACAGATATATCAATCACTTGTTTTTACCCTCATTTTTTTTGCGATAAGTAAAAATTGTTGAATAGTAAAGGGTTTTAATAAACCAAAAGTTAATAATTCAGCAAGTTTCGATTTGATTGTCTTACTAGAAATAGTCTTCCATAATACAATTTGAAAACCAGCTTCGTTAAACATATCGGCGATCGTTCTTTTCGTAAAAAAACGAAGATGTCCTTTATCAAGAAGACCTGATGGTTGATAATCCCATTTTCCACATAACAAATCGATAATGATTCTAGCGTGCCTGATATTTGGCAGGCTTGCCACCATTGTACCATTGTTTGTCAAATAATCCCTAATACGATAGAGAAATCCCCATGGATCAATCATGTGTTCAAGCACATCAGCACAAATTATACAATCAAAATAATTCTTTGGAATATCAACCTCTAACTCTTCAGCGTTTCCAATATACACTTTATCGAGTTTAGTTTCTGCGATTTGAGCCTGATATTGTATTATTTCAAAACCGGCGACATATTTTATCCCTCTTATAGTTTTAAGATACTCACCAAGATTTCCCTGTCCACAACCAATATCAAGAACTCTCTTTGTATTACTTGGTACAAGTTCTGCTACTGCTTTGCGGATTAGCTCAAAATATTTTTCAGATTTTGCACAATGAATTTTATTAATAGAATTAGAGTAAGGCATTTTTTTGAACATTATTTTGAATAAAAAGTAAAAAATTCATTAATGATTTAGTAAAGCATTCACTTGAAAATTGGTTGACACGGATTAAGCATTTTGTCCTTAAGTTTTCAAATAATGTCTTGTTTGATATCATTAATTGTATCGCTTCTGATAGAGCACTAGCGTTATCTTCTGGAAAGATTAAACCTGCGTCTCCAATGACCTCTGGAATTGCTCCAGAAGACGAGCCGATTGGGACGGCACCGCAAGCCATCGCTTCAACGAGCACGCGTCCAAATTGTTCTTTCCATTTAATTGTTGATCGGGACGGTAGGACTAATATATCAATCATCCGGAATAATTCTGGAATTTCATGATGCTGCACTGTATTGATCCAATGTATTTTTTTTTGCAAGCCCAGGGAAGCTGCTAGTTTTTGAAATTTTTGTTTATCAGGTCCATCGCCGATAATCAATAACGTAATTGGAGCTTGGATACACGCACACGCTTGGAATAACAGGTCAATTCCTTTTTGTTTCAACAATCTACCAACATATCCGATAACCATTCCCTCGAGGGAAATACAATATCTAGTTTTTATATCGGAATTGTTGGTTTTTATATTAAAAAAGTTTAAATCCAGAGGGTAGTAAATAACTTCTATAGGTTTTGTGAATCCCTTCTTCCGTAAAACTTCTGAGGCTTCAATATTTGCTGCGATACCACCATCGCAGTTTTTCAACATGATTTTGTTGATTATCTCATATATAAAAGAAGGACGATAAGGATATTTATTTTGCCAAGTGAGATTGTCCCAAGTATAAAAGATAATTTTTGCTTTCGGAACAAATAATTTTTTAAAAAAGAGCGTTTGCAAAGCAAACAAAGAGTATGGTTCTTGCAATAGAAAGATTATATCAGGTTGAGTCTCGCGTATAGCTTTTCCAAGACCGTTCAGATAAAATGATCGATTTTCATATCCTGGCCATACCACATCACCTGTATAAATTTTATAACTCGTTTTATCGATGGAACGAAAAACAATATCTCGATAATTTTCTTTCCAACGTCGAGGAACAAGAAGGCTGAGTGAGATATCTCGATATTGAGAAAAAATATTCCATTTTAACCGCGCAGTTTCTTGTATAGAATTTTGATCAATAGCAAGAACTTTTACTATATTCATAATTGCTTATCCTTTTTATTTTGATCTAACCTAAATATTGCGGAAAATATTTCCATAATCGAACGGATTTCATTAATTGTAATCAATTGGAATCTGATCAACATAAATGTGAAGAAAGTA
>CAZNDS010000193.1:0-5489 GCA_964571865.1 uncultured Ignavibacteriaceae bacterium | reverse complement strand
AAAACATCAAAATCAAACAAATAATTATTCATTATTAATTTTTAATTATTAATTACTATGACCACTGCATCAATAGTTCAGCGTGTTTGGAATTACTGCCACACATTAAGAGATGACGGCGTAAGCTACGGCGATTATCTTGAACAGCTTACCTATCTTCTCTTTTTGAAAATGGCAGATGAGTATTCAAAGCCGCCCTATAACAGGAAAATTAATATTCCTAAAAATCTCAACTGGGAAAGTCTTCTAAATAAAAGCGGTGCTGAACTTGAAGTTCATTACGTAAAAATCCTTACCGAACTTGGTAAGCAAAAAGGAATGATTGGGGAAATATTTTTCAAGTCGAAGAATGAAATCCAGGATCCGGCAAAACTTTATAAGCTGATACAGATGATTAACGATGAAAAATGGGTTGTATTAGGTGCAGATGTTAAGGGTGATATTTACGAAGGATTGCTCGAAAAAAATGCAGAAGATACAAAATCCGGTGCGGGACAGTACTTCACACCACGCGCACTCATCAAAGCCATGGTCGAGTGCATAAAACCGGAACCAAATAAAATGATAGCAGATCCCGCCTGCGGAACTGGTGGATTCTTCCTTGCTTCGTATGATTTTATTTCCAACAATTACAAATTGGATAAAGAACAGAAAGAGTATTTGAAATTTAAAACCTTCAGAGGATGGGACATTGTCTCTGACGCTGCAAGATTGTGCTTGATGAATTTATACCTTCATAATATTGGTGATTTAAATAGTGAACCTCCGATAGAGAGAATTGATAGTCTGTTAGCTGCACCAAAAGATAAGTTTGATTATGTACTTACAAATCCTCCTTTCGGAAAGAAAAGCAGCATTAAGGTAACTAATGCAGACGGAACACAAAAAAGTGAATCGCTTACTTACGAAAGACAGGACTTCTGGACTACAACATCAAACAAGCAGTTGAATTTTGTTCAGCATGTCCGTTCAATGCTGAAAGCAGATGGCAAAGCCGCTGTTGTTATTCCCGATAATGTTCTGTTTGAAGGCGGGGCAGGAGAAACCGTAAGAAAAAGACTGCTCGATACAACAGATCTTCATACAATTCTACGGTTGCCAACAGGAATATTTTATGCACAGGGTGTAAAAGCAAATGTAATTTTCTTTGATAACAAACCGGCAGCAAAAACTCCCTGGACAAAGGAAGTATGGATTTATGATTTACGCACGAATATTCACTTCACTCTTAAGACTCAGCAAATGAAGTTTGACGATCTCAATGATTTTATTAAATGCTACAATCCTAAAAATAGATTCAAACGAAAAGAATCGGAGCGCTTCAAGAAATTCACATATGATGAAATCACTGCGAGAGACAAGACAAACCTTGACATTTTTTGGCTGAAGGATGAAAGTCTTGGTGATATGGATAATCTTCCTGCACCAGATGAACTAGCATTGGAAATAATTGAGAATGTTGAAGCGGGATTAGAAAATTTT
Organism: uncultured Ignavibacteriaceae bacterium; assembly: GCA_964571865.1. Lineage (GTDB taxonomy): Bacteria > Bacteroidota > Ignavibacteria > Ch128b > Ch128b > JAHJVF01. The sequence continues at coordinate 4,007 of CAZNDS010000193.1, read as the reverse complement.
AGACAGATAGTTAACGGATTAGAGTGATAGTGTAAAGGTGATTAAACTTTCAGAGAATATAAATATAGTCATTCTAAGTCCCGATTAGTCGGGACGAAGAATGACAATTTCAAAAATCAAAAATTTAAAATATAAATCAGCTATCTCAATCCAAGTATGACTTTCAAAGTGATTTCTTCATCTCCGCGTTTTATGACTACATCGACTTCTTCGCCAGGTTTGTGTTCTTGCATCGCATACATGTAATCGTAAATGTTCTTTACGTCTTTACCTCCGAATTTAATTATTATGTCGCCGGCTTTGAGTCCTGCTTTTTCTGCTGGACTTCCATCGCTTACACCGCTAAGTTTGAATCCTTCTACTTGTGTGGTCATATCCGGGACAGTGCCAACATAAACTCGTGATGCGGCACCAGGACGGCGATCTCTTGGTTCACTCTTTGTTTTAGTGAATGCGATCTTGTCATCTTTTTGGTTAACAACTTCAGCCATATCGTAAACGAACCTGCCAATTTTTTCCAATCCAGAATAATTGATTTTATCAAAATCATCAGTTGGTTTGTGATAATCTGAGTGCGTTCCGGTGAAATAAAACAGAACAGGAATATCTTTACCATAAAATGACGAATGATCGCTCGGTCCAAAACCATCGTCAATGAAATTGAGCTTGAAATTGTAAAACGAATTTTTTTCGTTTAATAAATCTTTCCACTTTGGTGAAGTACCGGTTCCATAAACAGTCAAACTTTTAAGACTATCGAGTCTTCCAACCATATCGAGGTTATACATTGCGACAACTTTATCGAGCGGGATAGTCGGAGTTTTAACAAAATGTGCTGAGCCAAGCAGACCCATCTCTTCACCCGAAAATGTCATGAATACCATACTTCGTTTTAACGATTTTTTATTGGCAGAAAATTTTTGTGCTAATTCAATCACGGCTGATGTGCCTGAAGCATTATCGTCAGCGCCATTGTGTATCTCCGGTTCTCTTGAAGATGATAGAGAACCACGTCCTCCCATTCCCAGATGATCGTAGTGTGCGCCAATTACGATATATTCATTTTTATAAACCGGATTATCGCTTTCTACCAGTCCGATTACATTTCGCGCCGGTTTTATAACCGGTTTCAATCCGACAGAAATAGTCCCGCTTGAGTTCGTGAAGTAAAAAGATTTTGCCGCTTTCAGGGAATCCATTTCTTTCTGTAAAGTTAATAAATCTTTCCCGGCAGCTTTAAATATTTCTTCCGCCATATTTGTGGTGATTGAGACGATTGGCAAACCGGCATCGCCGCCAAGCTGATCGACATTAAGCTTTATAAAAGAATCGTTTTCATAAGTATTCGGACCGGTGAAAAATATAATTCCTTTTGCACCTTTGTTTCGGACTGCAGATGATTTATATCTTGTCGAGCTGTAATCGGCGAAGTCACCGCGTGGTTTGTCTCCTTCGGGAGAATAACGAAGCACGAGTGCAATCTTGTCCTTAACATTCACATCTGCGAAATCATTATAACCAAGTTTTTCAGCTTCAATTGCGTATCCAGCAAATACAATTTCACCAGTGAATGATGAATTTTCAGAAAAGCCAAGCGGCGAATAGTTCTCGTTTATTGTAAACGAGAAATTCTTCTCAGCAACAGTAATTGCGAGTGAATTATCATCAGTTAATTCTACTCCAGTGGTTACTTCAAAGTTTTGAAAATATCCTGAATCGCCGAGTGGTTTAAGACCGCAGCTTTTAAAATTGCCAGCAATATATTCCGCTGCAATGTCAATTTCCTTAGTTCCTGTTCCTCTTCCCTTCAAATCATCTGATGAGAGATACATCAAATGTTTCATCGCATCTTGTGCGGTAATTTCGTTATCGGTTTCAGGGGCTTTCGTAGTTGAGCATGAGATAATCCCAAGTGAAATTACTACGGTTAACAATATTACAAGTATCTTTTTCATTTTATCTCCTATTTATTTTCACGATCAAAAGTTGATAGTGAAGAATACACTGTTAATAGATTAATCTACCCAATCGGCAATAAAAACGTTTGTATCTCCTTCTTCCGCATTAAATCTGTTTGAGCAAAATACAAGTTTCTTTCCATCTTTCGTGAACATTGGGAATCCGTCAAATGTTTCGTTGAAAGTAACTTGTTCAAGGCCAGTCCCATCGATGTTGATGATGTAGAGATCAAAATTCCTTCTGCTCTGACTGTTTATGTTCGAACAAAAAATAATTTTTTTTCCATCAGGATGAAAAAATGGAGCAAAGTTTGCTGCACCATTGTTCGTGATTTGCTTCAAATTCTTTCCATCAGCATCAGCTACGAAAATTTCTAAAGCTGTTGGTCTGACGAGACCTTCGGTGACTAATTCGTTATAGTCAGCCATATCTTTATCGGTTTTTGGCCGGCTTGCTCTGAAAACGATTTTCTTCCCATCCCAAGAAAAGAAAGCTCCGCCGTCATAACCTTTTTCGAAAGTAATTCTTGTCTGATTGCTTCCGTCGAGGTTCATTGTATAAAGTTCTGGATCGCCGTCACGTGTGGATGTAAATATAATCTTATCACCTTTTGGTGAAACTGTTGCTTCAGCGTCATAATTCTTTGTGTCGGTAAGTTGTTTCAGGTTCGTGCCATCAGAATTTGCAATGAAAAGATCGAATGAATTATAAAGTTTCCAAACGTACCCTTTAGAACGATCTGGAGGATCCGGGCAATTTTCGTCATAATTGTGAGTGGAAGCATAAATAATTTTGTCATCGCCAGGCAAGAAATACGCACAAGTTGTTCTTCCTTTTCCAGTAGAGACTAATTTTTTATTGTCTCCATTTAAATCCATTGTAAAAATTTGATCGCATTCAAGTTCACCAAATGTTGCTTGATATATTAATTGTTTTTCGCTGAAAGACCAGTAAGCTTCAGCATTTTCACCACCATTTGTAAGCATCTTAATGTTTCTCAAATGATGCTCACCATTGTATTTGAGAGTGTCCATGCTTTCATTGTATTGTATATCAGTTTGTGAAAAACTAGATCCAATTACTAATTGAGCCAATAAGGCGGCTAGAATAAGAATTCTGTATGTCATTTTTCTTCCTATATTTTTGAAATTGCGAACTCAATTTAAGAAAATTTGTTTACAATTCTTAAAGGTCAATAATATTTCATTCGATAGAGTTGTGATGAAGCTAACTCTCAAAAAAATAAAAGGGGTATCAAAAAGTATCATGTAAGCTGTTCCTATGCCAGCGTTCAAAGTTTAGTTTATAAACCGGAAATCATTCACTTTTAATTCAATTCTAAAGTTAAACTGATTACACTTCTTCTGAATAATTAACCTTAGTAACATTCTTTGATCCCAAAGCGATTAACCTTATTTAATTCAGTCTTTGAAACTGATCTGAATAAGGTATTTTTTTAGGATTTGAGAAGGTTACTAAGGTTTGAGAATTTTGATAAGGTCTAAATTCCAAAAATCAGTTCGTTCAAAACATGATTCATTTTTATACCCCTAAAAAATAATTTATGCTCTGATGAATTAAATAATTTTTTTGTTATTTTCATTTCAAAAACCTGACAATAAATGGTGAATTATGCCGAGATCAATCGCAACATATCAAGTAACACCCTCTTTACCTGAAAAGATCATTCAATTGAAAGAAATCGCTTACAATCTTTATTGGTCCTGGAATATGGATGTGTTCGAGCTTTTTATGAGATTAGACGAGGATCTTTGGGAATCTACACAGCATAATCCTGTGGCGATGCTAGGGCAAATTTCACAACAGCGGCTTGAGGAGGTAGCTAATGACCCGGGATTCGTTTCGCACATGTACCGTGTTTTCAATCAATTGCAGGAGTATTTGTTCGAGCCAACGTGGTATCAGCAAAACTTTAAGAAGTCGAATAAATCGGTTATAGCATATTTTTCTATGGAGTATGGTCTGACCGATTGTGTGAAGCTTTATTCTGGTGGGCTGGGAGTATTATCGGGAGATCATCTTAAATC
>CAZNDS010000192.1:0-5558 GCA_964571865.1 uncultured Ignavibacteriaceae bacterium | reverse complement strand
CAGACACTGTTTTTACCAAATCCCCAAACACCCAAAGGTGAGATAGGGCGGGATACACCATCTGTAGACCATCGAGTTCCATCATATCGCCAGATTACGGTTTTAAGACTACCTCCTGGCCCTACAACCCAAACATTATCTGATGCATCACCCCAAATTTTATTAAAGTATGTAAAAGGTACAGTAATGGTATCCACCGTCCAAACATAATCACGTCTTCCGGGCTGTATATCTTCTGGTGCAACTAAGTTGCTGCAGGTAAGGTTAAGTGTTAGTAAGACTAAGGCGGAGGATGAGGCTAAGATAATTCGAAAAAATTTTTTGCTCGACATACTTTTTTCCCTTTCAGTTTATCTTCAGGTTTACCTTAAGGTTTTTATTTAAAAGTACTATTGACCTACCTCAATATACACCAAAAAAAAAAAGAAAAGTCAAAAACTTTTTTTCCGTCACCGATCAGTCGGTGACGGCAGGAGAAATTGACTCGTCATGTTTTACAACAACTCAAAATCCACTTCGCTCATTCTTCTCCCTTTAGGAAAGTAAGAGAATAGAATTCCGTTTTTAATCTTACCCGGACCAAAAGTTAAGCCGTCGTATTTAACAATAACAAAATCAGAATCTGAGCAGCCGACTTTTGTTTTGTGCCCCATGTAATAAGAGATGAGATCTTCCTTTCGTTCAAGTTCAATAATATTTTTAGAAATATATTTCGTAAGAATTTGCGAAGCATTGGTGCTTAATCTCCACCCCGCTTTCTTATCGAACGATGCGAGCTTTAATCCGATGCGGTGAAGCGGAATAGAAGTAAAATCAAAATCTGTTTTAGAGATGAAGTATAAATCGTCCCCTTTGTGGTAATACAAATAATTATTCCAAAGCGTCTCATCGATCCCATACTTTTCGCTCAATGACTCTAAGATATTTGAAATGAAATCGTCGGATGGATCGAACACTTTAATCTTCGAATGGGATTTTATCATAGAAAGATTTTCGTCTTTAACATCTCCAACTTTTTTCAGCTTTGCAATGAAAAATCCTTCCGAACCGACTACTTCCGGTTCCAACCGAAGTGTCTTGCACAAGTCTGACGAGATTTTTCTCCCGATTAAATTTTCCACAAAATGTTCGGATAATTTTGTCTCCACAATTTCGAATGGATACTTTTTTACAAATTTATTGATGAGTAATTCATTTTCTTCAAGAGTTGTCGTGCAGGTTGAATAAACTAATTCACCCCCAAGCTTCAGAACTTTTGATGCTGCGACAAGCAGTCTGAATTGAATTTCGGTCAGTTTGTCAATGCGTTTTATATTTCTTTCAAGTCTTTTTTTCGAGCTTTCCTGGTGCGAACCTAATGCACTGCAAGGTGGATCGACAATCACTTTATCAAAGTAATTAGCAAAATATTTTGATAGCAATGCGCCATTAAAGTTAGAGATTGCAGTGTTCGTAATTCCCAATCGATCAATGTTTGATGCGAGCATTTTTATTCGCTCGACAGAGATCTCGTTTGCCAGAACGAATCCCTTATTGTTCATCAGTTCGGCTATTAGAGTCGTTTTTGAACCGGGTGCAGAACAAATGTCTAAAATTTTTTCATGTTCATTAGGATTCAGTACAATTGCCGGGATCATCGAAGAGTAACTTTGCAGGTAAATTAATCCCAAAGCGTGCTCAATTGATTTACCAAGTCTTAAATTAGAACGATATGTATTTTTACTGATTAATATTTCTGCAATTACCTGAACTTTGTTCCTATAACCATTCGAAATTCGTTCGATCCGCTCTAATAAAGCAAAATCTGTGATTTTCAATAAATTAGCACGAAACTGTGAAAAATCAGCTTTTTTCAATTTTGTATGGATTTTTGTTGAAATTAAATAATATTTATGTAAATTTAATATAAGCTATAGATTTATTATGAAAATATTAAATAAATACATCTCGCTTCCTATTTTTTCAGCATCGCTTTTAATCTCAAACACTGTTATCGCACAGGAAATAGATACGCTCACGACCACTTCTATCTATCAAATGAAATCAAAATATCATTCGTTTGGTAGCTTTTTTGTTATAACCGCTGAGGGGGGAGGAACTTTAGCATTTTCTGATTTTGCAACTCCCGGTGTAAGTTACATTGGAAGATCCGGATTTGAATTATTTTTCCCTTCGACTTCATTTGCAACATTTGGAATCAGAGTATTGGGCAGCTATGGTGAGCTTACCGGAACACATGATAAGGGAAGATTTGCCGGGGCAGGAACTTCTGCAAGAACAATTACTAAATTCAAAACACAGTTCTCCTCAATTGAAGGTGGATTGGTTATTGCTTTCGGAAAGGATTTAATTATACCATACATTGCTGATGGTGCATATTATGTATTTAAGTATTCTCCAGCAGATGATCTTAATAATGCTTTATATTCACCAGTTGATCGAGAAGGTTTTTTAAGCTATATGGGCGAGTTTGGAATTAGATTTTTCATAACGAACACATTGAGCTTTAATATTGCTACAAAATACCATGTAGGAAAGGTTGACGACCTCGATGGATTTATTTCAAACAAAAACGATAATTTTATATCTGCAGTAGCTGGTTTATCCCTGCATTTATTTCACAATAGGAGAATTAGATGATTTTACACTGTAACTCTCGGGAGGAAAACAAATGAGAAAAAGCACCATTCTAATATCAATTATTTTAGCATTTAGTGTTATTTCTTTCGCTCAATCAAGCAGATTCGAAAGTAATAATTCTCTGAGTAATACTTTTCTACTATCAGTTGACGGCGGTGCAACATACTACAGCGGTGATTTTCCAGATACAAAGCTTGGTTTTTTATCACGAGCTGGTTTTGAATATTTCTTTGGATCAAAATCTTCGAGTGTATTTGGTTTGAAGCTTATTGGGAGTTATGGACAATTAGGAGGTAAGTCAAAAACTAATTTATTAATTGGTGATGCGCCGGCGAGACTATCAAAAGAGTTTAATACAAAATTTATTGATGGAAAATTTGGACTTGTATATGCTTTAGACCTTGGGGGATTTATACCATATCTATGGGGCGGTGGTAACAGTGTAATGTGGTTTCAACCGAAAGATGTAAACGGAAGTAAAGTTTACGCTAAACAGAGAGATTTTATTATAAGCTATTTTAGTGAATTAGGTTTTAAAATTTTACTGGCTGACGGATTAAGTCTAAATTTCGCCAGCTCATTTAATGCTAGCGGTACAGATGAACTCGATGGTTACGTCTCGAAGAAAAAAGATATTTACCTGGGAGGAACCGTTGGGATTTCAATAATCTTTGGCAGTACTAAGGATTCTGATAATGATGGAGTGAATGATGATTACGATTTATGCCCAAATACTCCAATTGGAGCAATGGTTGATGAATTCGGCTGTCCGATCAAATCTCCGAAAGATGACGACGGCGACGGTATTGTGAATGAATATGATAAATGTCCGAACACTCCAAGCGGTGTGAAAGTTGATAACGATGGGTGTCCAGCTGATACTGATCGAGATGGTGTGCCAGATTATAAAGATAAATGCCCAAACACTCCGAGCGGCATAATGGTCAACGAATCAGGCTGCCCGCTAGATAGCGACGGAGATGGAGTCCCGGATAATGCCGATGTTTGTTTGAATACTCCCGCGGGTGTTCAGGTAAACGAAAAGGGTTGTCCGATAGATAGTGATCAAGATGGTGTGCCAGATTATATTGACAAGTGTCCAAATACCGAAAAAAATGTCAAAGTTGATTCTGACGGATGTAAAATCATAGAAGAACCAAAAGAAATTATTTTACAGGGCATGACTACTTTTGAAACAGGCAAATCAACTCTGACTGATCAAGCGAAAAAAGAAATTTACGATATTGCTCAGATCATGCTAAAAAATCCGCAGATAAGATGGCGAATTGAAGGACATACCGATAGCCAGGGAAGCGCCAAGTTTAATCAGAAGTTATCCGAGGATCGAGCAATTAGCGTTATGAACTTTCTTATTGGATTGGGCGTTGGTAAAGAAAGACTATCAGCTGCCGGAATGGGTGAAAGTTTCCCTATTGCTGATAATGCTACAGAAATTGGAAGACAAAAAAATAGACGAGTTGTCATTACAAAAATTAACTAAAATTCATTATATTTACCAAAAACAAACTGGAGGTTAAATGCTACATAAGCGAATCGTACCGTTTTTTATTTTGATGTTATCGCTTTTGATAACTTCAACTACAACCGCACAAACTACAGATAAAACATTCAGCCCCTTGAGCGGTTCAGTCGCCCTCACTGTCGATGGAGGAGTTAATTATGGTTTATATGACTTTTGTTCTCCGATCGGGTATCTTGGCCGTGGCGGTCTCGAGTGGTTCTTTGGAACAAACTCCGCACATGCTTTCGGACTAAGACTTTTAGGAAGCTACATAAATATGCCGTTTGAAGACGGTGCCCGGTCGTGGAATAATCAACTGTGGGATGCAAAATTGGGTTTAATGTATGCCTACGGAACAGGAAGTGTTCTTCCATATCTTTCCGCCGGCGGTAATTATGTGTTTCAAAAAGATATAACCGGGGAAGAACAAAATGCATTCGGCTATTACGGCGAAGCAGGATTAAAATTCTTCTTGAGTCAAGCCCTTACTTTTAACTTATCTGCGGCGCTTACAATGGCAAGTTCAGATCACGTTGATAGTAGAGTAAGTAACCTTAATGATGCCTACTTAACCGGTCAAGCTGGCTTTTCGCTTTTACTTACTGCCGATTTTGATACCGACGGCGATGGTGTCTTTGATGCAGATGATATGTGCCCAAATACACCGATGGGTGTTAAGGTTGATGAATTCGGTTGTCCATTAGACACAGACAAAGATGGTGTTGCTGATTATCTTGATAGATGTCCTGATACACCAACGGGAGTTCAAGTTGATGCAGAAGGCTGTCCAGTCGATTCTGACGGAGACGGAGTTGCTGATTATCTTGATAAATGTCCGAACACACCAAAAGATGTTAAAGTCGATAAAGATGGATGCCCAATCGACTCTGACGGTGATGGAGTTCCTGATTATTTAGATAAATGTCCAAACACGCCTAAAGGAACTAAAGTTGACAATCACGGATGCCCAGAGGTTACTGGACTATTCAAAGTTATTGTTTACTTTGGATTTGACAAGTCCAATCTAACAAAAGAAGCAACTGCAAAACTTGATGAAGCGGCAAACTTCTTGAAAAATAATCCAGATGCAATGTTCGCATTAGAAGGACACACTTGCTGGATTGGAACTGAAGTTTATAATATGAAACTTTCCGAACGACGTGCAAAGTCTGTCTTCGATTATCTTGTCAAAAAAGGAATTGATAAACAGAGAATGCAGCAGAAATGGTTCGGAGAGACAATGCCAGCCGAAGACAACAAGACTAAAAAAGGTCGCGAACTTAACAGACGCACCGTTGTTATACAAATGCTGGAAAGATAAGAGTTGATAAAACTCATATTAAAGAGGCTGTCTCAAAAGTAATATTTTGAGGCAGTCTTTTTTTTACAGCTACTT
>CAZNDS010000191.1:0-5570 GCA_964571865.1 uncultured Ignavibacteriaceae bacterium | reverse complement strand
GGCAAATCTTACCGTCTATTCAAATCAGATAATTGGTTCCGGAGTAATTAGAACGAGTGGAACTAATACAATAACCCAGGGAGCAGGTGGGTCGCAGCTTACATCATCAACCATAAGTCTTGAAATATTGAGCGGTCAAACCGAGATAAATGGTGATACAAAATTAGGCAGTCAAGTAAAAATATTTTCTGGAGCAACACTAAATTTAGGAAATGGTAATGTGATTTTTGACTATAATACAATTAATGAAGGAACTATTACTTCATGGTTCGGGGCGATGGATTTCAGAGGTGAGATGTTGACTAACAGTGGTCCTATTACTGTCTACCAATTGAAATTTAATCGTGCAGGCTCGCAATCTGCCACTGGGATGTATCGGGGAAATGGCACCAATTTATTAATTGGTAGCACTTCAATAACAACATTTACAGATGACACTTTGAAAATAAATAGCGGGGGACCAACATTCATAATTCAAAATGGCGGAAGAATGAATGTAAGTGGGAACGTAACTATTAAAGGTGGTGGTACGGTCTATGATTCTGGAACAGTGTTCATTAATGGACTTTCATCCCTAATAGTCGATGGAATGAATTTTAAAGTCTATTCAAATCAAATCTTGAGTAGTGACGGTACGATTAAGTTCAAATCCAGCACATTGCATACAGTTAACGGAGGTTCTTTTTCGAGTGCATCTACTAATGTAGAAATATTTGGCGGGACGTCAATTCTCGAAAGAAGTGCGACTAATAAAACTGTCATTAATGGGAGTATTACAATTTTAAATGGTGGACAATTACGTATATATGGTTTTGAGAGCCTTATAGTAAATGGAGAATTTAATAATGCCGGGACTTTGAATGCGGATGGGCATACTGTCTTAGATTTTAGAGGATATAGTTTTACGAATACAGGCACGATAAATCTAAACACTTTGTTATTTAATAATTCAGGTTCTCAAATTGCAACAATAGGTGGTACATCAAATTCTATCGCTACTTTAAAAGTTGAGGGAACAACAAGTCTATCTCTCCCGGGAACTCAGACAATCAACATACCGGTACCCTCAACATTTTATATCGGGAGCCAAGCAACATTAAATATCGATGGCAATATCACATTTTTAGGCCAAGCAGGATGTACGATCGGAAATTTCTTATGTGGTACTTTAGTTGACTCAGGATACATTGTCGTGAACGACACTCTTTGGGTAAATTGCGGAACATTCAAAGTTGTATCAAATTCTATACAAGGAGCCGGCCTTGTTCGTGTTGGGCAAAACTATTCTAGTGGATATACTTACTTGCATTCAACTCCCTTGTTTGCTTCAGACAGTACAAGGTTCGAAGTTCCTTCAGGTCATGCTGTTAATATTGAAAGAACTCACTTCAGAACGGGGGGCGCTTCATTTATAAATGGTATATTTAAAATGGTAGCCCATGAAAGCTTTGATACGCTTAATGGTTATGCGATTTTCTATGGTAAATTAAAAATTGGAGGCAGATTCTGCGGAATGTGGGTAAGCTATTCAGAGTGTACTCGTAACTATTATGTATTTGCTTATGGAGGGATATCAAATACTGGAAATAATCCTTTGGGAATTACACTAAAGGGAAGCACTTCACAAAATATCGGTGGCAATTTCACTTATGTAACTCTTAACACTTCTAATACCGAAGCAGAGGGAACAGTTTCTTTGGACACGAATACTACAATAATAGATTCATTAATATTAAAAAGCGGAACTATCAATACAGGGGATTATTTCCTCACAATTGGTAAGAATGTTGATACTCTCGGTGCAATTGTTAGAACGAGTGGGCATGTTGTCGGAAACCTGACTAGGTGGTTTAATAATCAGACTATAAGCAATCGCTTATTCCCTGTTGGAACGGTATCAAATTATCTTCCTGCTAATATTAGTTTTTCATCCGCGCCGACTTCAGGAGGAACAATCACATGCAAATTTTTTGAAGTAAGTCCTGGTGAAAATGGTTTACCAATCTCAGATGGAGGTACATCAATTGTCAATTGCGGTTCTAATGGGTATTGGACTCTGACGGTAGGTGATGGACTAAGCGGTGGAGTTTATACTCTCGATTTAACTGCAGCCAGTTTTACAGGGGTAAAAACTTATTCGACGTTGAGATTACTGAAAAGAGCAAACAATTCAAGTCCGTGGACGTTAGACGGAACTCATTCGCCAGGTACAGGCTCTAATTCCAGTCCGGTTGTTCATCGAAGCGGGCTCACAGGATTCTCCGAATTCGGGATCGGCGGTTCAACGGATAATCCGCTGAGCGTAAAAAATCTAAATTTATCCGTATTAATTGAAGGATTATATGACAATGCTACTAATTTTATCATCCAAGATACTATCAAGGCTTATTTGCGAAATGTTACTTCGCCGTATACAATCATTGATTCATCAGTAGGTAAATTTAATTCATTAGGTAATGTAATGCTGAACTTTACAAATGCATCAAATTCGACAAGCTATTATATGGCAATTAAACACCGTAATAGTATAGAGACATGGAGTAAGTTGGGAGGTGAACAATTCTTTTTATCTACTTTAAATTATAATTTTACTTCCGCTCGAACACAGGCATATGGAAATAATATGATTCAAAAGGGAACGAAGTGGTGCATTTACAGCGGTGAAGTTACAAATAGTTATTACATCGAGTACGATGATGTGATAGCGGTGTATAATGACTATTTGACAGATCCAGGAGATGACCCACGATATATCACTACTGATGTAAACGGAAATGGTTACGTTGAATACGACGATGTAATATTGACCTATAATCATTATTTGGATGGTATTTGGTCGATCAATCCAATTTCTGAAAGTGAATTTGTCAAGAAAGGTTACGCTCGAGATCACCCCGACATGAAAAAATTACTCATTAATTTTGATCAAAGATAAATAATTAAAGGAGTATATTTTAATTACCGATTAAAATATACTCCTAAATTTTTAATTAAAAGGAAGGTCATATGAAAAACTTTTTTACATTACTCATTGTGATTGTTTCGCTAGGCGAGTTTGTTTTAGCTCAGGACTGTAAAGTAAATTTACAGGCGTTTGAGCAAACTGCTTCAAATAAGTTCAAGTTTAGAGTATATTTGGTTAATACCAGAGGATCAGCCTTTTCATTTGCCGGTGGGTCTTGGGGATTTAATTTTGATAAGGCTATTTTAAATTCAGGTACAATGACTGGCACTATCACAGCATCGGGAATAGGATCAAACCATCAGCCTAATAATCCAACAGTAAACGTGAGTGTTACCCCTGGCAGATTGGTATTCACAGCCAAAGCTCCGGGGGATGGCGGTCCGAACGTGAATAATGGCGATTCGTTATATATTTTTGAAGCAGAATTTACAAATTCAGTTACGTTTGCCTCTGTTGGTCCTTCATTAGCATTTAGAACGGCATCGCCACAATATACACTGATTTATAGATATGCTTCTGGAAATTCAGGGACACAGACTGCCTTGACTTACAGTAATAATGTTTATTATGATAACTCTCCGCTTCCTGTCGAGCTCACAGCGTTTTCGGCAGTTGTACGTGAAAGGGAAGTGATTTTGAAATGGCGGACTGCCACAGAGATCAATGTGAAAGGATTTGAAGTGCAAAGGGTAAAGCTTGATAAAGATGGCGTTCGTCCAAGTGCATGGGAAGAAGTTTCATTCTTAAAAGGAAGTGGGAATAGCAACAGTCCGAAAGATTATACATTCACGGATATAAAGCTAAATACAGGCAAGTACGAGTATCGTCTTAAAATGATAGATAATGACGGTACGTTCAAGCTAAGCGATCCGGTTAAAGCCATGGTTGATGCACCAATTGTATTTGATATGAAGCCAAATTATCCCAATCCATTTAATCCAAGCACAACGATACGCTTTGCCTTACCAGAACATTCAAGAGTTGAACTTTCGGTATATAATATTTTGGGTGAGAGAATAGCAATGCTGGCTGATAAATATTATGAAGCAGGCTATCATCAAATTGAATGGAACGCGATAAACATTCCAAGCGGAGTTTATTTTTACAAATTGACTGCGAATAATTTCGTCGATATTAAGAAAATGCTGTTAGTTAGATAAATTTTTAATCTTTTGGAGGAGTTATGAAACAATCTAAAAAAATATTCAACATAATATTTGTTACAATCCTATTTCTTATTTGCTCAAATTTGAGTGCTCAAGTTATTAAAATGTCTTTACCCGAACTTGTAGAAGAATCTGAGTTAATAATTACGGGTAAAGTACTCGACTTAGAAACCAAATGGATAAATGACCACCGAGGGAATCACATTTATACATTTGCTAAGATAAAAGTTGATAAAAAAATGAAGGGGAATTGCAGTGATGAAATTATCCTTAAAAAAATTGGAGGTACGGTAGGTGATATAACCGAGGAGGTATCACACTCATATTCTATTATAAAGGATGAAGAAGTACTACTGTTTCTCTACACAAACCCATTTGAAGTAGTATCAGGATTTCAGGGTAAACTTTCACTTATAGAAGAAAAGATATTTTATGATAAATATTTTATCACAATAGAGAATTTTTTATTAGCAGTTTTATCACTTATTAATGATCCGGGTAGTGAATTCGAACATTTTTTTCAAGAAAGAGAAACGAGAAAATCAGGTTCAGAAAAGGTGAGTTTACTTACTTTTAACCAAAAGCATCAAAATCAAGTAAGCGATAGTAGTCATAATGTTTTAAGCGACCCAACAACTTTTTCAATTGAACATTACGCAATGTGGCAACAGATAGACAATGACCGAGACGGTTATAATTCATATTCGAAGCTTGAGATGGTTTTACGCATGGGTAGCGGCGTGCACAAATTATATGTTAAACTTTATCAGAGAAAAGTTAATGAAACTAGTTTTAACTTTTACGCACAATCTGAAGAATTTAATATGTGGGACTGGCGTGGATTGTGGATTTCCGTTGGATACCCAAATCCAGAGTTATACTACAATAGATATAAATTTAAAATAGAACTATTCGAAAGAGGTAATCCAACTCCAGTATTAACGCATCAATTCAGTGAAACTTGGCCTTTTGAGAGCAGAGCCGAAGATGCACCTCCCAATAAACCATTCATCTCAAGTATAAATCCTCAGAAAGCATCAGCTGGAACTAATTATGAAATTACAATTTTTGGTAATAATTTTGGTGAGAAAAATTCTGAGAGTAAGGTTAAGTTTTTCTACAGATTTGGCAAGCCGGCTATTGAAGCTCCCATTGAAATCTGGTTGAAAACTCGAATTGTCTGTAAAGTACCAATTGCAACTATTGAGGGCTATCCGGCTTCATCATCCAGCGGCCCTTTAACAGTCGTAACTTCAGCCGGCGAGAGTGATCCTTATTTATTTAGCATTTCATTCGGTAAACATATTGCGCATTGGCCAGGGAGTAACCCGGTAGTGGGGTATAAAATTAATGATAACTGCAGTGATACAACTGGTGCAGCAATATCAATTCAAGCGGCAGCAAACACCTGGAATAATGCTAAGTCAAATTTTAGATTT
>CAZNDS010000190.1:4034-5580 GCA_964571865.1 uncultured Ignavibacteriaceae bacterium | reverse complement strand
AAAATCAAACTTTCAATTTATTAATTATAGAAAGAGGTTTAACCTTTTCACTTATTTCCATTTCTAACTTTTTAATATCTGAAACTAAATTATTATTCTCTTCATAAACTTTAAATAAATATTCCAAATTATTTCTTAAAATAGTTAAAGAATTTTTAAATTCTAATTCATAAGCAAAATTCGATGATTCAAAAATTCTATTAATCTTAACAAAATCAGAAAGTGTTTTATAATTCTTTATCTTTTCATTATAATTCAAAAATATCGCGATATAATTTTCTAAATATTCACAAAATATCTTAAACCAATCTTGTCTTATGAATTTATTATCTTTCAAAGAAGAAAAATCAACCTTAAGGAATATATTTGTAAAAATTAAATTATCAAAAGATGGAATATAAATTTTATTTATATCACATAAATAAAATTTGGAAAATAAGTTAAATGCAAAACGCTGAAAAAACTTCTTAAAACCAAATTTTCTTGAAATACTAAACTTTATTTCTCGTTCTCTGCATTTACCATATATAAGCATTTTCGAAGAATTAGTTGGTAAATAAGATAATAATAAATTTATATTCTTATTCAAACTATCAAAAGATAAACAAAAATTCTGAATTTCTTCATGAAAATCTTGAATTATTTTCCATGTATTTTGATATCTTTTATCAAGTTCTCTTTGATTCTTATGCAATTTGAAACTAATTTCAAAAAGTTTTTCAAGATAATCCAATAATTTTAAATAGTTTTCTTTGTTCATAATTATTTTTTCATTTTATTTAAAACTCGATATGGAATCAAAGTTTCTTTTATCTCATTTTTAAGAGGCAAAATCAAATTCATTTTTTCAAATAATTTATCATTAATTTCCTTCAAACAAAGATCAAATTCTAAATCATGCTTTGAAAGCATAGTTAAAAATTTCATATGGCTTCCCCTATCAGAATAAAATCCAAAAACCGATTCTTCTGCTTCTTTATCAGCTCTATCCAAACTAGATCTCTTCACAAAAAATGATTCGCTTATTTCATTAACTTCACAATTTAAAAAATCGCTATTGCTTATCTCAACTTTTACATTCTTCTTTTCAGCTTTTATGTTTTTCTCATCTTTATTAAAGATTAGAAACCTATCCAAAAAATCAAAAAACTTATTTAAACAATCTTGATCTATCTTTGCTTTTTCGGTAGTCAACAAGCTATTAAAATTAATATAAAAAGTACTGCTTTTTCCGTACTTTTTATTATTTCTCCATCCAAAAGAATTAAAAGACGGGTATAAATCTGTATGATAAGGATTATGAATGCCTTTACGCTCAAGAATCACTTTATTATAACTCCAATAGCCTAAAGCATTTAATTTAATCTTAACAGTTTGAAACTTAACACAACACGCAATTAATTCTTCTAATGCTTGAGCAATATTATTGATAACTTGCACTACAGATTCTTTTCCAAAAATAAATGGATAAGAATTTATTAAATAAAATGATAGTGCCTCTCGAGATTTGCCAAATTCATTAAAATTAAAAATAAAATTTTTTAAT
>CAZNDS010000190.1:1064-4024 GCA_964571865.1 uncultured Ignavibacteriaceae bacterium | reverse complement strand
AGAATGACAATCAACAATAGTTAATATTTCATTTTTATCGACCTTTTTTAATAAAACGAAAAACTTTTCTTCCCAATCTGGAAAGTCTTCTTCATTAATATATTCATCATTATAGAAAAATCCAACGGGAGCTAATCTGAGATATCTATCTAAATAACTTTCAAAAGTATCATCGCTTCTAATTTCAAAGAAAAAACCAGATTTTTCTTTTTTCTGAAGATATTCCTTCCAATTCTTATTTGCTTTTTTCAAACGATCTTTTCGCATTCCTTCCCAATCTATTTCACGGAGCGGGGCCGAATTAACTAATTTTCCATTCTTTAATTTAAAATAACCACTCCATCTTCCTCCTATTTCATACCAATCAAAAAAAGCTCTTGGATTATAATAAAATCCTAAATCTCCTTTCTTATTCAATGAGTAATTAGCATAACGATCTTCTTGAAGAATTCTTAAATAATCTTTTTTGGCATACCAAACAAGATAAGACAAAGCATTTTTACCATTTTCTTTTGTTTCTTTTTCTAATTCCTCTTTCGCTTCTTTCTTAAAATCTTTTTTAAAACATTCAATTTCAAACTCCAAATAAGGATTATCTTCTAAATTATCTTCAGTGTCTTCACAAAATGGTTCAAGTTGTTCTTCAATATTATCGCCAACCACTATAACTGGAAAATGCATATTTATTTGAGATTAATTCCTAAATTAAAGCCTCTTCTAAAAGAGTTTTTAATTTTAAGAAGCTTCATTATACTCTTAATAAAACAAGCTTCATGAAAATAAACATATCGAACAATAGGAGCATTATAAACAGTTTTAGAAACTCCACCGCAAATCTTAATTCGCGAATCTCCCTTTTCAATAGACTTAGAACATTCATCACATATTTGATTTGCTTCTGTAGGCTTTATTTCGATTGTCATATAATTATCAATCATATATTTATTATTCTTCCAAACGGAACCTTTCCATTAGAAGAATCAGTAACCCAATAAACATCATAAGAAGGCTGTTTCTCTGGAAATGCGGCATAAAGATCCGAAAATATAATTAAACAATCTATATTATCATTAAATTTTTTCTTTACCTCTTTAAACAATGGAGTTAAAACAGTTCCGCCTCTTCCATGCGCGATAAATTTCTTAAGCTGTTCATAACTTGAATTACCTTTAATTCTTAAAATATCATGAACTTCAGCATCGCAAGTCATAACATAAAATTCAAATAATCTAAATTGTCTAGCAAAACCTATAATTTCAGTTAACGCTCTGTCTAACTGTTCCTTGCTCATAGAACCGGAAGTATCCATTGCAAATACAGCCTTTATTGAAAATGCTTTCATCGACCCTGGAAAATACCAAGGAAGCATTTTCTTATTTATCTTCCGCCAAGACTTAATTTTTTCCTTAGATTTAAATCTTTGATAAAGCACTTGACTCCATCTTACTATGGGTTGTTCTAAAGATTTTAATTCAATAGCCAAACCCATTGGGGTGTCTCCTTTTCCTAATGCCTGCGCAGCCATAACTCTTGCCCGCCACTCATATTCACTTTGTTTAAGATCTTTTTCGTTCGAATCAGATTCTTTCAAATCTTCATTTAATGAAATTGCATTTATTATCGCAGCATGCTTTAACAATTCATTATAAATCTGTTCTGTAGTTTTTTTATCAATATCTATAATTTTTATCTTTCCGAATTCCCAATCATGATACTTTGGAATTAAATCAGATATAGACGGCGCTTTAACTATAAAATCCCTTTTTGTTGAATATCTTAAGAAAAGAGACTCCAAATCATCATTAACTTTTAAATCTGCAGCTATATTCCAAATACGTTTTATTCTATTTTTCATTCTGAAAGTATGTAAATAAGCAAGATGAAGAATTTCATGACATAAAGTATAAACTAATTCTCCTTTATCGCATTCATTAACAAACTCTTCAGAATAATACAAAACAGAGGAATTATCTACGGCCATAGTCTTAACTTCTTCTAAATGCCTTAACTGAAAATAAAGAAGTTGTCCAAAAAACGGCTGCTCAATCATTAAATAAATCTTGGCGCGATGAAGCCGTTCAATAGAATTCATAATTTTAAAAACTAAAAATTCTCTAAAAGAATTCCCAATTCTTTGGCAATAACAAATAAATCTTTATGTTTTTGCATTGTCGTATATCTGTGTTTAATAGTTAATTTTAACAAAGCAGCTGTATATTCTTTGTCTAAAGCTTTTAATATATTCATTAAAATATCAGCAGAAATTTTTGAATTCTTCCACTTCTCTGCCACACTATAAATCAAAGAATGGATAATCGATAAATAAGAATCTTCCTTTTTTATCTTTTCCAAATATTCAACAGGTTCTTTAATAAATTTATCTAAATCTAACTTTTCAGTCAACTGAACATAAGCTTTAAACTTAGTGGCAACTTCTGGACCGACACACAAAGAAACAAAGTTAAAAACTAATTTGGAATCTTGTTTTCCCGTTATAAGCTTAGCGGCTGTTTCCCAAGCATATGGAAATGGATTCGATTTCTTTTCTAATAAACTCTCATCCCATTTCAATGGAAACATATCATCGGGATAAGCTTTTAGATAAGAAACGACTCTTAAATCATATTCTTTATTAACAAAGTATTCTAGGATTTCATCAGTATCCGGAACAATTTCTGCATGAACAAATCTGCGAAGCAAAGCTAAAGAAGTATTATTCACATTGCAAAAATCATTTTCTTGATTTGAAGCAGCTACTCTCCAAAAAGCTTCTTTGTTATCTTTATCAAGAACTGGCGGTAAATTAGAATATCGACCTTCTAAAATAAATTGATAACACGCAGCGCGAACCGTATCGTCAGCCAAATTAAGTTCATCGAAGAATATTATTCCTTGACCTTCTCTAGGCAATTCTTCTCCAGGAATAAACTTTGTCTTATTATCTTCGAATTTTGGCAAAC
>CAZNDS010000190.1:0-1034 GCA_964571865.1 uncultured Ignavibacteriaceae bacterium | reverse complement strand
GGAATTATTTTAAGCGTAAAATATTCCTCGCCAAAAGTATCTTCTGAATACTTAAGACCAAGATCAGAAGCTTTCTTGATTGCAAATTGCCTTATTATTGAAGTCTTGCCGGTAGACGGCCGACCCCATAAATATAAAGGAATTCTTTTTTCATAAAGAGTTGATAAAACATTAACGGCTTCCTTAATTGATAACTTAATCATTTTTTTTATGTTTTACTTATTTATTCGTAAAACATTAATTATTCAACATTTTCTTTAGCAGAATATCTAAGAGTTTCTATTTCAAAAACTCTCGCAATGCCTTCAGATTCTTCTTTAGCTTTCAAATCTTTTAATTGCTCATTGAGTTTAGCCACTTCATCTGAATACTCATATTCCTTTCGTTTGTAAAGCGAAAGCGTTCCATTCTCTAATTTTACCATTTTCATTTCGGAATCAAGCATTTCTTTTTTAACTCTTTCTTCTATTTCTTTAACTTCTATTGAAAGCTTTTTAATTTGATTTTTTAAATTAGCATAATCATTAAATATTTTCATAATTTTTTTGTTAGATTATTTCTAAATAATCAAACTCATCTTCATTAAATTGATCGACTAAATTATAAATATTGGGAGAATTCCATTTTACAATAACATAAGGAGCTTGAAACTCATTACCTAAAGATATTTTAGTTATTACTCCTTCGGTTCCAGCCGGAACTTCAGAGAAATCTTTTTTGGAATAAACTTCAATACCCCATTTAAAATCATTTATTTTATTTTTCTTCCTCATAATTTTTAAATATATCTTCGTAAGATAATTCTAATTCGGCCGCGCATTTTTTACATTTATAAACAGCGTCTTCTTGATCAATGGCTGGAGAATCAGAATCAATATCAATATCATAATGAAAACTATTATCGACCCAAAGAATATCAATTTCGCGTATAATAGTTTCAACCTGTAAGATTCCAACCTTTTTAAGATCGGAATCGCATTTTAGACATTTATAATTCATAATCTTAATTTTGTAAGAATTTGAAACGGTTTCAA
>CAZNDS010000189.1:0-5588 GCA_964571865.1 uncultured Ignavibacteriaceae bacterium | reverse complement strand
TAAATAGTTTTTTCATTTTTATCCTGTTTATTAAAGGAAAAGAAATAAAGTTCTATCTGATATGAATTGCTTCATATAAACCCGGTCGCATAAAACTTCAGTTCATAAGAAATTAGAATTTGATAAAAGAAAAAGTTTTGTAAAGTTTCTAACTGATAATAAAAATTCCAGTAAAGCAGCAGAGGAAATAACTGAATTTGCCCCCCAATAGTATTTAGTACTGAGTACTTAGTATTGAGCAGGAGAAAGGGTGAAAACATTTTATTGAGATAGATGAGTAAATCACAGTTCTTTCCTTTGAGTCCGATAAAAGAACCGTATTTGAAATTGCTGCGCATATTATTTTACTACTCGTGCAATGTTAAAACAAAAAAAGCAGGTTGTCAAGGGAGAGCGATTTTGTTTTATATTACAAACAACTTCGCGATATCAATTAATAGACTTGGCTTATCGAAAAGGGCAATTTTGAAAATGCCGCCAAGGGTTCTCTTTGATTCCGGAATTTTTATCGCAGAGTGTGCGATGCTGTTCAGCTTTTCATCGGTGAATTTGTAAATTCCGTTTTTTACTCTGTAGTACATTTCGTGCTTTTTGCCTGCTCTTTGATGCCATTCTTTTGGATAAGTTCTTAAATGAGCAAGATTATTTTTTTTAACAGCTTCACCTGCGATTCTGCCGCAAATGCTTCCGCCGATCATTCCGCTAATAATCCCCCCGCCAGAAAGGGGATTAACTTGATGAGCCGCATCGCCGCAGAGCATTACGTTTTGCTTCACAATTTCTTTCAAGGTTAAAGAGCAGGGAACTCCGCCTGAAACAACTGTGAGTTTTGGAATGTTTGGATATTTTGAATCGAGGAATTCATTTAAATACGAAATTGGACTTCTCTTTTTTGCTTGATCACCTCCGATTCCAAGACCAATGTTAGCAGAATTATTCCATTTCGGAAATAGCCACAAATATCCACCGGGAGAATATTTCGAGCCGAAGTGAAAATAACATGAAGAGTTTTCAAGATTAATGTTCGATACAGTGTATTGAACGCAGCATTCCATATCGGAAAAATGTGTTGTTGTATTGATTCCTGCAAAACGTCCGATCCGCGATTCAACTCCATCGGCGGCAATTATAATTTTTGATCTTATTTCTTTCTTTTCACCTCCGTGTTCAATTTTGACTCCGCAAATGTTTCTGCCATCGCGAATTAAATCGTATACATAAGCTTTGGTAACAATTTCTGCGCCCGCTCGAGATGCAATTTTTGCCAATTCGTAATCGAAAATCCTTCTTTCAAGTACATAACCCCGACGGTCAAAGTTCAGCTTAACTTCTGTTCCATCCGGTGCGACTAAAATAAAACTTGAGATTGTTGATGCAATCCATTTTTGATCTATCTCTATGAATTGCTCTAATCCATCTTTGCTCGCAGCTTCACCGCAGCGAACTGGATAACCAACATCCCGATCTTTTTCAAGGATTAGGACTGAAACACCTTGCTCGGCAGCAAATCTTGCAGCCGTTGTTCCTGCAGGACCAGCACCAACTACAATTATGTCATATTCTTTTTGCAAGCAAGAAAAAATTTTTATTAAACAATTCTCATTTGGTCAGCTTAAGCTTATCTTTTCTAAAAAGTAAAACTTCAATTGGACAGCACCAAACGCATTTTGCGCAATTTGTACAGAGCGGTTCAATGATTTTTATTTCTGATTCCTTTAATTCAATTGCATCTTCAGGACAAACGCCAACACATACTCCGCAGAAATCGCATTTATTTGGAATGATTTCAATTAATAGCAAAATCTATTTCTCGATTTACATTCCGGTTGACTGCAGTTCTTGAACAAAACCCGGAAGAGTAATATTGAATACTTTCGAGGTGACCGATCTTTGTTCCTGCTTAACAATATAATCTAAGTCGTCGCTTATCCATGTGTAAATGTTAAGATTAATTGTTTCAAAAGGTATATCAACTTTAAATGTTGTTTTAACTTTATATGCTCTGAACTTTCCTGCAGGAGTGGTCACATCTTCAAAACCTTCATTCTTTGCTTTCATTTCTAATGAGATTGGAATTGAAATCGTATCAATCTGAATTGTAGTTGTCCGTTTTGGTTGAGTCACATATTCAGCCCCTTCTCCTTTTGAAAGAAGAACAAGCGGCAGCCACATCCCAGTTGATGTCTGTTTATAGAAAATACTTCGGAGTTTTTCAATTGTCATCATACCAATTCCTGCCGAAGTATCTGTCCATTCGTAAATGTCTTTACCAGAAACTACTCTTCTATAAGTTGTATCTGCTCCTTCTGGGTTTGTAACAATAATCTGAGCAGCATCATTATATCCGCCATAAGAAAAATTAATAGAGTTTATTTTTTCGCTTACAGCTTGTGCAGTTCCCACTTTGTTGTTCAGCGAATCAAGTTCAAAATATTGATAGTTAAATGTTTTTCCTGCTGTAAGAGTAAAATTCACGTTGATGGCAGCGCCAGTTCCAGGATCGGTTGGAGAGTCTTTTTTGGAACACGAGCCAATTAGTAATGCTAAAGTAGTTATTGGAATTAAATATACTTTCGTTTTCATAAATCCCTCTCTTTCATTTATATTTTTTTTCATTTAACTAAAATTAGTTAAATGTCTGTTAATTTTCCTTATCCGGTGCAAAGAAATATTTCGGGGCCGCATCTATCGGATAAAGTTCGAGTTTATCAAACCAGGCTTTTCCTTTCCCTTCGAGGGCACATTTTATCAGCAAATATTTAATGTTTTCGTTTTGTGTTCTAATCCAGGTCGTGTAGTGAGTCCAGTCCGTTGTTCCTTCAATAAGGTCAGTATTTGTAACCGTCAAAAGACTGTCATTCTTGTCATATAGCTCGATAGAAATAAATGCACCATCGGCATTTTCAGTTTTGATATAAGAATTAAAAATTAGTTTTTTGTCGAGCGGGACATTTTCAATCTGTTGATAAATAAAGATTGATACCGGTTCACCTCTATCAAAAAACATTTCGTTTGAACTGATGAAGAAGGAACTGCGTCCGTCTTTTTGTTCCTCGCTCGAGTAACTTAAAATTATATTTGGAAAGAAATCGTTTGCTTTGTGCCAATGAATGAAATCGGGATACTCAAAAGATGCATTCAAAAGAATGTTTCTTGTGAATTCAACATCATTGGTTGAATTTTTGATTTTATCTGCTTGCTTATCGTTTGTTCTCAGAAATAAAAAGAGACTGAGAGTGATTATAAATGCCGAAGCGATTAAAATTATAAAAAATTTATTTTTAAAAGATTGTCTCAAAGCAGCTTAATCTCGTCTTTAGTGTATGAATTTCTAATTATTTTGAAAAGTTCACCATCTCGAATTTTGATGTATTGTTTCTCGCTGCGTCTATGAGCAATTATGTTGGGGATGTATTTGGCAGCCATTGTTAATGAAATATAAAAGCCGTAGTCTAAAATTATCCATCGTGTTAAAATTCCAAAAACGAGAAATGTTATATGCTTGAACCATAAGATTGGCGAGTTGAGATTCTTCCAATGAAGGAAAAATTTATTGCGTTTCGATATGATTGAGACTCTGCTTTTTTTGTAGAATTTAGCAATCGTTGTGTTCGGTTTGTGATAAGCTTTTGCGCGAGGAACATACAGCGACGTCATACCCCTTTTCCATGCACGCAGACATAAGTCAGTATCTTCGCTGTTGTAAGGGGAGAAAATTTCATCATATCCATTCATTTTAATTAAAAAATCTTTTCTATATAAACATGCAACTGCAGGATTATAGAAGCTGTAATAGCTGGAATCTGTCGTGGAAGTGACCGAATAGTTTCTCGTTGCAACAAATCCGCCGAATTTCCATTCGATACATTTACCGCCGTCTTGCAAAATTTCAGTATTAGGTTTATAAATTGTACCGCCAAGTGAAAAAATGTTGTCCGTATCAATGTGTTCGATTAAATCATTCAGATAATTTGGATCAATGGAAGCATCATTGTTTAAGACAAGCACCCAATCAAATTTGCTTGCAAGTATACCTTTGTTGCACGATTTTGAAAAACCTTGATTCACGGAATTTGATAAGAGCTTCACCTGAGGGAAGTTCTTTTCAAGGTAGTCAGCGGTTCCATCCGAACTTCCGTCATCAACAACTATTATTTCATATTGTCCATTAAATTTCTGCAGCGAGTGAAGAAGCTTTGGAAGATATTCTTTGAGCAGCTCCATTCCATTATAAGTCGGTATTACTACGCTTACATCAACTATCAAAATTTTACCTTTTTAGCTTTTCTATATTTTTCAATAAAATAAAATAATAGATATTTAAGTCGATACAAATAATATTTAACCGCATTCATTTTTTTTGCCTGCCGGAAAAATTTCTTTGCTTCCGATGCGTGTTTAAGTTTACCGTATGTCAGCCCAAGCCGAACATATAATTTATAATCCTCGTCGGATACTTTCTGCGCTGATGAATCGCGGTTGAAAATAGTATCGATGATCTGCCGAATTCTGTGCACATATGTATGTTCACGTTGAACAAACGCTTTGCCTAGTTCCGAAATACGATTTCTTTCTTCTGAATCTGCAAGATATTTTTTGATTTGATCAGCAGTATTGTCCAAATCGTGAAAAACAAAATGCTCGTTCTCAATAAATAAATCAGAAATTCCGGCATCGATTTTTTGCATCAATAACATAGCGCCCGAGCTCATTACTTCAAATGTGCGCATATTTAAATCTTCGCGGGCGCAAATGTTAATTCCAATTTTGCTCTTGCTGTAAACTTCGGACATTTCAGATGGATTTAATCCTTGAAATATTTTTACGTTTACATGCTTGTTCAAATTGGAAAAGTATTTTTCTCTTTCACTATTTAAGTAACCAACAAAACCAACATCATATATTCTTTCGACCGAATGATCTTTGTGAATTACCGGATCGCAGGCTAAAGGCAGCCATTTGATGTTCTTAATTCCATACTGTTTCGCAGATGGGACATACTCTTTCTGTGCAAAAAAAGTAAAATCAAAATAATTAGCATACTCTTTGTGCCATCTGGAGTTCAAATGATTATCAATAGCCCACCATGCAGACGGGATATTCACTTTGTTAAGATTTTTTGGTAATAAAAATGGAGGACTGTTACATTCTATTAAAAGAAGTAAATCAGGTTTTCTCTCGATCGTATCGATTAACTCTGCTATATCGATGTCATTTGCACATTTGATCCAGCCAGGTTCGATTATTTTCGAACTAAAGCATAAGAGGTCATTCGTAATTTTCTCGAGGGCACGTTTAACGTAATAAGCGACTGATGCGGGATTATAATTTGAGAATAAAAACACCCGCATAGATTAAATCGGAAAAGTCATTAAAAAATTAGTGTAAAAAAGAGAATTAACAACAGTACACAGATTAGTGTCAGAACAAAATACTGCACTCTTTTCGACTTGATGAATTTTTCTTCCATAATAATCTCCTACAATTATTTTTTCAATTTTATACTAATAGGTCCGAGTCGGGATTAAATTTTAATCTTTCTTGTGCTAAACTCAATATTGATTTTAGGGAATCTGTTTTGCTCAGTT
>CAZNDS010000188.1:0-5588 GCA_964571865.1 uncultured Ignavibacteriaceae bacterium | reverse complement strand
CTCTGATCCAAGTTTTGATATTACATTTAAAGTCTTAGATAGACTAAAAAGAGGATAAAACTCACAGAGGCAGCTATGAAAAAATTAATCGTAATTGCAGCAATACTTTGTCTCGGCTCGATCGGATTCGGTCAGACTAAAGTGGGATTCATCAACTCCGAAGCGATAATGAAAGAACTTCCTGAAGCTCAAGATGCGCAGCAAAAGTTGGATAACCTTGTTCGCGACTGGCAGGCCGAGCTGAAAAAGATTGAAGATGATTGGAAGAAAAAGTACGATGAATACGAGAGAAATAAGCTGATCATGAGCGATCAAACGAGATCCGACAAAGAAAAAGAATTGATAGAGCTTGAAAACAAAATTTCGCAGTTCCGGGAACAAAAATTTGGACAAAACGGTGAACTCTTTCAGAAGCAAGAAGAATTTATGAAGCCAATTCAAAACAAGATCTTTAATGCTATTAAAATCGTCGCCGAGGAAGAAGAATATGATTTTGTTTTTGATAAAAGCGGCGAGATACTGATGCTTTATGCAAGTGAAAAACATGATTTAACCAATTTAGTTTTAGAGGTGATCAAATAATTTTTAATGCGGTTAACGGTTAAAGAAATAGCTGCTTTTGTTGATGGCGAGATTGTCGGAATTGAAGATAAACTAATTTTTAATGTTGCAAAAATTGAAGAAGCCAAACCCGACGATCTCTCTTTTCTGTATCAGGATAAATTTGAAAAATATTTAAATGAAAATTCTTCCTTCACTTTATTAGCGAAGAAAGATTTCACAAAATCGTTTCCGAAATTAACTCTCATAAAAGTCAACGAGCCTTACCTTGCTTTCATTCAGGTCGTTGAAAAATATTTTGTCCCGCAAGTCGAGCTGCCTCCTATTTTCGACCTGAAAAAAAATCAAGCTGTGAATTTTTCATTCGGAAAAAATTTCCGATGCGGCAGCAATGTATTTATCGGCAGGGACTGTAAGATTGGAGATAATGTTACTATCTTTTCGAATGTAACGCTTCTAGACAATGTAGAAGTTGGTGATGATTCTATAATCTATCCAAATGTCGTAATTCGTGAAAGATGCAAAATTGGAAAAAGAAATATTCTTCATCCCGGCGTCGTTATAGGCGGAGATGGTTTCGGTTATTACAAAAATCCTGATAAGAGTTACAAAAAAATTCCTCAAATAGGTATTGTAGTATTGGAAGATGATGTTGAAATCGGTTCAAACACGGCAATCGACCGGGCATCTGTGGGCGAAACAAGAATAAAGCGAGGGACAAAAGTTGATAATCTTGTTCAGATTGCACACAATGTAGCGCTGGGTGAGAATTGTGCAGTTTCAGGTCAAACAGGATTTGCCGGCAGCACTAAGGTTGGCGACAGAGTTATTATCGCTGGCCAGGTCGGATTTGCCGATCACATTCAAATTGAAGATGATGTTATAGTAATGGCGCAATCCGGAGTTTCGAACAATTTACAAAAGGGAAAAGCATACTTCGGTTATCCAGCAATCGAAGCTCGCGAAGCAATGAAACTCAACGCAATAATCAAAAGTCTTCCCGATATGAGAATTCAAGTTATGGAGCTTCAGAAAAAAGTTGATGAGCTTACAAAAAAATTAGACGATACGAAGGATAAATAAGAAAGGGACTCAATGGTAGAGCAGCAATGTACAATTAAAAAATCGGTGTCGTTATCAGGCATAGGAATTCATACTGGAACGGAATGCACAATGACATTTAAACCAGCGCCTGAGAATTACGGAATTCGTTTTGTTAGAGTAGACTTAGGTGGCTCGCCTGAGATTCCTGCAGTTGTTGATAATGTCGTTGATATTTCACGAGGCACAACGCTTGCTATCGGTGATGCAAAAGCTCATACCGTTGAACATGTGCTTTCGGCAGTTTACGGATTAAAAATCGACAACATCAGAATTGAATTAGACGGGATCGAACCGCCAATAGGAGACGGCAGCTCACGAATGTACGTCGATTCTCTACTTGAAGCCGGCATCGAGAAACAAAATTCTCCAAAAGATTATTTAGTAATCGATCAAACCGTCATGTACCAAGATGAACAACGTGGAGTGGATATCGTCGCGCTGCCGTTGGATGATTTTCGAATTTCTGTTATGATTGACTATCACAATCCTGCACTCGGCAGCCAGCATTCAAGTTTGTTCAGTCTTGAAAAAGAATTTGTTGAAGAATATTCTTCTTCGAGAACTTTTTGTTTTTTAAGTGAAGTCGAACAACTTGTAAATCAAAATTTAATTCAAGGCGGAGATATTGATAATGCGATCGTTATAGTTGACAAAGAAATGAACCAAGCCGAGCTTGACACTTTACTGAAACGATTGAAGCTCAGTAAAAATGTAATACTCGGCGATAATGGAATTTTAAACAATGAAAAACTAAGATTCAAAAATGAACCTGCACGACATAAAGTCCTGGATTTAATTGGCGATTTAGCTCTAATCGGCGCTCCATTAAAAGCTCAAATATTGGCCGCCAGACCAGGGCACAAAGCAAATGTAGAGTTCGCACGGCAAATAAGAAAACTTTATCAGCAAAAGAAACTTGAAAGAAAATATCAATTCGTCAAAAAAGAAGGGGTTATATTTGATGCTAATGCAATTTTGCGAATTCTTCCTCATCGATATCCTTTCGTTATGGTAGATAAAATCGTTGAACTGAAAATGGGAGAGAGAGTCGTCGGTGTTAAATCTGTTACTATAAATGAACAATTTTTCGTCGGACATTTTCCAGGTCAAATGGTTATGCCTGGTGTTTTGATTCTTGAAGCATTAGCACAATCCGGGGGCATTCTTCTTTTAAATTCAATCGACGACATCGAAAACAATCTTGTCTATTTTATGGCGATAAACAATGCGAAATTCAGAAAACCTGTGGTTCCGGGAGACCAATTAATTCTTGAAGTCGATTTGGTCAATCAACGCAGCAAAACTTTTATGATGAAAGGCAAAGCTTTGGTCGATGGAAATGTCGTTGCCGAGGCGGACTTCATGGCTGCTGTAGTTCCTAAGGAGCAGAAAAAATAAAATTTATGTCTAAGATTCATCCTACCTCTATTGTAAGTCCGAAAGCCGAAATTGCAAATGATGTTGA
Source organism: uncultured Ignavibacteriaceae bacterium (assembly GCA_964571865.1). Classification (GTDB taxonomy): domain Bacteria; phylum Bacteroidota; class Ignavibacteria; order Ch128b; family Ch128b; genus JAHJVF01. Next base: position 2,458 of record CAZNDS010000188.1, on the reverse strand, counting down.
AATCGGTCCGTTTTGTATTATTGATGAAGATGTTATAATTGGCATTGGAACAAAGCTTTTAAGCCACATTATTATTTACAAGCATGCTCGAATTGGAAATAATAATAAAATTTTTCCTGGAACTGTCGTAGCTGCTGTTCCACAAGACTTAAAATTCGAAGACGAGTACACTGAAGTATTCATCGGCAATAATAATACAATTCGTGAGTGTGTAACAATAAGCCGTGCAACTAAAGCAACAAAAAAAACCGTAATTGGCAGCGGTTGTCTCTTAATGGCTTATTCTCACATAGCTCATGACTGCATAGTTGAAGATAATTGTATTATTGCAAATGCAACCGAATTGGCCGGTCACGTTCATGTTGAAGAATTCGCAATACTTGGCGGTCTGGTAGGTGTACACCAATTTACAAGAATCGGAAAACACAGCATGATCGGTGCATGTTCAAAAATTGTTAAGGATGTTTTACCGTTTGGCTTGTACTCCGGCAATCCTTTATCCTATGAAGGAATGAACAAAATCGGTTTACGAAGAAGAGGATTCTCCGAAGAATCAATCGCTGAACTTAAAAAAGCTTTTAGTTTAATTTACAATCCCGCATACAACGTAACGCAGGCTGTTAATAAAATAAACGCTGATATTAAAAAGACTGATGAAATAGAACATCTGCTCAATTTTATCTCAGCCAGTAAGCGCGGTATTACAAAATGAACATTTGGAATTTTGAAAATACTTACGAGAACGATGGCAATTTCAACATGGATAGAGACGTTGAGCTTTGCCAAGCCGTAAGTACAACTGGTGTTCCAACGCTTCGACTTTATAGATGGAAACCATTCACTATCTCGCTCGGCTGTAATCAAAAAGAAAATATTTTAGATTTAACTAAATGCAATTATGATAATATTGGGATTGTCAAACGCCCAACCGGGGGCAGGGCAATACTTCATTCAGAAGAATTGACTTATTCTGTAACAATGAGAATAAACGAGAAAAACTCCACACAGATATACAATGAGATTAGTGAAGCATTAATTTTCGGATTAAGATTGTATGATAAAAAACTCGAAAGCATAGAGCTAGAGAAAAATCAAATTGATTTCGCTTCATTCTACAAATCTCATAATTCAATTCCGTGTTTTTCAAGTTCTGCCAAGTATGAAATTAAATTCCGTGAAAAGAAATTAGTAGGAAGCGCACAAAGAATTTTTGGAAATACAATTCTTCAACACGGTTCGATTCTCTGCGGAAGTTTTCATAAAACTCTTGCGGAATATTTGATCCTTCCGGAAACAAAATTGAGCGAAGTGAAAAACGATCTCGATTTAAAGACAATCAGCATTGGAGAAATTATTGAAAATGATGTTGATTACTCAAAGCTGGCAACATGCATAAAATTTGGCTTTCAAAAAAAGTTCAGTATAGCATATTCAAATGAAATAGAAATGATAGAAGTATGAGCAGTACAAGTGAAATTCGCAGAGTAACAACCCGCCGTATTATTGAAATGAAAAAGGCAAAAGAAAAAGTCGCGGCACTGACAGCGTACGATTTTTTAATAGCCCGACTTTGCGATAGGGCAGGAATTGATATGGTATTAGTCGGTGATTCAGTTGGAAATGTTTTTCAAGGACACGAGACAACACTTCCTGTAACTCTCGACGATATGATTTACCACACCAAAGCAGTGCAGCATGGTGTAAAGCGAGCTATGATTGTAGTCGATATGCCGTTCATGAGCTACCAAACAAACCCAGATGATGCGTTCAGAAATGCGGGCAAGATCATGAAAGAGACCGACGCGGGTGCGGTTAAACTTGAAGGCGGGGCAATAATCGCAGAAACAGTTGCAAAACTTACTGCAAATGGAATTCCTGTCTTAGCTCACATCGGACTGACGCCGCAATCAATTCATCGATTCGGAGGTTATCAGCCAAGAGGAAGAGACAAAGAAGAAGCCGCACAATTAGTAAAAGATGCAAAAATCCTTGAAGAAGCCGGCGCTTTCGCAATTGTTATAGAAAAAGTCCCAGCTCTTCTTGCAAAAAAAATTACTCAATCTGTCAAAGTCCCGACAATCGGAATCGGTGCAGGTAAATACGTGGATGGACAAATACTTGTCGTGTACGATATGCTCGGCTTACTGGAAGAGTTCAATCCTCGTTTTGTTCGACGTTACTTAAACCTATCTAAAACAATCGGTGAAGCATTCACGAAATATGTTGAGGAAACAAAATCTGGCGAGTTCCCAAACGAGAAAGAAAGTTATTAACGTAATTATTCCCTTCGCAAGATTAAAACTCGAAATTCTAATATCTAAAACCGAAACTCATGCAGAATGTTTTTTATTCAGATAAACTTGAGATTATTTACCTGTTTTCCGCATTGGGTCAGTTTTTATATTGATCATTGTAAAACAAAAATAAGGTAATAAGGTTAAAAATTTTCGCTGTTGAT
>CAZNDS010000187.1:0-5604 GCA_964571865.1 uncultured Ignavibacteriaceae bacterium | reverse complement strand
AACTCCGTCAGCAGACGGACGACTGACTGATACGTCCCGACTCATATTCTTTATCATTCTCAGTCGGGACCCGCCAATGAATATTAATAGAGCCAGGCTCACCTAAGCTCCCTGCCCGCTGATTTTAACTGTGTGAGACAGGCGGGGAAGAGCATCGGTGAGCAGGCGGGAAAACCTTCTGAATTTTGCGGTTCTCGAGTACGATTTCGACTTGTCCCATCCCGTCCTGGCTTTGTCGGGATTGTCGAGGGAAGAAATCGTGTATCGAGAGAACCTTTGAGACATCCTCTGCCATGTAAACGACTTGCGCAACAGACTCTTAGAACATATGCATAACCAAAAACCCGACTTTTTTCATTCTTCCTTAAGCCCTAAAAGTCGGGGTTTTTTTCTTATATAATACTCAGAGTCTTGAATTAATGAAAAAAAATTTTATAAAAGTAGAATATTAGATAGAAAAATTAATTAAAATCTTCTTCTTTGATTCCAGCAATTTTCATTAGGTGATTAAGCAGCCCGATCTTAAGCGGTGAATTTCCGTGAACGGGGAGAGAAATTTACTTGGTTGGCATAACCAAAAACCCGACTTTTTTCATTCTTTCTTAAGCTCTAAAAGTCGGGTTTTTTTCAAAGTCGATTTTTTATTTTTTAAAATCTCGACCTCTTTCATATAAACAAAGTAAGACTTATTTTAAACTTAAAATGAATCATAGAAAATCCAAGAAAGGAGCCTCAAATGTTAAGAACTAATAGAATATTGAGCATCTTTGCAATTCTTATTTTTGTTACAGCAATTAATGTTCAAGCCCAAGATTCCAATGTTTTAACACCTTACAATATTGTAACACTCAAATCAATTGGTGAAACAGTTCTCTCACCAGATGGAAAATTAATTGCATATACACTTCTCTCCCCGCGAGGTTTAGATGATGAACCCGGCTTTGCATATCGCGAACTTTATGTCATTCCATTTGAAGGAGGTGAACTAAAACCATTTGTTACCGGAAAGATAAGTATTGGCAATCTCGCTTTTTCACCAGATGGAAAATTGATCACTTTCACCGGAAGATTTGATGATGACAAGACTACTCAAGTTTATGCTATTCCTATAGACGGCGGCGAGAAGTATAAGCTAACGAATGCAAAAGAATCAATTGGCAGTTATCAATTTCATCCAAATGGAAAGACAATATTCTATACTGCATCTGCACCAGTAGACGAAAAGAAAAAATCTCTGGAGAAAAAAGGATTTAACGCCATCGTTTATGAAGAAAATTGGCAGCATATTAATCTTTACAAGTATGATTTAGAGAAAAAAGAATCCTATCAGCTTACAAAAGATATTACAGTTTGGGATTTTACTCTTTCCCCGGACGGTAATACAATCGCAGCGGCCGTTTCGCCCAAAAACTCTGTTGATGATTCTTACATGTTCAAAAGACTTCATTTGATCAATCAGGAAACAGGAGTAACAAGTTTATTTATTGACAATCCAGGCAAGCTTGGAAATTTTAAATTCAGTCCCGATGGGAAAAATCTTGTAATTAATTCAGCAGTGGATATTAGTGATCCAGCATCAAGCAGCATGTATATTGTTCCGGTTCCAAATATGGGGAGATCTTTTTCCAGCTTGAAAAATTATTCCAAGGATTTTGAAGGAACAGTTTCCTGGGTTGGCTGGAAAGATAATAACACAATGTTATTCCTCGCAGAAGAAGGCGTTTACCTCCCATTAAGTTCGCAGTCAATTGATGGAAAAACCAGAAAATTAATCAGCGACAGAACTGCAGTAATTCGACGAGTAATTTATTCCAACAAAGGTGATAAGTTTGTCCTGGTGATGAATACACCTTTTCATACAAACGAAATTTATTCGTTCAGCGGAAATGCCAAACCAAAAAGAATCACAAACTCGAATCCTTGGTTGGAGGGAATAAAATTTGGCAAGCAAGAAGAGATACGTTACTCGGCGCGGGACGGATTAGAGATAACTGGAATTTTAATCTATCCACTGAACTATGAAACCGGGAAAAAATATCCCTTGATAGTCGATATTCACGGCGGACCTGAGGCAGCTTATCAAAACGGATGGGTTACAGGTTATGCAAACTGGGGACAAATTGCTTCTGCTCAAGGTTATTTTGTTTTTATGCCGAACTATCGTGCGAGCAATGGACGCGGAGTTGAATTTTCTAAAATGGGACACTTCGATCTTGGCGGAAAAGAATTTGACGATGTGCTTGATGGAATTGATTTTTTAATTGACAAAGGATTTGTTGATCCTGAACGTGTCGGAATCGGCGGCGGTTCTTATGGCGGATATTTCTCTGCTTGGGCGGCGACAAAACATTCTCACAGATTTGCTGCGGCATGTGTATTTGTTGGGATTTCAAATCAAATCTCTAAACGAGGAACAACCGATATTCCGCTTGAAGATTATTACGTTCATTGGACATTCTGGGCTCACGATAATTACGACCACGTTTGGGATCGAAGTCCATTGAAATGGGCAAAGCAAAATCAAACACCGACTTTAATTTTACATGGAAAAGATGATCCACGAGTTAATGTTGCTCAATCGATGGAATTGTACCGAACTTTAAAAAATATTGATCAAGCTCCAGTAAGATTGATACTCTATCCAGGTGAAGGACATGGAAATGCAAGAACGCCTGCGAGATTGGATTATGCAATTCGAACAATCGAATGGTTTGATTTTTACGTTCGTGACAAGAAACCAAAAACTGAAATGCCTTCGGCGGATGTGGACTATGAAATTAAATGAAATGCGGAGTGCGGAATGCGAAATGCGGAATTTTAATCATTATAAAAATAAATAATTAATAAAATTAGAGAAGCTTGAAGATGAATAATGAGTTGAAAATTAGAACAAAATTATTTGCTTTAGCTGTAATTAAGTTTGTTCAGGAATTACCCAAAAATTATATTTCAAATGTTATTGGAGGACAACTGTTAAGGGCCGGAACCTCTGTTGGAGCAAATTATCGTTCAGCTTGTCGCTCTCGTTCTCAAGCTGAATTTATTTCTAAAATGGGAATAGTTGAAGAGGAAACGGACGAATCAATCTATTGGATGGAATTACTGATCGAATCAGGGATAATTAAAAAGACCGAAGCAGATTCTTTATTGAAAGAAGCTAATGAAATTCTTGCAATGACAGTTGCTTCAATAAAAACAGCAAGGAAAAATAAATGAAATTCGGAATGTTAGCTAGTGCGGAGTGCGGAATGAGGAGTGCGAAATTTGTCTTAACACACAACGAGGGATTTGGAATAGTGTCAAGTTCAAAATTTAGAGTTCGTAATATGGAATTTACTCCGCATTCCGAACTCCACATTCCGCATTTGAAATTCTCCGCACTCCGCATTCTACAATCCGAACTTGAAATACTCCGCAATCCGCATTCCGCACTCCGCATTAGAAAGGTTTTTTATGAAGAATAACTCCCGTCCCTCTTGGGATGAATATTTTTTGAAACTTGCAATGCTTGCATCGGAACGTTCGACTTGTCCGCGGATGCATTGCGGTTGTGTATTGGTTAAAGATCGATTCGTATTAGCTACCGGATACAATGGATCGCTGCCTGGTCAGCCGCATTGCGACGAAGTCGGTTGTTTATTAGTCGATAATCATTGCGTAAGAACAAATCATGCCGAGATAAATGCATTGATACAAGCAACAACTCACGGTGTAAATGTAAAAGGTTCAACGGCTTACATAACGAACATGTCCTGCACAACTTGTGCGAAAGCTTTAATTGCCGCAGGCATCATCCGTGTAGTTGTTTTCTCTGATTATCACGATACGCTTGCAACTCAATTTTACAACGAGTCGAAAGTCGAAATTGCAAAACTTCCTATGCCTGATAAATTGATCAATTATGATTTAGAAAACTTTTCATCTGCGAGGAAGACGAAAAAATTAAAGTAGAAAAATAACAAGTTTTATCTGCATAAAATTGAATCGCTGCTTGAGTAAATCTGCGAAAATCGGTCTAATCAGCCCGCCGCGCAGGGTGTTGCAGATTGTCGTTTTCTCGATACATCCCGACTTACATTCAGAACTATTCATAGTCGGGATACTCGAAAACCATTCACTTTTTGTAGGTTCTCGAGTAGTCCCGATGGGAAGTAGATTTAAAATCGAATAGGGACGTACCCGCCTGCCTCGTTTTGTTTGTGTGGCGGGCAGGTCGAGAGAACCGATTAAGAATGGTCAAAAGTTATCGTTGCGTAACTTCAGTTAAAAATTGCAATATCACCTCATTTACTTCTTCGGCTGCTTCCATATTTACCATGTGTCCGGCTTCCTTTACGATTTTCAATTTCGCATTCGGCAATCCGTTCGCAGTAACGACCGCATTATCCTGATGAACAGCTCTGTCGGAGTCACCATGCAAAACCAAAGCCGGGATATTAACATCGTTCAATTTCTCGACATAATCTTTGCGATCTCTAATTGCAGTCAGCCCGCCTATTATTCCATCCACGGATGTACCCATCATAATTTTCTCGACTTCATCGACGAGGGAAATATTTTCCGAATAAATATGTTCTGCAAACAAAATACTTTTGAAAGCATCTGTAACCGATTTAATTCCATTTTCTTTTGCTGAAGAAATAAGTTTGTTTCTCTTTTCTTTCGTTGCCTCATCATCAGCACTCGATTTAGTTGCAATAAAAATCGCATTTGAAACTCGATTTGGATATCTTTCCAATAAATTGAATAGAATGTATCCACCCATTGACATACCGCCAACTGCACACTGTTCAATTCTTAGATAGTCGAGTAACAAAATTATATCATCAGTAAAATCATTCATTCCCCATAATTCACTCGGTGCTGTTGAATTTCCAAATCCCCTAAGATCAGGAGCAATCACCCGAAAACCATTTTTCAAAAAATAATTAATTTGCGGTTCCCAAATTTTATGCGATAGTGGAAAACCATGAACCAACAGAAGTGGTTTACCGCTTCCTTGGTCATTATAAAATATTTTGTGATTTCGTAATGGAAGAATCATTTAGCTCTATTTTCCCATTGTGAATATATTCTATTCAACTGTTCGGTATGAACTTTCAAATGATTTGAATATAACTCAAGCCATTTTTCTGCGGAGTAAGTTCCATATTCTGAATGCTTTCCGACTTTTTGCCAATCCGTTTCAGTAAAATTTCTTATTAAGATAAAGGTATGCGATCTTACCGCTTCGAGGAGTTTCAGTGCTGATTCAACCGACAAATCTTGATAATTAAAAACCGATGCCCACCGATCTTGATCGTAGCCAACTATTAATGGATCTTTTTCTGCAATCAAATATCTGATACGCATCGCAGCATTTGTTTCGCTGTCTGCACAATGCTGAACAACTTCAGCCGCTGACCATTCTTTTTCACTCGGTTTCCAATTTAGAGCTTCTTTGGGAAATTTATTTAATGCTTGTGAAAAAAGTGAATAACCATTCTCATATTTTTGTATGAGTTCATTTATTTTTTCTAAAGTCATATTTACTCCTTTTTCGTTTTCTTAACGAACATTTTTAGTATTCCGTTTTCTTCCCTCGAGAGAAAAATATGTAAGAGT
>CAZNDS010000186.1:0-5631 GCA_964571865.1 uncultured Ignavibacteriaceae bacterium | reverse complement strand
TTAATGATTTTCAAATCGGTGATCGAGTGATGAGCGTCAGTAAATTTGGCAGTTATGCCACCCACGTTAATATCGACCGTCGTTATGTCCTAAAGATACCGAACAATTGGACATTCGATGAAGGAGCAAGCTTTATTATAAACTCACTCACAGCATTTTATGCATTAATAAGATTAGGGAATCTTCAACCTGGCAATACGGTTCTAATTGAAAGTGCCGCCGGTGGAGTTGGAATTTATGCCAATAGAATTGCAAAGAAGTTTTCTGCTTATACCATCGGAGTTGTAGGCAGAGCAGAAAAAATTCGATTTGCAAAATTAGAGGGCTACGATGAAGTTTTATTAAGAGACAAAAACTTCAAAAGCAATCTGCAAAATGCATTGAACGACCGCTCGCTTGATATTGTCTTGGAAGCCGTCGGAGGGAAAGGATTGAAAGATAAATTCAATTTAATTTCTCCAACTGGAAAGATGATAATTTATGGTGGAGCGAGTTTCTCAATAGGGAAGCTTGGCTCAAATTATTTTAAACTGCTTTTCAATTACATCACACGGCCAATGATTGATACTTTAAGCATAATCGAGCAAAATAGAACTGTAAGCGGATTTAATCTGATTTGGATTTATGATAGAGTTGAAATGTTGAAAGGAATGCTTCCGGAAATTCTAAAGCTAAATCTGCCGAAACCAATCATTGGCGAACGTTTTCCATTTGATCAGCTTCCACGTGGAGTCGCACGATTAAAATCAGGCGAAACCATCGGGAAAGTTATTGTAACTTTATAACAGAGAAAACTAAAAATGAAAAAAGATTACGATCCGAGGATGCATTCTGCTGAACACATTTTGAATCAAACCATGGTTAGAATGTTCAACTGCGGCAGATCGTTCAGTGCGCACATCGAAAAGAAAAAATCGAAATGTGATTACAGATTTAACCGAGAGATCACTTCAGAGGAGATTGCCGAAATTGAAACTCGTGTCAATGATGTGATCGACTCAAATTGTGAAGTGTTTGAAGAGTTCATTTCTCGAAACGAAGCAGAAAAACTTTTTAATTTAGAAAAACTTCCCGATGATGCGGGGGATACCTTACGCATAATAAAAATCGATGATTACGATGCATGTCCCTGCAGCGGAGTGCACGTAAAAAACACATCTGAAATTGGTCAGTTCAAAATCATCTCGACAAGTTTTGAAAACGAAGTATTAAGGCTGAGATTTAAACTTCTTTAAAATAAAAGAACCAACCATTCTTATATTCGAACGATTGGTTCTGTGAGGAGAGAATACGATCTTTAATTAAAAGTTATATGATATAGCTAAGTGACCGATACTTGTTCCAAGTTTACTCGTACTACCATCATATTCATTAGCAATCAGACTGGGCTTGGCAGCAGTTAAAGAATTATTCAATGCCATTTCGTAGGCAAAATGAACAGTAAGCGGTTTTGCTACTTTATAACTACCACCGATCGTTATATGATTTTCAACAATTGCAGGGAATACTGGAAAGATTGTTTCTTCCGGAACTGGATTAGTTCCATGTGCAAATCCCAATCGGAATGTAAGGTCATGATTGACCAAATATTCACCACCGAATTTTACAATAAAAGAATTCTTCCAATTCAATGGGAATTCTAAGTCAAATGTGCCGTTATTTCCAAGCATTTTATTGATGTTTGGATTAACACCATTAGATAATTTAATTGTCATTTTATCGAAAGCAGATTTCCAATTAATCCATTCGATGTCAAGTCCCAAATTAAGATTTGCCATTGGTTTGTAAGAGACACCGAAACCAACTGACTGTGGAAAAGTTAAATCAACATTTAAATCGTAATCTGCAGCAACACCTTTTGTTAGGTCAATACCCATTGCACCGAATTGCGCCATCACAGCCGCTTGTGCTTGTGCATCAGTTGCACCAGGATTAAGCATTTTATATCCCTGAACTGCCTTGGCAAACGCATCGTTGAATTGATATGTCATATCCATCTTTGCTTTGCCATTTTTGTAAGTTAGTGGTGTCGGCATTGTGTAGCTTAATCCAAATGAAAATTGATCGTTGTAGTTATATGCTAAACCAATTTTTCCATTGAATCCAATTGCAGTAAGGTCACTCATCTTTGCAGATGCTGTAACTTCATCATATCCAAAACCACCAACTGTAGGAGGAGCTGCGAATAATTGACCGAATGTCATTCCAGGCATTGCGATACCCTTCATTATCAATGGATCAAGTGAGTATGGCATCCAGAATTCAAACATGCTGTATACACCATGCAGACTGACACCCAAAGATATATTTTCTGTGAATTTATACGCGGCAGAAATTCCTCCTTGCATTGATGCAAGCTGAGAATGATATTCTTGCAATACAAAATTTCCGGTTTGATCGCGATAAAGGGCATGTTTTAGTTTTAAATCCGCACCCATACCACCAGCAGTGAAAAATCCGACTCCCCATGTGAAATCACTTTCCGGATATTTGTTCACGTAACCAAGTGCCGGTAATGGAAAAACATTTTTGTCGCCATCCGCATCATTTAATGTATTGGTAAAATGAATTGATGGAAACATTAGAGAAATGTTTGCATCTAAAATAGAGCTTGACAGAAAAGAAATCCCTGCAGGATTGTTCATCATTAAAGCAGGGCTATCGAATGTTCCGATACTTGTTCCACCTCTCCCAATTGACTTCGCATTAAAGTCAACCAGCCGCGTTCCCGTCTGGGCAAAAGTCAATGTTGTAAATAAAACAAGTAAAAAAGAAATTTTTAGGATTAACTTCATAGATTTACTCCTGTAACTTAATTGTATTAGTTTGTTAATTATAAGAACAGTTAATTGTGGGTTTAAATAAAATTTCATCGTTTGATGCAGATTTAATCTGGTTTATAATATTTACCAAGCAAAGCCATACGAATTGATTCGTCCAGAATCGAAGGCATACTCATATGATTCATAAACGCCATTTTTCCTGCATCCCAAAAGTACATAGCCATTCTGAACATCTCTCGAGCCGTATAAACCTGAAGTTCACCCTGATTTTGGATTATCAGAATTTCAATAGGATATGCAGTGACATGATCGATGCCCGGACATTTATTTTGCTTCGTCTCTCGTCTCGTTCCACAAATGTGAAAAGATAACCCTTCAGTCTGAGGTCTAGTCACACCAAGCACGACCGCAAACGAATCTGGAGAATAAACTTTACTGATTATCTTCCATTTTAATACTTCTGGTGAAGCAACATATCTGTACTCAACATCATCTTTCGTTGGTTTAAAGTTTTTTAAATTAACTTGAATTTCATTTAGCAGTTTTTCAATCCCTTCTTTTCCGTCATTATTTTTTCTCGAATAAACCATAGGGAATTGATCTTCGTCGTTGAAAAATGTCATTTTTCCAACCATTATAAACATATCTCTGGATGATTCACGCAAATCTTTAGCACTCCGAATTGGCTCCATGGCTTTTTCTATTTTAGAGCCGCTGCTGATTGAATGGATTGTTTTAATAAATTTCGATTTGTATTCTTTTGTTTTAGAAATGATCTGCTCGTACTCAGTTTTTCGATCATTCTCCCATAAATTATTAAAAATAATCCTGTTTATTGTTTCGGGATCTGCAATCGAAACTTGTACACCTTCAGGAGTTTCAAAAATCCCGACTCTCAAAAAAGCTCCAATTAAGTACTGATTCCCTTTTGAGGTTAGCATTTTGGTATAATCATCAGAACTTACAACGATTAATTTCGCTCTGAATCCGCAATGCTCTTCTTTTTTTGGTCTAACTATATCCGGAGTAGATACATCATCGAAATATAATATATCATATCCAGCAGATCTTAATTTTGTTTTTAATTCCTCTCCAACTTTATTAAAATCATCCTTAATATTTGATACAACATGCAGATATATTCCGTGATTTGAGGCAGGCAGAATAACGCATGAGATCAAGAAAAATATTATTAACATCCTTAGACGCATAAATTCCTCTCTTCTATGTTTTTGTTTTTTTGATGATCGATCCATCAAAATGAATCGAGATATTCGCTTTTCTTTAACAGTCTTATGTAAAAATTATCTGAGCACCAGCCGATTTCTCATAAAACTCACCAACAGAGATGATACCATCGACTTGCGGACAAAAATCTTTTTTTGTCAGATGAAACATATCGACTGTTGCTTTACATCCATAAATTTCGCAGCCGGCATCGTGGATCATTTCAATGAATTCTCGCACGGGTGGAATATCGATCTTCTCCATTTCCTTCTTCATCATTCCTGTTGCAAACCACGACATGCCTGGAATTGCACCCATCCATGTTGGTAATCCAGGTCCCATTGCCGATGGAACACACATTGCAGGATTTCCAACTGTCGCTACTTTAATCTTATCCATCTTTTTTTCAATAACAGCATGAAGTCCAAAGAATGTGAAGAAAAGAGTTGCTTCAATTCCTTCCATTCTTGCACCATTTGCCATGATTAAACCCGGATAAACGCCTTCGAGAGAACCTCGAGAAACAACTATCGAAACTTTTTTAATTGGTTCGTAAGTTCCGTTTGACATTATTTACTCCTATTAAATATGATATTAAAATACTTTTTATCGATACAGATTAAATACATCCTTTTGGTTTCGGCAGACCAGCGATTTTAGCAGCTTTCTTTGCCGGACCTTTTGGGAATAATGCGTAAAGTTCTTTCGTATCGACGCCGCTTTCTTTCGTTAATTTACGAATAGATGGTGCGTCTCCTTTTTCCTGAAATTCCTTACGCATGTAATTTATTACCGCCCAATGGCGGTCTGTTAATTCGTTGATTTCTTCTTCCTTTGCGAATTCTTTCGCTATGTCTTCGTTCCAATCTGATAAATTTTTCAGATTGCCGTCGGCATCAATCTCAAGTGATTTGCCGAGTATTTCTTTTGTAGCCATAGATATTTCCTTTAGTTTAATTGTGTAAAATGATTGTCTCGTTTATTCGATACCACTTGTTCATTTGCAAAGTTTTTCAAAAATCTTATTGCAAACGCTAAACCTTTTTTTGTCTCCGGATCATTAAGTTCTTTTAATAATGACAGAAGCGTAACTTTTTCTGTTACTTCGATATCAAGCTTCTTGTAAACATTGATTGCATTGTTGACTGTGTGAAGCATATCAGGCTGGGTGAGATTTTTTACAGTATTTAAAATTGTTACAACATTATCGCCAAGACTTTTCACGTCATCGACAGAAAAAGACGTAACAACCTTATCAGAAACTTTTCCTAGCTCTTTTATGAATTCGAAATATCCTTTTCGATCGAACTCATCTAATTTCTCCATAAAGTCAATAATCGATTCTCTTATCAATGGTGATGCATCGGTCAGAAAATCTTTAGCACTCTCTAACTGCTGGATCACCCTGCTGATCGTGTTCACATTCCTCAGCATGTACTTGCCGAAATGGAGAATATCTCTTGAGTTGACGTAATCGTGAATTTGATCTAACTCTTCGACTGCAGTCTGATAAACATCTTTTCCGACTCTCATTAAATCATCTTTTAAATCTTCCAACTCTCTTCGGTGTCTTTTTTGAAGTTCTATCTCTTCGAGAATGATATCGAGCTTTGCATTCAAC
>CAZNDS010000185.1:0-5632 GCA_964571865.1 uncultured Ignavibacteriaceae bacterium | reverse complement strand
GAAGGAGATAAGATTATAATTTCAAATCCAGCTATTTCTACTTTGAATATTTCGAGTACAACACTCCCAATGGTTTTTGGATTGTGGCAGAATTACCCGAATCCATTTAATCCAATTACAAGTATTAAGTATTCAATACCAAGAAGTGAATATGTAACACTGAGAGTTTTTGATATGCTTGGACGAGAAGTAACGAAATTAGTTGATGAAGTGAAACCTTCCGGCGAGTATGAGGTGAAATTGGATGCTTCTAATATGGCGAGCGGAATTTATTTTTATAAATTACGGGCGGGTAAATTCACAAGCGTTAAAAAAATGCAATTGCTCAAATGATGTTTTGTGAAATTGTTCATTGAGTTAAAGCTCCATCTTGATTTAAAGGTGGAGCTTTTTTATTTGCAACATTTCAATCTTCTTCAAGTTCAATAAAAGTAATTTTAGGTAAATAGGATTAGAAAATGAAAAGTCAAAACTTTTTTCTTCTTCTGCCAATCATCCTCATTTTTTTTATGGTTGAGTTTAATTACTCCCAGCATAAACCAAAAATCTACATTGAAGCCGACAGTCTTACAAAAGAAAAGCTTAATGATCATTTAGAGAAACTCCTAAAAGAAAATCCAAAAATCCAATATGAAATCTTAAAAATTAAACCTTCTCCAAATGCCAATTATAAAATGCAATATGCTTATATAGACACTACGATTGATTACAAAATTTTGATCTATAATCCGGAAAAATCGACTGATACAAAGGTTTTGAAAAAACTATTTCAAAAAGGAAATCCTGACAGTGTTCTTAAGCCAAAAAAATGATTTAAAGTAATTTTACACTTACTGTAAAACCTAATTCATTGCATTTCCCTCTAAGTATCTCTAATTTTGTACTATAAATTTTGCCCATCAATGATAGGTCAATTCAAATTATCAAATCTTGGAGAAAAAAATGAAAATTAAGAAAGAGGAAGCCCTTCAATACCATAGTACTGGTCGTAAGGGAAAAGTAGAGGTAATTCCAACTAAACCATGTCAAACCCAGCGAGATCTATCTTTAGCATATACACCGGGAGTAGCCGAACCATGCCGCGACATCGCCAAGGATGATGAGTTAGTTTATGAGTACACGGCAAAAGGAAATTTAGTCGCGGTAATCAGCAACGGGACCGCAGTTCTTGGTCTGGGCGATATTGGTCCTCATGCAGGCAAACCTGTAATGGAAGGTAAAGGAGTTTTATTTAAAAAATTTGCCGACGTAGATGTCTTTGACATTGAGATCAAAACAAAAGATGTTCAAGAAGTTATAAAATGCGTTCAATTGCTTGAACCGACTTTCGGTGGAATTAATCTTGAAGATATTAAAGCGCCTGAATGTTTTTACATAGAAGAAGAGCTTAAACGAACGATGAATATCCCGGTATTCCATGACGATCAGCATGGTACCGCAATCATTAGCGCAGCTGCACTTCTTAACGCATGCGAACTCGCCGGAAAGAAACTTGATAAAATAAAAGTCTTATTCAATGGTGCAGGTGCTTCGGCGAATGCGTGTGCCCATCTTTATGTTCTTCTTGGCGTTAAAAAAGAGAACATCATAATGTGCGATACAAAAGGAGTCATTTACAAAGGTCGTAAAGAAGGAATGAACGAATTCAAGGAGGTTTATACTTCCGATACAAAAGCCAGAACCCTTGCAGAAGCATTTGTAGGGATGGATGTATTTGTT
The DNA here is from genome assembly GCA_964571865.1 of uncultured Ignavibacteriaceae bacterium. Taxonomy (GTDB): domain Bacteria; phylum Bacteroidota; class Ignavibacteria; order Ch128b; family Ch128b; genus JAHJVF01. The sequence goes on along the minus strand of CAZNDS010000185.1, from coordinate 3,913 downwards.
GGACTTTCGGTTGGAAACTGCGTGACGAAAGAAATGGTCAAATCGATGGCAAAGGATCCAATTGTGATGGCAATGGCAAATCCTGATCCAGAGATTACTTATGAAGACGCAACCTCTGCTCGTGAAGATATTATTATGGCAACCGGTCGCTCGGATTATCCAAACCAGGTAAATAATGTTCTCGGATTCCCATTTATCTTTCGTGGTGCTTTGGACGTTCGTGCAACTGCAATTAATGATGAGATGAAATTAGCGGCATCACGTTCACTTGCTAAACTTGCAAAGGAAGAAGTACCGGAATCGGTTGTGCGCGCATACGGCGGCGAACCAATCAAATTTGGTAAAGAATATATTATCCCAAAACCTTTCGACCCTCGAGTACTGATCTATGTTGCACCCGCAGTCGCACAGGCAGCAATCGATACGGGAGTTGCAAGAAAGAAAATCGAAGATTGGGATGATTACAAACAACAATTGCTGCAGAGACTTGGAATCTCCAAACAGATTATCCGGGTTGCGATTGATAAAGCTCAAGGCAGACCGCGAAGAGTTGTTTTCCCTGAAGGGAATCAAGTAAAAATTCTTAAGGCGAGCGAGATCCTTGTTGATGAAAAAATCGCTCATCCAATCCTGCTGGGAAACGTGGATGAAATTAAAAATCTCATAAAAGAAAACAATATTGATGATGAAGGATTCACAATCATCAATCCACAGGAATCAGAACATTTTGAAAGTTACATTGAAGAATTTTACAAGCTCAGGCAAAGAAAAGGCGTTACAATGCTTGATGCAAAAGAGAAGATGAGACTTCGAAATTATTATGGTTCGATGATGGTGCACATGGATCACGCAGATGGATTGATCTCCGGATTAGCATCAAGTTATCCAAATACGATTCGTCCTGCTCTTGAAGTCATCAAACTTAGAAAAGGCGTAAATAAAGTCTGCGGTCTTTACATTATGTTAGTTAAAGACGACGCATACTTTTTTGCTGATACAACTGTAAACGTAGATCCAACCTCTGAGGATTTAGCAGACATAGCGATCCTTTCAGCAGAAACTGCAAAGCGATTTAACATTGAACCTCGAGTTGCAATGTTGTCATTCAGTAATTTTGGGAGTACACCTTATCCACAAAGTAAAAAAGTTGCTAAAGCGGTTGACATAATCCGAGCAAAAGCACCTGAACTCATAGTCGATGGTGAAATGCAGGCAGATACCGCGGTTTATCCGCCAATACTGCCGCAGGATTTCGCTTTTTCAAGAATGAAAAAACATGCAAATGTTTTAGTATTCCCAAGTCTTGATTCAGGTAACATCGCTTATAAATTACTTTGGAGAATTGGCGGCGCTGAGGCGATTGGTCCAATTCTAATGGGAATGAGCAAGCCAATCCATGTTCTTCAAAGAGGATGCGATGTGAATGATATAGTTAATATGGCAGCAATAGCTGTAGTAGAGGCGAATGAATTGAAAAAGTGACTTATGATTAAAAGAAAATTAAAAGATTAAAATATTTAAAGATTAAATGATCAAAAATAAAGCCCGACTAATCATACAATTCGTCGGGCTTAATTTTATAAAATTGAAGGGTAGCGACTAAAGTGTCATACTCAAGTTCACTCGATGCCATAATCCGATGGAGCCGAGTGAGGACATTCCGTAATCAAATCTGTAATCATAAATGTTTATACCCAATCCTGCATTGAAACCTGCGATACCTGCAGTTGGTCCGATTTTTAACTCACGGCGTTTTTCGTTATTGTATCCAAGCCGAAAATGGATCACATCACTTAGATAGAATTCTCCACCAACGGAGAAATTTTTTAATCTGGAAGTAATGCTTGCAGCATCTTCGTTCAATTTATTCAATGTTAATTCAAGTCTGAGCGGAAGATGATCTAATTTTTTTGAGATACCGAACTTGATATCAAGAGGCAGTTTTTCTTTTTTGTCGTAAAAACTTTTTAGCTGTGTCCCAACATTTTGAATTGAAACGCCCGCACCGAATTGAGTCTCGCGATCGAAGTAAGTTATACCAAAATCCAGTGCTGCAGCAAATGAACTGACATCGTGAACACCTGTATAGATCAGCTTGGCATTTACTCCGTAAAAAAGATTTTTCTGAAAGCTGTTGTTGTAATTAAAAACCGCTGCTACGTCGTTAGCTCCAAAAGTCCCGCTCTTATTCCCGAAATCATCAATGAGATCGAAGCTGCCATAGTTCGTGTAAATTACGCCAAATCCAACTCTTCCAATACCTTTGAGATAAGGTGTATAGGATAAATAGCCTGAATTTACATCAAGAAGATTTTTAAAGAATCCTGCAGAAGCGAAATTCTTTTTTATAAAACCGATACCGGCGGGATTGTAAAATATCACGTTCGGGTCGTCGGCATTTGTGATGAAACTTCCGCCGAGTGCAGCCGAGCGGGCGCTGGCATCGAGCCGTAAAAATTCATACGGAGTTTGTGCAAATGATACGGCCGAAAAAAGCAGCAACGCGAAAAATAAATTCATTGTCTTCATAACAATTCAAAGTTAATTATTAGCAGCGTACAAGGCAATTTATAATTTGTTCCCGATAACGTGAAGATCAAAAATTCAAACATTAAGAAAAAAAAATTCTAATTAAGGTGCACAGTACTTCCAAAAAAGTATTGGATATTAAGATTAATAGTAATTGACGTAACTTTGGTGAAAAAGAAAAAAGACGAGTAAAGCAGAAAATGAAAAAAATTTTTCTGCTTTACTCATTTAATTATTCTTACCTCAATTTTTTAAACTCTGTCCTTTTATTTTTTTAAGAATAAAGTTAAGTCCTAGTAAAATGAAAACGATGGCAAGATATCGTTTCTCTTCAACTGTAAGGGCTGTGAAAATTAAAATAGCAAGAGATATTGATATCATCGTTAAATCTAATATTTGAATGGATTTCGTGTTATACCGTGTTCTAATGATACTCCATATCCCAAAAATAATTACCAAAATAATCATTAATGCAGTTTCCATGGTACTAACTCCTTGGTATTTTAAAATAAAGGTGTTTACTATTAGCCCAGGTCAAATCGTGATTAGGTCTATCATGTTGAACCTTCTCTAAGTTCAGTGAGCAGATATCGTCTGCGATTCCACCTGAACACCATCCACACATAGCTGCATACGCGCAAGGCCAATACAATATTGGCCCAAGCTTTGTACACCCGATAAGTGTAGCAATATATGGACCCCATCTACAACTAAAACGTTTATTAATATAAGAGGTATCTGTAAAAGCATAATAATATTCGAAAAATTTGTCAACTGAACATGTTTGACATTCTAAAGTATCGATGTAACTATTTAATTCTGGATATTTTAATAACAAAGAGTCCCCGATAGCAGTTAAACGTTCTGATAATTTCTCTGCTTCTTCCATAGAGAGTTCCATATATAAAAGTATTATTTCGGTATTATTTTCCGAATATGCTTGCCTTAGTTTCTCCAATGTAAAATTAATGTTTAATCCTCGATTAACACGTTCAGTAATGTCTGAACGTATGTAAATTAATTCTTGTGTTAAAGGATCAGATTCTAAGAGGATATCAAGACTATCAACACTGTTAAACTCTAGTTCATTATTATAAATAATAGGACCTTGACTATCATGGCATTTAATTACTACAAAAACAAAAAAAATATAATTATTGTAAATACGAAATTTTTCATGCTTACTTCTCCAAAGATTTTTAATTACTAAAGAAAATGTTTAAGACATTATCATTCAAGTAAAACCTGTCGTAAACTCACCTAAGAGCGAAAGACAGGCAAATACCTCCGCTTTTATTTGTGAAACTAATTGAAAATAAGTTTGAATGTTTTGAACACGAATAAACTCTATACAGCTTGAATATATAGTAAGTCTTGTCCACCG
>CAZNDS010000184.1:0-5634 GCA_964571865.1 uncultured Ignavibacteriaceae bacterium | reverse complement strand
TATTGTAGCTTCCAAGTGATACTCTATAGTAATAACTTCCTGAAGTTCAGGAAGTTATTACTATAGAGTATCACTTGGAAGCTACAATATCACGAAAAAATTTATACTCATTAAGTAAGGAGAGAAAATGGCAAGTTCATTAAATAAAGTAATGCTGATTGGTTACACTGGAAAAGACGCTGAAGTTCGGTATTCCAATACTGGATTAGCAGTTCTCACAGTCTCTCTCGCAACGAACGAACCCTACAAAGATGCTGAAGGAAATTGGAAGGAAAACACTACTTGGCACGACATAGTTTGCTATGGAAATCTTGCCGAAAGAATGAAGGAAAATCTCAAAAAGGGTAAGAGAGTTTATGTCGAAGGGAGAATATCCAAACGGAATTATGTCGATAAAAATCAAAATAAGCGCTGGGTTACGGAAATTGTTGGATCGAATATAATTCTTCTTGAAAGAGCCGTAGCGGAAGCTGACGCTCAATCAGATGATGCTTCAGACGAAACCCGAACAGCCGCTTCAGCTGATACAGATGCGACTCCCGATGAAGATCTTCCTTTCTAGAAATAAATATGTTGAACAAATTTAGGATGATGGATTGTATTCAAGTTGGATAGTATTTCTCGCACTTTTTCTTTTATTATTTAGTCTATCCGCATTTTTCTCAGGTTCAGAGGTTGCTTTATTCTCACTGGATGAGAAACGATTAAAATTAATTAAGAAAAAAAATCCATACGCATTTAAACTAATCTCGCGCTTACTTGAATATCCGAGGAAGATCTTGATCACGATTTTAATCGGGAACAATATCGCTAATGTCGGAATTTCCTTAACAGCAGCACTGCTCACACTAAAGTTAGCAAATTATTTCAATCTTAATTTTGATATCGTACTTGCGGTCGAAATTATTGTTCTTACTATCGTCGTTCTAATTATTGCAGAAATATTCCCAAAAATTGTCGCGAATAAATTCCCAGTCGAATTTTCCGTAATTGCATCGTATCCATTGAGTTGGATTTTCACGCTTCTTGCACCTATTACTTTTTTATTTTTTCATATGACAAGACTGTTACAAAAACGGATTGTAATTGATAAAAAGAAAATGGTTATTAGCAGTGATGAACTTAAAACACTTGCGGACCTCGGCAAAGAGCACGGTGCACTTGAATCTGAAGAGCATAGTCTTATTCATAGTATTATCGAATTTGGCGACACAACTGTACGGGAAATTATGACAACCCGAACTGAGATGGTAGCTCTTGAAATCAATTCATCATTTGAAACTGTGATCCAAACAATCTTGGCTCACAAGCGGTCACGGATTCCAGTTTATAGAAACAATATTGATAACGTTGTTGGAATTCTTTACGCAAAAGATCTTTTACCTTATTACTCGACACAGAACTCGCTTCAGTATTTTTCACTCCAAAAATTGTTCAGACAGCCATTATTTGTTCCTGAAGTTAAATTAATTGATGAGATGTTCAAGGACTTTCAATCAAAGAAAGTTCACATAGCAATCGTTGTCGACGAATTTGGAGGAACTGCCGGTTTAGTTACACTTGAAGACATTATCGAAGAGATAATGGGTAAATTCAGTCAATCGGATGAACAAAGTGAGTATTGCAAAAAATTGGATGAAAATTCCTTTTTAATAGATGCAAAAATTCCAATTGAAGAATTCGAAAATTTGCTTAATGAAAGTCTAAGAGAAGACGAATCAGAGTACGATACACTTGGCGGATTTATATTTCATACTTTAGGTGAAATACCAAAAAAGAATTTCCGTTTTGAGCTAAAAGGATATGAACTGCAGGTTAAAGAAATTGCAAACAACAGAATTACATCAGTACTACTAACAAAACATGAACAATAAAATAAGGCAAAGGATTTTTATCGCTTCATTATTTGTGACAGTAATTATTATTGGCGTTGTTGCTTATTATGCTAGTTCAACAAGCAGGATAGCAAAAGCTACTTTGACTTTTTTGAGCGAAGAAGCATATCAATGAATTGAAAAGCTCACTATTAATAAAAGCGGAACAGATTGGACTGGAGGATAAACTTAGTATTGCATTTGATAAGCTTATCTTGAATATTAAGAATGAAAAATATTCAGAAGAGGAGCTCGAAGAAATATTAAAATTTTTCGATTCCCTTGAAAATACAAAGCGAATCGACAGTTATCATGTTGACAGATTTTATAAATTAGTTCACAGAGAGTTTTTAAAATGAAAGAAAGTAGAAAAACAAACATTAAAGTCGGGATCACTGTAATAGTTGCACTGTTGGTTTTTATTTGGATTCTTGGCTGGGCTAAAAGAATCACACTTGCTGGTGACAGTTACACTGTGAGGATGAAATTCAATTCAGTTTCGGGACTTGAAAATGGAGACCACATCACTGTCAATGGAGTAAAGAAGGGAAAAGTAACCGACATCTCAGCTGAAGGTGGTTTTGTTTTGGTAAGTGGAATGCTGCCAAACGATGTAAAATTAAAATCGGATGCAAAGGCACGAGTTGAGATGATGGATCTAATGGGCGGAAAGAAAATTGAAATATTTCCCGGATATAATAATGATTTATTCGACTTAAACAATAATCTTGAAGGTAAATTAGCAACTGACATTCCTGGCGCACTTCAGATGATTGGTAATGTTGAGATTGAATTAAAATCAATTATTGTAGATTTAAAAGTATTACTCGAGAAAGTTTCGGAGAATATTAGTGATGAGAAGTTGTTTGTAAGTTTACGCAATGCAGTTACAAATTTCGAACAGATATCTATGAAATTAGATAAGATCCTTGTAACCAATGAAAATGATATAAATGAAATAGTAAGGAATTCTGCCGAGGCATCGAGAAAGCTGAACACACTTCTAAGTGAAAATTCTGCGTCAATAAAATTAACCTTACATGAAACAGAAAAACTTGTTACACGAATGAATGATTTAACGGAAAAACTCGATTCGTTTTTAGAGCAGACTCAACAGCAAAAAAATAACGTAGGCAAAATCATTTATGACGAAAAGGTTTATGAAGATTTGCGAAATTCATTGAATCGATTAAATGAAATCACGGAACTCTTACTAAATCAGATGAAAACTGGCGGCATTAGAGTAGATACGAAGGTGAGATTCTTCGAGTGAAATTCATTAGTAAATTATTTGTAGCAGTATTTTTCATCTGGACCTTACTCATCTTTTTTCAGTATGATGCAATTTCTTCTAAGCCTATTCGCTCAACCAGAGGGATGGTTGTCACTGCAAGTGATTTAGCTACCAAAGTTGGGATTGAAATTCTGAAAAAAGGTGGAAATGCAATTGATGCAGCTGTTGGAGTTGGGTTCGCACTGGCTGTAACGTATCCGGCTGCAGGGAATATAGGCGGCGGTGGATTTCTTGTTTTTGTTAGAAACGATGGTTTCGCTACTTCCATTGATTATAGAGAGAAAGCTCCTTCTTCTGCTGATCGTAATATGTATCTCGATTCGAATTTAATCCCGATTCCAAAAATGAGCACTGAAGGAGTAACTTCTGCGGGCGTACCTGGAAGTGTTGCCGGAATGTTATATGCGCTCGATAAATATGGAACAATGAAATTAGAAGAAGTGATTCAACCCGCAATTGAGCTTGCCGAAAAAGGATTTTTATTAAATCATGAACTGGCCTCATCGTTTAATTGGAATTATGTGAATTTTAAAAACTTTCCTTCTTCAAAAAGGATTTTCACGAAGAATGGAGAAAAATTTGCCGAGGGAGAACTTCTCATTCAAAACGATCTTGCAGAAACTCTCAAGCGAATTCGTGAGAAAGGATTTGACGGATTTTATAAAGGAAAAACTGCAGATTTAATCGTTGAACAAATGAATAATGATGGCGGCTTTATCTCGTTGGTTGATCTAACTAATTACAAACCAATCGAGAGAAAACCTGTGTTTGGCAGTTATCGTGGTCATAAAATAATTTCAATGGGTCCCCCAAGCTCAGGAGGAGTAGCATTAATAGAAGCACTAAACGTCCTTGAAAACTTAGTGCTTTCAAAAGAGGATTATCATAGCAGCAGGCATCTTCATTTTTTAATCGAAACTCTGAAGCGTTGCTACTTCGATCGCTCTAAATATCTGGGAGACTCTGATTTTGTAAATGTTCCAGTCCAAAAATTATTGTCCAAAGAATATGCATCAGAAATATTTTGCTCAATCGATTCAGTCCTTGCATCGAACAACAAATTGATTGATACGAAAGGATTGAAGAGTCGTGAAAGTACAGAGACAACTCATTACTCGATATACGATCAATTTGGGAATGCAGTTAGTGTTACAACTACTATAAATGGTTCATTCGGTTCACATGTTGTTGTCAATGGAGCAGGATTTTTACTCAATAATGAAATGGATGACTTTAGCATAAAACCAGGTGTTCCAAATATGTATAACCTGATTGGTTCTGAAGCAAACTCGATCCAACCAAATAAAAGAATGCTTAGTTCCATGGCACCGACTGTTATTTTGAAGAATGACCGGCCATATCTAATAATTGGGTCCCCAGGCGGACCGATGATAATTACTTCAGTTCTTCAAGCAGTTATGAATGTTATTGATTTTGGAATGGATATCGAGCTGGCGATTAATATGCCAAGAATTCATCATCAATGGCTGCCACAGGAAGTTTATTTCGAACCTTTTTCATTAACTCAAGATGTAAAAGAGAAATTGTTAAAGATGGGACATGTTTTTAATTCGCGTGACAGCATGGGAAGATTGGAAGGAATTATGATTGACATAAAAAATAATTTCATTTATGGAGCAACAGACCGCCGAGGCAGCGGACTTGCTGAAGGATTTTAACATGGTAATCGGTGTCGGAATAGATATAATTGAAATTCAGCGAGTGTTAGAAATTATTGAAAGATATGGTGATAGATTTTATAAAAAAGTTTTTACAGATGATGAAGTGAAGTACTGTCTCTCGAAAGCAAAACCTTCACAGCATTTTGCCGCAAGGTTTGTCGCAAAAGAAGCATTCAGCAAAGCAATCGGAACTGGTCTTGGCAAGGAATTTATCTTAAGAGAAATTGAAATTGTACGAGATGCTAAAGGGAAACCTAGTATTAAAACAAAGAAAAAGATCAAAGAAAAAGTTATGTTATCCATATCACATTCTGACGATTATGTTGTAGCTGTATGTGTGATTGAATCGTAATCTATCTTCTAATCCATATCCGTTTAAATTCATTCATTAATTCATTCTCATGATTTTCCTGATTTGAATTTCTATCTGATCCCTTGAGATAGTTATAGTCTCCAAACGATTCACCGTTCACATCGCCCCACTCACTTTTCCAAATGTAATATGCGAAATGAAATCCCTCCGAAATAAAAAGCGAATGTAAGTCTTTTAGATAAAGTAAGAATCCTTTCTTAAATCTTCTTCCGCCATATTCGTTAATAAAAATCGGTACGTCATTGACTTTCTTGAATTGAATTACGTTATAGAATAAATCCCTAAAAATTGTTGAATCAATCTGAACAAGAGAGTCACGGTAATAATAATTTCCTGGGTAGACTGAATCATTTAACTCATTGGTGAATTGGTGAGGATAATACATGTTACAAGAATAAACCAAAAATGGGT
>CAZNDS010000183.1:0-5659 GCA_964571865.1 uncultured Ignavibacteriaceae bacterium | reverse complement strand
TGTTTCAATAATTCTTCCGGTTGTTGTTCCTTCTTTTGTTTTATTAATAAGATATTTAACGAAAAATACAACTTCGAATTGATTATTTAAAGGTTTTATTTGAGATTAAGATTGTCTGTGTTCGTATGCTTCGCTCACTACACGAACAAACGAGTTTTGAAAAAAGTGCAATTTGTACAAAATATTATACTTCGAATCAGCTTTTTTCGGATTTGTACTCTAACGGATTAACAAGTTTAGTTTGTTGCGGAGATTTTTGCTCGATGAAAATTTACGATTAAAATCATCGATTTTTAATTTCAGAATCATTAAGAAAGTAAGAGATAATTGCACCCGCACCAAATCCGACCATCGGACAGGCACCTTCATACGCAGAAGTTTTTTCATCATACAGTTCGGCGATTAAGTTAAAATTCAATTTTGACTGTTCGGTGATCCACTTAATTAGTTGATTCGCTTTTTTGGATTCGCCGAATTTTTTTAATGCTGACGCAATTCGAAGATTCAGAAAAATCCATTCTTGACTATCGTACCAATCTCCTTTATTGATTCGAAAAAAACCTCTCTGTTTTTCTTTGAATCTTAAATTGAGGGCGTAATTATTAAAGTGAGAACTAAAAAGAGATTTGCTTTTAATCAGATTGAAATTAAATACCTCAAATGTCGAAGCATCAAAATAATCGTACTCATTCGGATCTGTGCATTCAAAGTTTCCTTTAAGATATTTGTTCTTAGTCGTTAAATAAGTTTTAATACCATTTATTAATCTATTGTATTCAACAATAATTTGTTTTGAATATTCAGAGTCTAGTGAACGGCAAATTTCGGCAAACGAGATTAATCCTTTAGCACATGCAATTGTAGTGTAAGCGAATTGTTTTCCGGGCAAATGCCGCTCCCATGGGCCTGAATCTTTTCTGATTAGATTGTTCTCGCTGATTGATCTTATTATTACGTCCACAATTTTCTTTTTAATTATTTCAAAATATTCATTGAGATAATTTTCCTCGTTGCTTTGTTTAACATATTCCGAAAAAGCCCAGAGGAAAAGTCCGAATCCATCTAATTCAATATTCGGTCCATTTTCATTATAATCTGATTCTTCAACTCCAGTGCGTAATCAATCCCGTCTGTGTGAATAAATTTTTTGTAGTATCCCGTTTCGGCCTTAATGAAAAAGTTCAATGCTTCCCTTGCTTCTTTATATAAACCGAGTTTTGTCAATGCATAAATTGAATACGCAGCGTCGCGTATCCAACAAATGTTCCACATCCCCGGGGGAAGTGAAGCAAGAATTTGCCCGCGTGATCGTGGAAAAATTTCACTTTGAGAAACTTGTGACATTTTCAAAACTGTTACTGACTGCTCGAATAAATCCCTCTCATCTTTACTCAAATTTTTTGGAATATTTGTTCTTGCAAATAATTTCTGCGAAAATTTTAACTCTTCTTCAGCAATGTCAGAAGATGCAAGAATTTTAGCTTTTGCATTTAGAAGAGTTCTCGAGTTATTATGCAGCGAATCGTTAAATGAAAAAAGAAAATACTTTTCTGTTTTACCATCTGCTCTTTTCTTAATAATTTCTTCGGAGACAATTTCACTAGTACCAGGAGAGTAGCTTACGTTTATATTTTCGATTTTTTCATCATCGCCTTCGATTGTGATATAGAAAATTTTGTTATCCTCAGTGAATGAAGTAAAATACCTCACATCGAAGTTTTTATATTCAACTAAAATTACGTGTGAATTATTCTCGTATTTAGTGGAACGAGGAGGGTCATCAATTTCTAACTTCAAGTTTTTAATGAAGGGTAATACTTTTCTTGCAGAATCATAAGCGGCAAAAATGTGAGGATAAGCATATTCAATTATGCGTAGTTTTTCGTTGTAAACTGCCGCAATTAATCCGTTCGAAGTAACTAATTGATAAAATGATTTCTTTGGACCAGGACCCAGCTTCAAATCTTTTTCATAATCTGATTTAGTAAAAATTCCAACAACGCCTGAATGAATCCCGCCGGGCGAACCCATATCGTAGACACGCACAGCAAGGACATTATCCTTTTTTAAAGTCCCTTTTGGAATTTGATATACCCTCTGTTGATTCCAGCTCGATTGCGGCAACGGAGGAAATTTGCCTGTCACCCCGATTAGTGTTCCATTCAAATAAGTCTCATCAGCATCGTCAACTTTGCCAACTAATAGAAATAGATTTTCGCTTAAGTTTTGGGTATCAACAGAAAAATGCAGTCGATACCAAGCAAATCCATCATAATTATCAAATCCCGAATTTTCCCAGTGCGATGGAACTCTGATTTTATTCCAATCAGAGTCGTTAAAGTCTGTTAGTATGTAACTCGAATCATCACCAACTTTAAATAACCACTCATTTGGAAACCGGATTGTCTGTGTGAAGCCAAAGGAATAAAGAAGAAGTATTGAAGCAAAAATTTTGATCATTTGATGATCATCTCAATTTACGAGCAACAACTAATGCTTTCTTTACTTTATCTACAATTCCATTAGTTTGATTAATTGCTTCGAGCAGCACTGCATAAATACCGATCCGCAAGGGCTGTTTATTATCGTCAAGCCCATTAAAAATTATGGATCCTTCAGCACCGCTAGGTTGATTGTCTGAAAGTGTTCTAACGAGTCTCCCTTGTCCGTCATAAATTCTAATGCGGATTGATGCAATCGATTGTGAAAGTTTGTATGTGAAAATAGTAAAATCTTCGAATCCATCATTATCAGGTGAAAATGGATTAGGAGAGATCTCAAGTGAAGATTGCGAAGGAAGAGTCCTCGTAAAAATGCTGTTTTGTTTTCCGGGTGAACCGCCAAGAATATTTACTGAAGTGCTCCAATTTTTTGAATCAGTTGATGAAAGAAGTGGATTAATTCTTTCAAGTGCTCTCCCTTTTGTATCTTCAATCTCTGAATTATTCCACTTCGTGTGATAAAAGAGACTGTCAACAGTGTTTCCAAATAGATCGATTATTTTCACCATGTCTTCAGTATTTGATAAGCTAAGGTCTGAACGATTTGCAATTGTTACATGGTAATCTGGAGAGGTTTCTTTCAAGTAAGAAAAATGTTTTAAATTTGACGAGTCAGCAGAAAGAATTACATATCCGCCTGGTGGAATTTTTTTTAATTTACTTGAAAGTGTCAAGGTTAGCCCGCCATTTTCAGTGTATCGCCAGCCAGCAATATTTATTGTATCGGAAGTCGTGTTATAAAATTCGACATACTCGGAAAGTCCGCTTAACTGGTCAAACATTATTTCGTTCACTACAAAAGAATTTCTAGGATAGCTTTTTGCATCTTTTGCGCTGTTTTCTTGACCCGGCGTTCCTCCGCTGTCGGCGAACGAGGCAGCCCAATTTGATTGTTTAGTTGAACTTTCTGTCAAGCTAATTCTCTCGAGAGAATTTCCTTTTATTCCCCAGCTTGATAAATAAAACACAGAATCCATTACCGCGCCTCGATGATCATAGAGAACAACACCATCCTTATCATTGTTTAATGCAGGAATACTCACGCGTAAAATTTGTGAAGGAATTGATGAGTAGAAATTTTTTATTGCAGTCGTATCAGTTGCAAGAATTAAAAAAGATCTAGGTGGGAAAGTGAAATCAGAATTAACGATTGTAGTCAAAGTAGGTCTCAATAAAACATCGGATATCTTCCAGTTTTTTAGATTGATCGTTCCTTCTGTATTATTATACAGCTCAATCCATTCGGGCTCGCCAGTGAAAGGATCAAACATGAATTCATTTATCAATGTCGACTTCGGAGAAAGTCCAGGTTCGATAGAAAGTGCAAGATTATTGTTTGCTAGATTTTCATCCTGCGAAAATTCAATTGAACAAAACGCAACTACACGATTGAGTATTTTATTTATTTTTGAAGGTGCATTTACCAAAAGAGAATCTCTTGCAGTTAAATTGGCAATTGGTACGCTTGGCAAATGGATGTCTGGAATGGAATCACCATTTATGTCATAAGAAAATTTAATATTAAAATTTTGTGCTGCATTCAACCCAAAATTTTTAATCATTGCACTAATAGAAATTGAATCATTCAATACAGGTGCAGGCGGCGAAAAGAAAATGGATGTAACTCCGAGATCATACTCCTTTGGAGAAACGCTGTTCGCTCCACCAGGCGTTCCATTAATCACAAGACTATTCGCCCAATTACTTGCAAAGTTGTTCGCAATCATAATGATTTTTTCATCCGAATAGCCGGTTGAATTGGGAACCGAATAAGTGTATGAAGCAGTTGTATCACCTTTCGAGTTTATCAATTTTAATTCTCTCGCTTCGGTATTTGCCATCCCTGAAGTCCCAAAAAAATTGTCATGAATTTTCAGTACAAGTGATTTAGCCGGAACCGTATATCCACCAGTATAATCAGCTTCGAAAATGACAGCAAATTGTCTTGGGGCAAGTTTCAGGCCAAAACCTGCATTTGAAATGTTATCAGGCGTGGAGGTCGCATAACGAATTTTCCAGCCTGAAAGATTCATAGTGTCTGTGTAACTCGTGTTAAAAAGTTCGATAAATTCATTATTTGAAAAAGTTGTGACTGGATTGAACATAATTTCCGAGAAAATTACTGTTGTATCGGTTTGCGAATAAACATTCTGCCAGAAAAAAGCAGTAATCCCAATAATGATAGAGTAAATTTTTTGTCTCATGACTGAAAAATAACATAAAATTATTGCAGTTGGAAGAATTTTAATCAAGTTGCAGATAATTAGACGGTTTTTATTGGGTGAAATGAAATCAACTAATAATTGACTAAAAATAAATATTTATTATCTTTGCACTCGAGGAATAGTGAACTTTACCGAACAAAAAGCACATGATATTTACATAATAGGAGTTAAGCTCACTCGTACAAGTATTTATATGGCGAATGAGTTTAAAGATTTCCTTAATCAGGCAATTGAAAAGAGAGAGAAAAAAATCCTTGTCGATTTCTCGGAGTGCGATTTTATAGATAGTACTTTTCTGGGGGTACTCGTAATAACACTAAAAAAAATAGTAGAAGTTGGGGGGAGCATAAGACTTGTAGTTTGCAATCCAAATGTGAAATCATCTCTTGAAATGACTCGCATGAACAGAGTCTTTAAAGTTTACGATAACCTGCAGTCGGCAATTACAAGCTTTAACGATTAGTTTCTGATCCTCATACTTCAATTATATTTATTCTCAATTTTATTTTGGAAAATTATTGTGAACCAATCTCTAATCAAATTTCAACAATCAAGAAAAGCTTATAGCGTATCTTTCATTTTTGTTATAATAATGTTTCTAAGCAATCTTTCGTATGCCCAATATTGGGAAAGGGTGGACTCGATTTTTAGTCCTTCTGGAGTGACGGTTAGCAGTTTTTCCGCTCCAAACTTTGCGGATCTTGATGGCGATGGTGATTTAGATTTGATTCTTGGTACAACGTCAACCAGCCGGATAAAATACTTTCAAAATATTGGAACGAAATTTCAGCCAAGATTCAAAGAAGATACTTCAATGTTTTCGTCGATATATTCAGGAGGATATGTTGGGACAAACTCCTATTACCCAGTTACATGTGTTCTTGATAACGATGGCGATATTGATCTGATCATTGGCGGATACAATGGACTTTT
>CAZNDS010000182.1:0-5673 GCA_964571865.1 uncultured Ignavibacteriaceae bacterium | reverse complement strand
TTTATTAGATATTAATACTATGAGTTCAACATGATTCTTTTTTACACCCCAATAAGTTTCTAATCTTTTCGACTTAAATATTTAGTATATTTACCATCAAATTTGAATGCATTACTTATGAAAACATTATTCATTTTAACTAAGTGCATTGTATCCAATCTGTTTTTTTACTGTTAGGATTTTATTAAATCGAATTATTTGGAAGATAAAATAATTGTTTGTAAAACTATTTAACCAATTCATCCTGCCCGTATGAAGTTTTCTAAAAGATATTTCATTATCCCAATTTTGCTTATTGTTTTCGTCTTTCTTTTTTATTCGGTTTACGAGGACGTAAAAAATAAAACCATAGAGAAGTTCAACACGGAACAATTGATCCTCGCGAAATCCGCATCACTGGGTATAAAATCATTTTTCAGCCAATACCATTCAGAATTGAGATTCTTGTCACAACTCCCTTCAATTAATACTTTTAAGCAAGAAGGTGAGATTCTAATGTCACAATTTTTCAAGAGCCATTCGGATCAAATTGAAGCAATTACAAGGATGGATCCATCGGGCAAAATATTATATACCTTTCCTTATAGTGAATCGGCAATTGGACGGGACATATCATACCAAAAACATGTTCAGCAAGTTATTCAAACTAAAAAACCTGTTGTCAGTGATGTCTTTATGGCGGTTCAAGGTTACTTAGCAATCGCTTTTCATGTTCCGATTCTTGATAAAAATGAGTTTAAAGGAAGCTTGGGAATTCTGATTGCGATTGATAAGCTTGGTCAACAATATGTCCGAGACATCAAAATAGGCAAAACAGGTTACGCATTCGTGCTGAGTGAAAATAATTTGGAAATTTACTGTCCAAATAAAGAACACATCAGCAAGTCAATTATTGATATTGCCCCTGATTCAAATTCTGTAAACGAATTAATTAAAAGCGTAAAAGATAAGAGTGAAGGATTTGTTGTTTGTGCGCATGAGGGTGAAATACAATCTGCTTCTAATGAAAAACACGTTGTCTTCTACCGAGTGCCGCTCTTTAATACTTATTGGACAATTTTAACTTCAGTTCCTGAGGATGAAATTCTTGATACAATTGTCAGCTTCCGGAATCGGTTAATATTGATTTTTATTTCTGGCTTTTTGGTATTGGCTTTCTATTTCTTCTCATTTGCAAAAGTTCGAACAATTATAAAAGAAGAATCGAAAAGAAAGTCTGTCGAGAAAGCACTTAGACAGAGTGAGCATGAGTTTAGAATTCTATTTGAAGAATTCCCGATTGGAATCGGTATTGCCAATCTTAACGGAAAATTACTTGCCCACAATAAAGCGATGCGCTCTCAGGGAAACTATACCGAGGATGACATAAAAAAAATCAATCATGTTGTTGAATTATATTACGATCCAAAACAACGGGAAGAAATATTGGATAAATTTCAAAAGTATGGAACAGTTACGAATCATCCTGTATTATTCAAGAGGAAAGATGGTCCCCCTTATCATGCACTGATCTCACTCAATAAAGCAACATTCAAGGGGGAACCCTGCCTGCATGCCCTTATTGAAGACATAACAGAAAGAAGAAAAGCAGAAATTGCATTGCAAGAAAGTGAATTAAAATTACGCAATATCTTCGAGCACAGCACAAATCTCTTTTATTCGCACGATTCAAATCATGTCTTGCACTACTTTAGTCCTCAGGTAAAGGATATTCTTGGGTACGAAGTTGAGGAAGCATTAATAAAATGGACTGAACTTGCCTCGGATAATCCAATAAATCAAATTGGATTTGAGAAAACAGTTAAAGCAATAGAAACTGGGATTGAACAAGAACCCTACGAACTTGAATTAGTTCACAAAGATGGGCATAAAGTTTTGGTCGAAGTAAGAGAAGCCCCCTTAGTCGAAAACGGAAAAACAATTGCTATGGTCGGTTCGCTGACTGATATAACAGAACGAAAAAGAATCGAAGGAATTTTAATTGAATCTGAAAAAAAATTCCGACAGGTCGTAGAAGAAGCAGTCGAAGTTATTTTCACAACAGACACAAACGGATATTTTACTTATGCAAATCCTGCGGCAATTAAATTGACAGGATTCACTCTTGACGAAATAAAAAAGCTAAGATACTTAGATCTGATTGAGCCTGAATTTAAAAGGAGAGTTGCAGTTCATTATACAAAACAATTAAAAGAACAAATAGAATTAACAAACTTTGAATATCCTTTCAGAACTAAAGCGGGTGAGTTAAAGTGGATTAACCAAAATGCGCGTTTAATAATTGAAGATCATGAAGTAAAAGGTTTTTATGTTATTGCGCGCGACGTTACAGAGCGTCATAGGTTAGAATCCGCTCGTCAAGAAGCTGAGCGGCGGTTTTCTACACTTATGAGCAATCTTCCCGGTCTTGCCTATCGCTGCGCCAATGATAAAGATTGGACAATGGAATTTGTTAGCCACGGTTGTTTAGAGTTAACAGGCTTTAAACCGAGTGATTTAATTAACAATTCTGTCATTTCCTTTAACGAGTTAATTTTAGAAGAAGATCAGGAAAGACTGTGGAATAAGTGGCAGAATGTATTGAGGGAAAAAGAAATTTTTCAAGATGAATATAGAATCCGAACTAAAAATGGGGAAATTAAATGGGTTTGGGAACAAGGATGCGGAATTTATTCGGGAGATCAAGTAATAGCTCTTGAAGGATTTATTATTGATGTAACTGAACGGAAGCGAATGTTAGATCAAATTGTTGCTGAAAAAGAAAAAGCCGAAGAATCTAGCCGGCTTAAAAGTGGCTTCCTTTCTGCAATGTCACATGAAATTCGAACTCCACTGAATACAATTATTGGATACAATGGAGTTATCAGAGAATTATTTGAAGAATCCGGGAATCCTGAACATAAAGGTTTTTTCGAAGCAGTGGAGAACGGAAGCCTGCGTCTTCTAAATACGATTACCCAAATTTTGGATACGTCACGGATTGAAGCAAATGAATTTAATGTAGAACTTATCTCAATGTCAATGAACTCTTCAGTTGAATCTGCATTCAGGCAGGTTAAAATCTTAGGAGACAAAAAAAATCTCGAGATGAAGTTGTACATGCCGGCTAAAGACATAAAAGTAATTGCAGACGATTACTGCCTGAATGGCGTCTTAATGAATATTCTTGGTAATGCGATAAAGTATACAGAACGCGGAAAAATTGAAGTTAAACTTGTTTCTGATGAAGAGTTCGCAGTATGTACTGTAAAAGACGAGGGCATCGGCATGTCGGAAAAATATCAAAAACACCTTTATCAGCCGTTCAGCCAGGAAGAAATCGGCATTAGCAGGCGGTTTGAAGGAACGGGACTTGGTTTAGCATTAACAAAAAGTTATATTGACAGCATGAACGGAAAAATTTCTGTCGAAAGTAAAAAAGATGTTGGAACAACTGTTACTATTAAAATTCTTTTGGATAAATAAGTTGGAGATGAAATATGCAGGTGAATAATGTAGATAATCGCCCAAAAATTCTTTATGTGGAAGATCAAGAAGATTCAGCCAATCTTGTAGTGATCATACTGAAAAAGGAATACAATGTTATCAAAGCTTATACTGCAGCTGAAGCGGAAGAAAAACTGAAGACTGATTCGTTCAAGCTGATCATTATAGATATTGCACTCCAAAGCAAGTTCGATGGACTTGATTTAATTAAAAAATTAAAATCGGATGATAACTACAAAGATATTCCTATTATTGCATTAACTGCTCATGCGATGCATGGCGACCGTGAAAGATTTATCGCAGATGGAGCAGATGATTATATTGCGAAGCCGTTCAATCGTCCAACTTTGGTTGAAAAAATAGCCAAATTTCTTCCAACCTAATTTATATTGAATCAACCTCGCGCTAAAAGTCAGAAATAAAAGATTTTTCTTGAATTAAACATTTTGGGCCAGAAAATTTTCATAAAATATTTTTAATAATTTTCTTAAATTGGAACCGAAATTGAACAAAACTGAGTGTTTGCGGAACATACAGGTGCTGTTAACCTACAAAACTACTCTAACTTTAATTAGTACTTACTGAAATTGAGAAATAAATATGTTTAAAATTATTCACGCTGAGTTTTTAGCTCCTGATGTCAAGCTATTAAAAATTCACTCACCAAAAATTGCGGGAAAAAGAAAAGCAGGACAGTTTGTAATTATCCGTGTTGATGAGCATGGAGAACGAATCCCCTTAACAATCGCAGATTCCGATATAAATGAAGGAAGTGTTACAATCATCGTGCAGGGCGTTGGCAAGTCAACAAAACTGCTCAATGAAAAGAAATCGGGTGAGTATATTTCTGATATTGTAGGACCTCTTGGTAAACCCTCTGAAATCGAAGGTTACGGAACAGCTGTCGTAATTGGAGGTGGTGTCGGAACTGCAATCGCATATCCAACTGCAGTAGCACTAAAAAATGACGGAAATCATGTTATATCAATTATCGGGGCAAGAAATAAAGAATTAGTCATTCTTGAAAAAGAAATGGAAGAAACAAGCAACGAAGTTTATGTCACCACAGATGATGGCTCGTATGGAATGCACGGATTTGTAACTGATAAGCTTTCTCAATTAATAAATGAAGGAAGAAAAATTGACTTCGTTTTAGCAATTGGTCCAATCCCAATGATGAAACGGGTTGCTGACGTTACCAAACCGCATGGAATAAAAACTGTCGTTAGTTTAAATCCAATCATGGTCGATGGCACGGGAATGTGCGGCGGATGTCGTGCTACAGTCGATGATAAAACTGTTTTCGTTTGTGTGGATGGTCCTGAATTCGATGCGCATAAAGTCGATTTTGAAAATCTCACTCTTAGAAACAGAGCATATTTATCTCAAGAGAAATCCTCACTCGAAAAATTTATATCCGAACACGAAGAAGCATTTAAATCGGGTTCAATTGAAGAATGCAAAGTTGTACACGGACCCAGATATTAAAAGATAAAGGTTTATAGATGGAAAAGTTATCGAATAAAGAAAAAATGAAAATTCCGCGCCAGAAGATGCCGGAACAAGAGCCATTAGTCAGAAGCACTAATTTTAGTGAAGTTAACCTTGGATTCACTCCAGAGCTTGCTCAGAAAGAAGCGCTTCGATGCCTCGAATGCAAAACTCAAAATTGCATCGAAGGTTGTCCCGTTCGGGTTCAAATTCGTGATTTCATCAGCTTAGTTGCAATTGGTGATTTCCTGGGTGCTGCGAAAAAAATTAAAGAAGACAATTTACTTCCTGCAATTTGCGGAAGAGTTTGTCCGCAGGAAGAACAGTGCGAAATAGTTTGCGTTACAGGTAAGAAGGGTGATCCTGTGGCAATCGGTAGACTTGAAAGATTCGTTGCTGATTATGAAAGAGTAAATGTCGGATTTGTAAAACCGGAACTCAAACCAAAAAATGGAAGAAAAGTTGCTGTCATCGGCAGCGGTCCTGCTGGGCTTTCCTGTGCAGGCGATCTTATTCAAATGGGTTATGAAGTTACAGTATTTGAAGCTTTACATGAACTCGGCGGAGTTCTTATCTATGGAATTCCTGAATTCAGATTGCCAAAAGAAATTGTCAGGTATGAAATTAATAATCTTGCAAAACTTGGAGTAGAATTCATAACTAATTCAGTTATCGGCAGAACTGATACTATTGATG
>CAZNDS010000181.1:0-5726 GCA_964571865.1 uncultured Ignavibacteriaceae bacterium | reverse complement strand
CGGCATTATATTTTGTATTTGCATATGGCGGAGATGAAATTGTTTATGAACTAAAACTTTTACTCTCAAAACGATTCGATAATTTTATAACCAATGTAAACATAGTTTCCGAAGTCGAGCGATATGTCGCCGATAGCAAAACTGAATCGAAGTTTGAGCTTACAGGTGGGATTTTATATGAATTCACACCTTATTTAGGATTGGGCGTTGAATTTAGAAATCATCGAAACTTTGAAAACATTTATAACAGAAGCAAGAACGAAGCTACATTTGTCGGGCCAACTATAAATTTTCAAACAGAAAGTTTTTATTTCACATTTAACTTATTGCTACAAGTTGCTGGAAGTCCATCGACTGGTCAGAATCTTGACTTGAAGGGACACGAGAAATGCGAAGTTAGAACCATTTTGGGCGTTGAGTTATAATGAAATTCTTTTTTGGTTTTATTGTTTCTTTGGTATTATTTGGATGCTCGAATCCAGCATTTAAACATGTTACAAAATTCCCAGAGGGACAGAATTTTTATTTCTCAAAGTGCGGCGGCTGTCATAAAATTTATAATCGTAATAATTATTCTCCAATACAATGGGAAAAAATTATGAATGATATGAAAGACAGATCAAAGCTGAATGAAATGGACTTCAATTCAATTCTAGAATATTTGAAAGAAAGGTAGGAATTGGGATTCTAGCCTTTTTATTATAATAAATGACTGTTCTGCATCAACACCAATAATTTTTCCTTCACCAATTTTTACATTTGATTTCCCGCAATTAATGATATATTTGTAACCAAAAAAATAGGTGTTCTCAAGTTTTGGATTTTACAGATAAACTCCACTTTACGCAGTGTATTAACGAAAACTGCAAACTGTTTCATTTCATCCGAGCAAGCCAAATTGATAATTCCGATTCAATGTTATGCGAAAGATGCCTCTGTAAAAAAGAAAAAGAACATGTTGTTCAGTGTCTGGCTTGTAAAGTTATTTTAGATTTTATTCCTCTGCTCGCGAATGAGACGCCCAACGTTCTTTATGTTGAAAAATGTTCACTTTGCGGCGGGACTTTTGAAGATGAGGTAAAAATAATCGGCGTTCCTTCGAATGAGTTGTATTTTTAGATTTTTGCTGCTCAACTTTGGACAGAACTAAATCTTAAATCTCAAACACTGCAATTTCATTCAAGATTTCTTTAATAAGCCTTTCTTGCCCACTCATACAATATTATTGATGCAGCTATCGACACATTCAACGATTCCGCATTACCAAGTTTTGGAATTGCAATAATGTCATTAGCTAATTTATGAAGTTGATCGCTCACCCCCGATGATTCATTGCCAAAAACAATAGCACAGTTTTCAGGAAAGGATATTTTCGATATTTCATTTCCGTCAGTTGAAGTTGAAAATATTTTTATCCCTTTGGTTTGCAGTGTCTTGCAAAATGTAGTCAGCTCAACATTTTCTACGATGGGCAGGTGAAAAATTGAGCCCATCGATCCTTTGATCACTTTCGGATTTGTTAATTCGACTGTTGATTCGTCACAAATAATTCCATTTACTCCAAACCAATCTGCTGACCGAATGATGGTTCCAAGATTTCCGGGGTCTGAGATATCCTGCAGAATTAATAGTCGTTTCACTGGCAGAGAGAAAATTTTATCTATTTCGACCTGCTTTCTTTCGACCAATGCGGCAACTTGTGATGGGGTTTTATCATTGGAGAATTTTTCGAAATCCTTTGAAGCGGTTATTGTTATCGGAATTTTTTTTGATTCCAATTTTTGTTTCAAAATTTTGTTCCTACTCATCGCTTCTTCAGAGAAGAATGCTTCGCTTATTGTCCAATTTGAGTCGATGCATTCTGAGAGGATCTTTTCACCTTCAATTATAAATTTATTTTCTATCTGTCTGATTTTTTTTTGTTTAAGACTTGAAAGATGTTTCAATTTCGCTTTTAACAGAGACATGGAATTATATTTTTTTGAATTGGAAAATCTGTGCCTGGTAAGGCATTAATTCGAGAAATAATCCTTCATAGAACATTTCGTTGCCGCTGCGCTGATAATTCTGATCGCTCAATCTATCTTCTATTAAAAACTCATTCCCTATAAAATCAAAACTCTCAATCTTTACTCTGCACTGCGATTGATACCCTGAAAAATTAACAACTATTAAATCCTTCTCGAGCTTTTCATTCTCATAAAAATAAATTATGAAGTTTTGATAAGATGGACTTCTTTCCCAAGACGGAAGCGGGATTAATGCTTTGAAGTAACCATCTTTTATTGCTGAATTTTGGACTACTTCAAATAATTTTTTGTAAAATTGATGGATCTCGACATCAATTTTTTCAGGCTGAATTCTAGTTAACTGAATTGCATGCGGGATCTTTCTGCCTTCCATTTGTCCTTCGTGCAGTAATTTTACCGATGGCAGTGTGTAATTCAGAACAGCACAAGCGTAATGCTTATCACGTGTTAATATCGACGCCACTCTTTGCTCGTCATGATTTTCAAGAAAAACTAATCTTCCTTTTTCAAATGTAAATGTATGCTGAATGTATTCACGTAATCTCGGACAATTGTATTGCGTTAAACAATCGTAAAGTTTTTTATTGTAAACATAATCGAATCCAAGGTCGAGCATTGTTTTTTCCTTATCCCAGTAAACTTCTGCGATAAAACGAAAATCAGGATTCACTTTTTTCACCGCCCAAATTGCATCATACCAAAATTCTTTTCCGCTTGGAACAATATCTGCCGGCAACGGATAATCCTTCCAATTCATATTAAACACATCGCTCAATAATAACATTGACATGTCACATCTTACGCCGTCGCATAATTCAGAAATTTTTAATAATTCTTTTATCATGTATTTATGAACAGCTTTTGAACGATAATCTAGCTGCAATGTATCTTTCCATGCAGGATAAAAAGGATCTTTCCCATGCGCTAGAAAAAGTTCTCCTTTATCGTCTGAATGCTTGAAATAATTTTCAACTCGTTCTGGTGGAATTGGCTCATTAACTCTAACAAGATATTCTGGGTGTTTACCGACAATTGGATTATCAAGGGCAACATGATTGGGGACAAAGTCGAGAATAATTCCAATATTAAATTTCTCTCTGAGATTTTTTCTGAATGTGTTATATACCTTCTTCCCGCCGAATCCTTTTGCAATTTCATACTTCTTTATTGCGTAAGGAGATGAGGCAATATCTTTTTCAGTCCAGTCCGATAAACATTCTGAATATCTTCCATGAAGTTCTTGAAGTTCGAATGCGAGCTTTTTGCCAGTAAGACTTTGTTCATACATTCCAATCAGCCAAATGTATTTTACTCCGATTTTTTTTAATTCAATGAAAAAGTTATCGGGAATGTCATTTAATGTTTTAATTGAGTTGACGTTTGATTTGAAGCGATTGAATTGCTCCCGGATATCGACTTCATAAATTAATTCATTGTTGTTCATCTTAAATCAAGAAATATCTTGCCTCCGGGTGATGAATGATTATTGCCGACGTGCTCTGTTCAGGAATCATCTGGTATTCTTCTGTTAATGATACATCGATTCGTGAAGGATTAAGAAGTTTGAAAATTTTAATTTGATCCTCCAAATTTGGACAAGCAGGATAACCGAACGAGAACCGTGAACCACGGTATCCCTGCTGAAATAATTTTTTAATGTCATCTGAGTCTTTATCTGCAATGTTAAGTTCTTCTCTTACTTTTTTGTGCCAGTATTCTGCAAGGGCTTCAGCTGTTTCGACAGACATTCCATGGAAGTACAGGTAATCTGTATAGTGATCCTCATTAAAAAGCTGTTGTGAATATTCAGATGCAATTTTTCCAACTGTAACAACTTGAAATGCTGCTACATCAAATTTATCTGAACCAATAGGTGCAATAAAATCCGAAATACAATAATGCGGGGCTTTATTCTGTCGTGGGAAAGTAAATCTTAAAAATTCATGCATTTCGTTCTTTTTTAATTTCCCGTTCACATCCCAAACATTCATAATTTGATTTTCACTGTATGCTTGCGGCACATATATTATCAAATCATTACAATCAGATTGAGCGGGGAAATACCCATAAACAACTGCAGGGTTCAACAGCTTATTTGTTTTGATCTCTTTCTTAAGATTTTCAAATACTGGAAGCACTTTTTCTTCTAGGATTAAGTTATACTCTTCATCTGTTTTGTTTTTCTTCTTGTATTGCCATTGTCCCCTGAATAATGCAGTCTGATTTATGTATGGAAAAATATCATCAAGTTGGATGTCTGAAACTAACTTAGCCCCCCAAAACGGAGGTTTGGGAAATGATTTCAATCGAGAAACTCCGCTTTGATAAATAACACTTTTATTTTTATACAAAGATATTTTAGCATCGCTTCCTACAAGTGAATCTTGCTGATGTTCTACATCTCGAGAGGTAATTTCTGTTGAATTAATTTTTGATGAAATTTCTCCGGTCTTTACTTTTTTCATAAACCGTAAGCCGTCGAAAGCATCCGCTGCATATGAAACCTCTCCATTATAAATTTTTGAAAGATCGTTCTCTACAAACCGCCGAGTTAATGCCGCTCCGCCAAGTACAACCGGGATAGTCAAATTTTGCTCGTTCATAACTTCGAGGTTTTCCTTCATGACTAAAGTAGATTTCACAAGGAGCCCGCTCATCCCAATTGCATTTGCATTGTGCTTATGAAACTCTTCTATCATTTTTTCAACGGAACACTTTATACCAAGGTTGAAAACCGTATAGCCATTGTTCGTTAGAATAATATCGACAAGATTTTTCCCAATGTCATGAACATCTCCTTTGACCGTTGCAAGCACGATTTTCCCTTTTGCCTCGCTTTCGGTTTTCTCCATAAATTGTTCGAGATATGAAACGGCACTTTTCATCACTTCTGCACTTTGCAGCACAAATGGAAGCTGCATTTGCCCTGCTCCAAATAATTCGCCGACGGTTTTCATCCCATCAAGTAATATTTCGTTTATAATTTCCAATGCAGAATATATTTTTAAAGCTTCGTCTAAATCTGATTGAAGTCCAACCTTGTCACCATCGATAATCCTTTGCTTTAATTTATCTTCAATTGAGATTACTATTTTCTTTCCCTTAGCCTTAGTCTCCGTCTTAGCCTTAGAATAGTATTCCATCAATTCATGAAGCGGATCGTACACAAGCTTTTTATTTATATTTTCGTTCATTAGTTCTTAATAAATTTGGTTAAATATAACTAAGGTTATGCTGAAAAGAAATTACCCTCAAATCCGATATAGGAATTTTGAATTAACCCAAATTTGTCATTAGGTAACAATTTCTAATGACCGCCATTAGAAAAAACATTAGTTAACTTATTTGAATACAATAAGTTATTCTTATAAAAAATTGGAATTATTTAAAAATTTTTCACACAAAAAACTTACACATTTTGATTAAGATATTTCTCTGTAACAGATTGCATAGTAATAA
This sequence comes from uncultured Ignavibacteriaceae bacterium, assembly GCA_964571865.1. Classification (GTDB taxonomy): domain Bacteria; phylum Bacteroidota; class Ignavibacteria; order Ch128b; family Ch128b; genus JAHJVF01. The sequence continues at coordinate 237 of CAZNDS010000181.1, read as the reverse complement.
ACTGCTAAAACTCACTCATTTTCTAATGACAAATCTGGGATTAATTAAAAACCGACCTGCCACGAGATATAGTTGTTGTGGCGGGGAAGGATTTTCTGTTAATCAAAAAAAAATTTTCAACAATTGGGTGGAAAATAATATTTCGTCCCTCCGTCTCCGTCAGAGTCTGTTGCAGAACGATTAATATATAAGAAGAATACATCAAAACTGAAAAAGATGGAATCTTTCGTGTGTGAT
>CAZNDS010000180.1:0-5786 GCA_964571865.1 uncultured Ignavibacteriaceae bacterium | reverse complement strand
CTGCTATTATGACTGCAATTCCATTTATCGGAACTCCAGTAATGGAATTTATGCGCGGCGGTGAAGATGTTAGTGGAGCAACTCTTTCGAGATTTTTCGGATTTCACGTCGCATTGTTCCCCGGTATTTTTACCGTTCTGCTTGCGATTCATTTAATTTTGATTCAGAGGCAAGGGATGAGTGTCCCAATCGACATTGAGAATATTCCGGCTGATGAAAAGAAAACGATGCCTTTCTTTCCAAATTTTCTTTTAAGGGATTTATTACTCTGGTTACTTGTATTAAATGTTTTAGCAATACTAGCTGTATTTTTCCCTGCACATCTCGGTGAAAAAGCCGATATGTTTGCTCCTTCTCCAGAAGGGATTAAACCCGAATGGTATTTCTTGTTCATGTTCCAAACTCTAAAATATATTCCAGCACAGGTGTTATTCATTGATGGAGAGGTTTTAGGGATTCTGCTTTTCTCCACTGCCGGATTGCTATGGACACTCGTTCCGTTTTGGGATCGAAAAAGTGCCGAAGGAAAGAGCAGTAGATTCGTAACATATCTTGGATTGTTTGGTCTCATTTTCATTATAGTATTCACGATTGTAGGATGGTTAGCATGAAAACATTTATTACTATTATTTCCGCATTCATCTTATTTCAGACGAATTTGTTTGCTCAAGAGACTAAAGATCAATGTTATAATTGCCACTCAGCATTAGATGATAAACCGTCCTCTGGTTTCAAGAATGATATCCACTTTAAAAAGGGAATTAGTTGTGCTGCTTGTCATGGAGGTGACAGCAAGTCTAATGATATGACGGTCTCTATGAGTAAGTCATCTGGGTTTAAAGGAATTCCCAAAGGGAATCATAAGTCTGAGCCATGTATCAGTTGTCATTCAAATTCGGATAAGATGTCTAAATATGGTTCAAAGCTTGCAACGAATCAAATGGATTTATTGAATAGAAGTGTGCATGGAAAGTTTTCGATTAAAGGTGATGAAAAAATAATTCAATGTATTGATTGTCATGGAGTACATGGAATTGTGCCAAAATCTGATCGCAGATCAAGTGTTAATCCGATTAATATTCCGAAGACCTGTTCAAAGTGCCATAGCAGCGCAGTATTTATGAGATTGTACAATCCATCTCTTCCTGTCGATCAAAACGAAAAATATTTAACTTCACAGCACGGTATTCTTAACCGACGAGGTGATTCAAAAGTTGCTGAGTGTGCAAGCTGTCATGGCAGTCACGACATTCTTCCGGCTTCTGATGTGAGATCTAAAGTCCATCCGGTGAATTTACCTCACATGTGTTCAAAATGTCACAGTGATGAAAAATATATGAAGACGTACAAGATTCCGACAAATCAGTTTGAGAAATTCGCGAAAAGCGTCCATGGAAAAGCTTTACTCGAGAAGAAAGATGCTTCTGCCCCTGCGTGTAATAGCTGCCATGGAAATCATGGAGCAATTCCTCCTGGGATAGAATCAATTTCAAAAGTTTGTGGTTTATGCCATGCATTGAATGCAGAATTGTTCTCTGCAAGTCCGCATAAAAAAATATTTGATGAGCAGAAAATTCCAGAGTGCGAATCGTGTCATGGAAATCATTATATTGAGACAGCGACAAACAAATTGTTGGGTGTCAGTCCTGAAGCAGTTTGCAGTAAATGTCACACCGAAAATAAAAATGTGAAGGGATTCAAAGTTGCACGAACAATGAGATCTCTGATTGATAGTTTGGATTCTGCTTCGAAATATGCTGATTCATTGATAAATGATGCGGAACAAAAAGGTATGGAAGTTACAGATGCAAAATTTAAGCTGCGAGATGCTAATCAGGCAAAACTGGAAGCTAAAACAATGGTTCATTCATTCGACGAAGAAAAGTTCAAAGAAGTAGTTGAGGGGAAGGGTATCGCAGTTACGAGCTTTGTAATAGCTGAAGGCAAAGATGCAATAGATAACTATTTCTTTCGAAGGTATGGACTTGTTGTATTTATTTTTATAATTACTTTTCTCTCTATTGTTCTGTACCTTTATATCAAGCGGCTGGACAAGAAATACATGAAAACATAAGATTGGATGAAAAAAAATACTACAGAATAAAAGTAGAATAATTATCGAATATTGATTAAAGAATATTGAATATCGAAGTAATTAAAGAGAGTAATCACTCTTAACCTGGAGAGGAATGCAATGGAGAACATCTCTAACAAAAATATTGAAAAGCTGATCGAAACTATACAAAAACTCGATGAGCGGATTGAACGAATCGAAAAGCATATCAAATATGAAGATGATTCCACTGTTGCCGAATCCGAGGCTGTAATTCCTAAAGCAAAAACTGCAGAAGAAGAAGATGCACTCGAATATGCAATCGGCGGCGGATGGCTCGCAAAAATTGGGATTGTTGTACTTACTTTTGGAGTGTTATTTCTTCTAAGTACTCCTTATGAAGGAGTTACTCCATATTTGCCCAGCTTAATCGGTCTATTGATAGCGGGAACTGTTGCCGTTGGTTCCTATTTTACTAGAAATTTGTATCAGCAAGTTTCCGGTTATCTGCTCGGTGTTTCAATAATTATATTGTACTTCTCTGTCATACGGCTTCATTTTTTCGGAGCTGAATCTGCTGTGGCATCTTTACCAATAATTGTCGCTTTACTTTTATTGGTTACGGGAATCCATTTAGCATTAGCACTAAAAAGGGACTCTGTTCACTTTACTTACTGGAGTCTACTTCTTGGATATACAACTGCTTTAATCAGCGATTCCGCTTTGATCATTTTTACATTGATTATTGTTTTATCTACGTTAGCCGTTTACTTACGACTTAAAAGAGATTGGGTAAATCTAATTTTCTTTAGTTTATTCTTTTCGTATTTAACACACTTTCTGTGGTTTATTAATAATCCTTTTCTTGGAAGACAGATTGAACCAATAAGCTTTCCGCTCCATTTGTTGTTTATTCTTTTATATGCATTCATTTTCTCATTCGGCAGTATTCTAAGAAAAGATCCTAAGGAAGAGAATTATTTTGTTTCTGCTTCATCATTTTTAAATGCCGGTTCAAGTTATGCGTTGATACTTATCTCTACATATCTCTCTCCATTTGAACATAGCGGGATTTATCATTTAATTGCTGCTCTTGTATATATGGCCATAGCAGTGACATTTTGGGTGAGAGAGAAAAGTAAAATGTCGACATTCTTTTATGCGATGACAGCCTATGTATCGTTGAGTGTTGCAATAATTAGTATTTTTTCCGGTTCAGATATTTTCATATTACTTTGCTGGCAGAGTTTGTTAGTTGTCTCCACTGCAGTATGGTTTAGGTCAAAGCTAATAATTGTAAGTAATTTTATTATCTATGTAATAGTTTTCATAGCTTTCTTGATTGCTGTTCAAACCGTAAGTTTAGTTTCAGCGAGTTTTGGCGTGGTCGCTCTGTTTAGTGCGAGAATTTTAAATTGGAAAAAAGAACAACTTGAATTGCAAACTGAACAAATGCGAAATGCGTATCTTATTTCTGCTCTTTTAGTTATTCCTTATGCATTATATCACTCACTTCCGGCGAATTATGTCAGTTACACTTGGCTTGCGGTTGGACTTTTATATTATTGGTTCAGCCGATTACTCAACAATAAAAAGTACCGTTGGATGTCTCTAGCCACTTTATTGATGACCGTTGTTTATGTATTTATCTTTGGAATCACTACCAGTGAAACATTCGATAGAATACTTGCATTCATTGTACTTGGAATTATTCTGCTCCTAATGTCGTTGATTTATACAAAGAAAAAAGTAAATATCAACTCATAAATTAATCTAATAAGGTGACTAATCATCTGGATTTGACACCTAGTTCACTCTAACTTTTCCAGGACAACTTTGTCCGATTCTGGGTCGGTAATAAAGTTTTCATTAGAATCAGTGCGGCTTTAAGTTTATTTGAGTCACGACAAAGTTGCTTTAACTTTCTTGTGGAACTTTAAATTCCCTCTCTGCTGTTATACATAATATTTCAAGAGGGAAACATGAAACATAAATTATTTCAGCTTTCACACCTGCCTTCCTTAATAGTAATCTCAGTCATAATCATTTCATTTATTTTTTATTCATTTTCTGGCGGAATAACCGGAATGACTAAAAAAAATGGTGACGGATGTACCTGTCACGGCTCTGTACCAAATTCAGGGGTAAGTGTGTCAATAACAGGTCCAAGTGAAGTCGCAGTTAATTCAACTGTCAATTATACCGTCACAATCATAGGCGGACCGGCGGTACGAGGAGGGACGAACATCGCAACGTTACTCGGAAATCTTACAGCCGGGACCGGGCTCCAGAAAATCGGAGATGAATTAACGCATACTTCACCTCGTGCTTTTTCCAGTGGGAGTGTATCGTTCACTTTTTCTTATACAGCCCCATCTGCAACCGGTTCGGATACCATTTTTGCAAATGGCAACTCTGTAAATTTCAATGGAGGAAGCGGTGGTGATGCATGGAATTTTGCAGCTAATAAAGGGATCAATATTGTCAGTTCCATTGGTTCAATCGCCGTTACCTATCCTAATGGAGGTGAAACAATGTACGCTGGACAAAATAAGAACATAACCTGGTCTAGCTCGAATGTTACGAATGTTAAAATTGAGCTTTCAACAGACAATGGCGTAAATTGGACCATGATTATTCCGAATACATCAGCTTCCACAGGAAATTATTTATGGACAGTTTCTAATTCCCCTTCTATCCAATGCAAAATTAAAATCAGTGATGCCGCAAATTCAAGTGTGTATGATGAAAGCAATGCAGTATTCACTATTGCCTCACAGCTTTGTAAAGATGTTAATGTCAGTTCAGGATGGAATATTATTGCAGTGCCGGTTAACTCCGTGAATATGTCAAAAACCGGAATTTTTCCAACTGCTGCTTCGTCAGCTTATGCATATTCCAATGGATATATTACTGCAGACACGCTTGCTGTTGGTAAAGGATACTGGCTGAAATTCAATTCAGGTCAAACAATCTCGGTATGTGGAACACCAGTGAGTACTGCTTCGGTACCGGTAACGCTTGGCTGGAATCTAATTAGTGTTTATGACAATGACGTTCAAGTGAATCAAATAACTTCTTCGCCAAGTGGAATAATTTCTTCTCCATTTTATGGTTATAGTTCCGGATATACTACACCTTCTGTACTAAATCCCGGAAAAGGATATTGGGTAAAAGTCAGTCAAAGCGGTAGTTTGAATTTGCCAGGAAGCATGATCAAAGATATAAATTTACCCCCTGCAGGAATTGATTTCGAGAAGTTCGCAAAATTGATAATCACTGATGCTGATGGAAATAACGCAACACTTTATACTTCGAATGAAGTAATCGCATCAGACAAGTTTGAACTTCCTCCGGTTCCTCCATCAGGAATTTTCGATGCTCGTTTTTCAAGTGATAAATTTGTTGAATCATTATCCACTGGTCGTCAACTGATCGGAGTGAATTCCATGGCTTATCCTATATCGATAAGGACTGAAGGACAGCAAATAAGAATCAGAGATTTAATTACTGGTAAGCTTATTGATGTTTTACTCAAAGACGGAGAAAGTCTTGAAATTTCTAATAATCAGTTGAATAATTTTTCAATTGAACTCGAAGAGATGCCAGTCAAAATTAAGCTGCGTCAAAATTATCCAAATCCTTTTAATCCGGAGACGAACATACGCTACGAGCTTTCGAATGCAGCACACATAAATTTATCTATCTATAATATGCTTGGCGAGAAAGTCAC
>CAZNDS010000179.1:0-5788 GCA_964571865.1 uncultured Ignavibacteriaceae bacterium | reverse complement strand
TAGTAATAAACTGCTAAAACTCACTCATTTTCTAATGACAAATCTGGGTTTAACTAATAGCTAAATAAAAACATTATTGATCAAAGTCTGAAATTCGTAAAGAATTTAATCGAAATTTATTCTACATGTTCATGACAAGTTAGTATTCGAAATACACAAATCAGAGTTAAACGAGGTTAAGAAACTTTTTCAGACTTAAATGACTACTGCGATTCCGCTTAAAGTGCCTATGAAAGTGGATATCGGCATTGGAGAAAACTGGCTGGAAGCTCATTAGTGTACTCCATTTGAACTGGTAATGATAATAATATTAATGATGATTGGTTTTGAGTTGTCGAAAAATTGAGTCAAACTAATTAACCTCAAGTTTTTTCCTAATCGTTCTAAATATGACTATTAAAATTAATATTTCTCCGAAAGCAAATAAATACCAATTAAAATCTATCGGAACATATTGGGCAATTGCTTCCCATAAAACTTCACTTTTGCCGGGGGATTTGGTTGATGATTTGAATGTAGTATCAATTATGATTTTGGAATAATCCCAAATAAAAGTTAAAATTATTATTAACGCTCCAAGAAGAGTTAAAGACCATTCAGTCCATTTTATTTTCACCCTGATATCCCTCGCTTGTAAATAAATGATAGCTCCAGAAAAGAGTATCATTGTTAAGGAAACTATTATCGGTGCGAGTACAGGCCCAACCCATGGCACTGGAATTCAATAGCACTTTTAACCACACGTAATAAAAAATATCCCATACAGCAAATGCAAAAAGAAAATATGAAAATCTTTGAAGAGAATTTTTACCTGCAATTACTCCAACCATAATCAGCATTACGATTGTACTAAGTTCCCTCAAACATTCCACAAAAAATATTTTAGGTGAAAGAAGGATTAGGGGAAATTCGAACCCTTGCGGATAATATATTTCTCTAAGGTAGACAACAACTATAGCTTCCAAGGCTCCCATAGCAATTGAAAATGTACCAAGCAAAATTAAAATTCGAAAGTACATCGCAAATGATTTATTAACTGAATTCATGCAGCTATCTTAATTCCACTCCAGAACTAATTGATCATATAAGAATTTCCAAATTTAATCAGTATAGGTTCATTCTAGTATTTGATGATTCTCTAATGTAAATGTGAATTGAGACATTAAGAAATCTTCATCCTAATTGTATCAATACCAAGAAAAAATTATCAGCCTTTAACACTTCCTAACGTTAAACCTGAAACCAACCATTTACTAAGTACAATAAACAAAATCACAACCGGAATGCTCACTATCAACGAGGCTGCAGCATACAATCCCCACTCTGTAGTGAGATTGGATTGGAATGATTTCAATCCAAGAGGAAGCGTGTAAAGTTTTGTGTCCTGCAGAATTTGTGCAGCTACAATGTATTCCGACCAAGCAGCCATAAAAGAGAAAAGTGCTGTAATCACCAATGCTGGTGCAGCAAGTGGAAGAATTATTTTATAGAAAGCCTGAAACCGAGAACATCCATCAATTCGGGCGGCTTCTTCCAGACTGAATGGAATAGTATCATAATATCCTTTCATCTGCCATATGCAGAATGGTAAAGCAGTAGAAGTGTACACGATTATTATTCCCAAGTAGCTGTTCAATAATCCCAATTCAATCAGCATTATGTACATAGGCAGAAGAAGCATCGTAGCTGGAAACATTTGTGTTGTTATGATCCCGATCATACTTAATTGTTTTCCAATGAAATTAAATCTCGATAATGCGTATCCAGCCGTGGAAGCAAGCACAACTCCAGTAATCGTAACTACAAGCGAAATAAAAGTTGAATTCCAAACCCAAAGGAGAAAATCTCTATCAGTAAAAAGCTCAACGTACGATTTGAATGTAGCATTATCGGGAATTATCTCCAGTGATGTAGAAAGCAGTTTATCACCTGGTCGAAGGGAAATACTAAAAACATTTATAACCGGGTAGAGAGTACCTAACGTGAATACTATTAAGAATAAATAAATAAAAAAATTAACGAGTTTATTTTCTTTCATGTTTAATAAACCGATTCTGTTGCTTTCGTTTTTTTAATCAGAGAAATGCTCATCAGTAATAAAATTAGAAATATCACCATGCTGAATGCTGCAGCATATCCATAACGATAAAGATTAAATGCCGCTTTATAAACGTATGACACCAAAATATGTGTTTGATCAGACGGCTCACCTGCATTACTTACGAGCCACACAACATTCAAATTATTAAACGTCCAAATTATTCCTAATGTAACTGCCGGAATAAGGACTGGCTTAATCAGCGGGATTGTTATACTTTTCAATTTGTGGAACCACTTTGCACCTTCAATATCAGCAGCTTCATAGAGTTCTTGAGGAATACTCTGCAAAGCACCCAAAGAAATTATCATCATGAATGGAAATCCAAGCCAGACATTTGTAAGAATTACTGCAAGAAAAGCTTCGGTTGGACTCTTTAACCATTCTACAGCTGGGAGCATTAAGTATTTTGTAAAAATTAAATTAATAGAACCGTACTCATAGTTAAACATTCCACGCCATGTCAATGCAACAATATATTGTGGAATTGCCCAGGGAAGAATCAGCAATGTTCTGAAAATCCCTTTTCCTGGAAGTGAACGATTCAGTAAAAGTGCAAGCGCAACTCCTATCACAACGTGAAATATTACATTCGAAAATGTCCAAATTAAAGTCTTTATAAAAACAGAATAAAAAACTGGTTCAGAAAAAACTTTTACATATTGATCGAATCCTATTATTCCCCAATCACTTATGTGCCTTAGGTTCATGTTTGAGAGTGATAAAACAACATTGTAAAAGAATGGATAGAAAATAACTATTCCCATTATAATCAGTGCAGGAAGCAGAAAGAAATATGCAAACTGTTTTTCTTTAAATGTCCTAATAAATGAAATGAAAGTCTTTCGGGATAGCACAACGAGAACAAAAACACCAATACCAGCAACAATTAAAAAAATCTGCTCCGCCGAATCTGATGTCACATCTTCCTTAAGTTCGGCAATTTTTTTAACAGCATCCTTCTGCATCTGAATAGCAGCTTGTTCTGGTTTGATTGTACCTCCAAGAACAGCTTGATAACTTGGCCTCATTGCATCCCAAATAGCCCGCATTTCGGAAACAATCGGCATTGGTTTTCCATATTCAATCTGTCTGCGGGAATTTTGAAGCACTTCATCATTCAAGATGAAAGTATCTTCGTAAACTTCCTTTCGTGTTGGAAAGGTATTTAATTGCCTGGCGGTCTCGAGCTGGTTTTCAGGTAATAATAAAAATTCCATAAGCTTCTTGATCACAGGCAATTTGTTGTCATTCACATTCGCATTGATTGAAAATCCTTTTGCAGAAACCATCGGTGCTGCCCGCAATCCAGTTTCTTGAATTATTGGAAGAGGATAAATTCCATAATCGATTCCGGCTTTTCCGTAACTCGCCCAAGACCAATCGCCATTGATGAGCATTGCCGCTCTTCCCTCTTTGAAAAGAACATCTGCAATTTCGTAATCTGTTTCATTTGGAATGATTTTATACTTATCTCTCAGATCAGCAATAAATTTCAATCCTTTTATCATCGCATCTGAATTGAGAGTGGGATTCAGCTTGTCATCAAACACCCATCCACCATATCCGGTCAGAAACGGAATGAAGAAGAAAGGCTCGGTATAATTCCATACAAGTCCGTATTGATCTGTTTTTCCATCATTGTTGTTATCGAGAGTTAGTTTTTTTCCTATTTCGATCAATTCCCTATCTGTTTCTGGTGGAGTTTTTAAAAGTGCTTTATTATAAACTAGAGTTAAATGGTTCCCAAGTTTGTCAGCCAGCATCCAAAGTTTACCGTTGCTGTACACTTTTGCTTTTTCGTTAAAATTATTTAAGTACTCCTCAGAAAAAATTTCATCTAACGGTTTGATTATTTTCATTATTTCGAAAGGACCGACTTGATCTTCTGGACCGTAAACTAAATCAGGACCTTGCCCGCCTATTGCAGCAACAATAAATCCAGAACGCAGCTCTTCGGTTTCTTTATAAAGTTGAGTGACTTTAATTTCAGGATTTTGTCTCATGAAAATATTGAGATGCCGCTGAAGTACTTCCCTTTCATCGACTCTCATTTGATGCCAAATAATAATTTCATTTGGTTCTGATCTTCTTCCACAACCAGTTGCCATTAAGATCAGAATGAACATTATAATTGTGATTAATGCATCAGTCGTCCTGCTTTTTATATCTCTGTAAATTCTTCTAATCAGTGTCATCCGTGTTCTATTAAAATCTCTCGGCAATAGTATCAAATTTTTTAATGAGATAGTAGTGGGGGTTGCATTGGCTAAAAATTCTTTTGGGGAAAAAACTACTTTGCCAACTTTTTTTGATAATCCTTCATTTGCAAATTTAATACTCTCTTTTATCGATTCTGAATTATTAATGACGATTAAGTACTTTTCTTTTTTGTTGAATCTTAAATACGCAATAATGTCCCCATCGTTGGTTTCAATTGATTTGAAGCTGCGGACATTTTCATCATGCCTTCTTGAGAGTGCTGTATTCTGATTACGAAGTTTTATTATTGATTTGTGAAATTCAAATAATTCGTTTTTAGTCGAATTATTGATAAGACTCCAATCCATTTGTTTCCTGACATTTTCTGGAGGTGTTTTTCCATGCATCCCAATTTCATCACCATAGTAAATCATCGGTGTGCCTGGTAAAGTAAATATCATGGTAAGTGCTTGGTATAATTTCAACATATCATTTTCGAAAAGTGATAATGCACGGTGATTATCGTGATTGCTTAAAAACTTTACCATCTGAAAATTCGCTGGATAAATTTTTCTCTGAAGTTCAATTAAGTCTTCAATTCTACTTCTCGTCTTTTTATTCAAAATTCTCACAACCTCATAGTAAAATGGATAGTCGAAACACATATCCAACTCATCTTCGAAAAATGGTATTAAATAATTCGATCCGTCCCATACTTCCCCCAGTAATAGAAAATCTGGTCGAATTTTCTTGACTTCTTTTCTAACTTTATACCAGAATTGATGAGGAATCTCTTTTGCTGCATCAAATCTAATCCCATCAACTCCATCAGAGAAATCACCATCCATATTCGGATCAATCCAGTACTTAATCACTTCAATAAAATATTTCTGGACTTCTTCATTCCCGCCTGCCTCTCCGATATCGATGTGGCGGGCAGGTTCGAAATTGAATTTAGGCATGTCAGCTTCAATCCCAAAATGATTCCAAGTCGAATTCATTGAGTCGGTAAATTGATACCATTTTGAAAATCTTGAATTTGGCTTATTCACTGCATCTCTAAAAAATCTGTGGGAAGAATCCGAGTGATTTATTACTAAATCCATTATAACTCTTATATCATTTTTTTTGCACTCTGAAAGGAATCGAAAGTAGTCGTTAAATGTTCCGTAATCTTTCTCGATAGAGAAATAATTTATCGGATTATATCCATGATCTTTCGTGCTTTCATTAAACGGCATCAGCCAAAGTGTATTAACTCCGAGTTCTTTGAAATAATTTATTTTGGAAGTTAATCCATTGAAATCACCGATCCCATCTTGATCTGAGTCGTGAAAGCTTCTAATATATACTTCATACATTATTGCTGTATCATAAAATCGAGGTGTTTCGATCCTAGCTTTATATCTATCTAAAAAAAATTTTGAAAGGTAACCAGAATTTTGATTCCCATTTAAATCTAAAAACTTAATAAAAACTTTGTGTTCT
>CAZNDS010000178.1:1643-5819 GCA_964571865.1 uncultured Ignavibacteriaceae bacterium | reverse complement strand
GTTTTCATAAAATTTAATCTTCTTTTGTTTATTTTCCTTTACATAATTACTATTTCTCTAAATTCTAAACAATAGCTGTTTTGCAGTAACTCTATTCTTTAATTTTGATCTAAGCTTAAACAAAAATACAATCATTTTCTAAAAGATTTTTTATTGAACCAAACAAAATGAAAGTCCTTGATCCAAAAATATTTAATAGCGGTATAATTACGAATCATGTTTTGCACGAACTGATATTTGGAGTTCAGACCTTCTCGAAATTTTTAAACCTTAGTAACCTCCTCAACTCCAGGGATATTACCTTATTCAGATCAGTTAACTCGACTGAATTAAATAAGGTTAATCGATTGGGTGGTAATTAATGTTATTAAGGTCAATGAATCAGATAAAGTATAATTAGTTCTAATTTAAAATAAATTTGAATGATTTCTGTCCTGCGATCTGTTGTTTTGAACTCTGGTCTCCGACAGGCTCACATGATACTTTTCGATTTCAATTATATTTTATTACAAAACTCTGAAAAAGAATAAGATTTTTATTAGCTTAGGATAAGAAGAATTCTATAAGTGCGAAATGAAAATGAAGTTTTTTAAGTTATGAAATTGTTCAACAGCGATTTATTAACAGTCAAAGAAGCAAGTGAGTGGGCATCGGAGTATTTAAAAAAAGATGTCACGCCGTCGAATATTGCGTATTTAATCAATTATGGGCGTATTCGAAAAGTTGGTCAAAATGGAAACATCCAAATTGACAAACATGAATTGAAGAGGTATTACAAATCTTTCAATGGCAGAAGAGAAATTGATTGGAAGAAAAAGTTGGGCGATGATTTGAACTGGAACTTGTCCTTCGATAATCTAAAAGAAGCTGATACTACAAAACATATTCACAGATTACATCCGTATAAAGGAAAATTCATTCCACAATTAGTTGAGTATTTTTTGGATGGTCATACCGATGATTTTAAAAAGGAAATTTATTTCCAGCGAGGAGATATTGTTTTAGATCCATTTTGTGGAAGTGGCACTACTTTGGTACAAGCGAATGAACTCGGAATGCATGCAATAGGTATAGATGTCTCTTCATTCAATTCATTAATTAGTAATGTAAAAATTGAGAAACATGATGTTGCCGAGGTTACAGTTGAATTAAAAAGAATAACTACTTCATTAAAACAATTTTTAGCCAACTCACATACCATAGAATTTGAAAACCAGTTGATAAGCTTATTGAATAAATTTAATAATAAATACTTTCCTGTACCTGACTTCAAGTTGAAAGTTAAAAACGGAAAAATAAACGAAGATATCTACGGAGCTGAAAGAGAGAAGGAGCTGCTTCCTTTATATTGGAAATTAGTAAGTCAATATGAAATAAAATTAAACCAAGAGAAATCAGATTCTTTTTTGGCTATATGGTATTTACAACATGTTCGCAACGAAATTGATTTTGTGTTTAATGAAATAAAAAAAATAAAAAATCCGAATGTTAAAAAAGTTATCACCATCATTTTGAGTCGAACAATTCGCTCTTGTCGTGCAACAACACATGCCGATTTGGCCACCTTAAAAGAACCAATTACCGCTATTTATTATTGTTCTAAACATGGAAAAATTTGCAAACCACTTTTCTCAATTCTTAAATGGTGGCAAACCTATTCAAATGATACAATAAAACGCATTTCTCAATTTGACAAATTACGCACGTTAACTCATCAAATATGTTTGACTGGTGATAGTAGGACTATTAATATTTTAAACGAAGTCGAAAGAAAAAAAACATCCCTTGCTGAATTAGTAAAAAAGAAAAAAATTAACGGGATATTTTCCTCTCCACCATATGTGGGATTGATTGACTATCACGAACAACATGCATATGCATATGACTTATTCGGTTTTAGTCGTAGGGACGAATTAGAAATCGGTCCATTAAATAAAGGACAAGGAAGAGAATCCCGTGACAATTACATTCAGGGTATTTCAGATGTGCTGAACAATTGTAAGAAATTCTTAATCAAAGATTATAATATTTTTCTGGTAGCAAATGATAAATATAATTTATATCCAGAGATTACAAAGAAATCTAACATGAAAATTGTAAAACAGTTCAAACGACCCGTGCTCAATCGAACAGAAAAGGATAAAGGAGCATATTCAGAAATAATATTTCATTTAAAAGGTGAATAAAAAATGGATAAAGAAAAGATCATCTATCAATTATCTGTTGAGGATATTTTCACTGTTATTGCAGAAAATGGTGATAAGATAAAAATCAAAGAGAATGACATTTCATATATTGAAAAAAAAATTGGAGATGCAATTGATTGGCGGGGAGCTATTGAGTATGCATTATTTGAATTAAGTCTTTCAAAGAAAAACTAGACTTGTGTTATGCCGTTAAATAAGAAGCAAAAAGAACATATTACAAATACAATCTCAGACTGTTTGCGTGAAAAGTTTAGAAATTATCAGCCCGAAACAGTTAGTATGCCATTTCATTTTCGGTTACTTGGGAAAGATAGAATGGCTTTATTTTCGTTTATTCATTCATTGAACACAGCCTTTGGGACTTCCATTTACGAACCCATTGCAAAAGAACTTGCAAAGGGGGTGTTCAAAGAAGTTTATTCTAAATACACTTTAGGGAAAACTATTACTCGAGATGCGCAGATAGAAATTCAAAAGATTCTAAATGGGCTATCCATTGGTGGTAATGTAAACAAAGATGAAGAAACAGAAAGAATAAAAAAAGTTGCACAGAGAGGAGAATTACATAAACTTAAGGCAGTGAAAGTAGATTTATTCCTTATGTCCAAAGAAGATGAGGTGTATATGTTTGACTTGAAAACAGTAAAACCAAACACAGGTGATTTTATTTATTACAAAAGAAATATGCTAGAATGGATAGCAGCATATCTTTATCAACACCCAATGGCAAAAGTAAATACTCTTATCGCAATTCCATACAATCCTTATGAGCCAAAACCATACAAGAGGTGGACAATGAAAGGAATGTTCGACTTAAAAAAAGAAGTAATGGTTGCAGAAGAATTTTGGGACTTTTTATCGGGTGAGGGTACTTACATAGACTTACTCGATTGCTTCGAAAAAGCTGGCATTGAATTAAGGCCTGAAATTGACAGATACTTTTCACGATTTCGTAAATAAAATTTCCAGATTTCCATAAATTTCTCATGCTCAAAGTGAACGAAATATTTTATTCCATTCAGGGGGAATCAAGTTATGCTGGTCTGCCGTGCGTATTCGTACGACTAACTTATTGCAACCTTCGATGTGTCTACTGTGATACAGAATACGCGTTCTTCGAAGGCAGGGATATGTCAATTGATGACATAATCTTAGAAGTTAAAAAGTACAACTGCAATTTAGTCGAGCTTACCGGCGGTGAACCGTTAATGCAAAAAGAATCGTTCGATCTTTTGAAAAAATTATGTGATGAAAACTTTGAAGTTCTGCTTGAAACAAGCGGAAGCATTTCAATTCAAGAAGTTGATCCGCGTGTAAAAATAATCATGGATTTGAAAACTCCATCAAGCGGAATGATGGAGAAAAACCTTCTCTCCAATATCAATCACATTAAATCTTCTGATGAAATCAAATTCGTTATAGCAGATAAAAGCGATTACGAATGGTCTAAGCAGATCATCCAAAAATTTGAACTGAATAACAAGTGTTCAATTCTCATGGGCTGCGTTTTCGGGAATCTTGAACCGAGAGAATTATCAAACTGGATCTTGCAGGATAATCTCAAAGTCCGATTCCAGTTGCAGGTACATAAGTACATTTGGGAACCGAACCAACGGGGCGTTTGATTATTCCATGATCGATGTAAATCTTCAATTTTCAAATTGGAATCATCCAATTTATCTTCATTTCTTTACTTTTTGAAAATTTATTCTAAATTGTAGTAGAAAAAATTTTCCCATTCCGAACAAAATAAATATGTAAGCAAATAATCAGAGGAATTTATGGTCAAGATCTCGGAAGAAATATTAAAGAAAAAAATAATCGTACGAAAATTGTTATCAGACGATTACGAATCGCTCATCGAGCTTCAAGCTGCATGTTTTCCGGGAATGAAAGTCTGGAGCAAAGAACAATTCGAAAGTCAGATCACAATTTTTCCCGAAGGACAGATTTGCGTCGAATGCGATAA
>CAZNDS010000178.1:0-1633 GCA_964571865.1 uncultured Ignavibacteriaceae bacterium | reverse complement strand
TTGCATCGTCATCCAGCTTGGTTATTGATTTCGATTTCTTCGGCGAAAAACATTCATGGAAAGAAATTAGCGATGCGGGTTATATAAGAAATCATTCTACTGATGGCAACACTCTTTACGGAATTGAAATTATGGTGCATCCCGAATATAGAGGGATGAAACTCGCACGAAGATTGTACGAAGCACGCAAAGAATTAGCCCGAGAATTGAACTTAATGCGAATTGTCCTCGGCGGAAGAATCCCGGGCTACGCCGAGGTTGAAAATAGGATGACTGCACGGGAATACGTTGACAAAGTCACGAAAAAAATAATTTACGATCCTGTACTTACAACCCAGATAGCAAATGGATTTGTATTAAAACGAATCATAAAAAAATATTTAGATCCGGATAAACAATCCGTTGGATACGCAACTCTTCTTGAATGGACAAATCTCGATTACTCTTCCGATCCTTCAAAAAGATATAACTCGGCAAAGCCTGTGAGAGTATGCGCTGTGCAATATCAAATGCGGAATATCCATAATTTCGAAGAGTTCGGGGCACAGTGTGAGTATTTTGTCGATGTTGCCTCGACGTACAAATGCGATTTTGTTCTCTTTCCGGAAATACTTACTACACAGTTACTATCGTTTATTGAAGCGAAACGACCGGGGATTGCTGCCCGCAAGCTTGCAGAATACACTCCGCAGTACATAGAACTTTTTTCAAATCTTGCGATCAAATATAATATCAATATTATCGGGGGCTCTCACTTTGTGAATGAAAATGAGCGGCTGTTCAATGTTGCATTTTTATTTCAGCGGAATGGTGAAATCGGAAAGCAGTACAAGATTCACATTACTTCAAACGAAAGAAGATGGTGGTGAGTCGAACCTGGCGATAAGATAGAAGTATTCGACACCGATAAAGGAAAAGTCGCTATTCAAATCTGCTACGACATTGAATTCCCCGAACTTGCACGCATTGTCTCAGAGAAAGGGGCGCAAATAATTTTTATTCCTTTCTGTACTGATGAAAGAAAAGGTTACCTGCGTGTCCGTTACTGTGCACAAGCAAGATGTATTGAAAATCATATTTACACTGTTGTTGCTGGTACAGTTGGGAATTTGCCCGATGTTGAGAATATGGATATCCAGTATGCACAGTCGGGAATTTACACACCATCGGATTTTGAGTTTGCACGAGATGCAATCGCAGCCGAATATTGAAACGGTCGTAATTCACGATATTGATCTTGAGGTTGCAAGGCGTCACAAAAAAGCCGGAACAACCCTCAACTGGCAGGATAGAAGATTAGACTTGTACGAATTGAAAGTATTGAAACAGTAACTCTCTAGAGTAAGCGTGCATAAATATCCCGTGATTGTCTCAGAAGATAATTTTCTTTGTGCCTGCACACCAAAGTGCTATTATTTTTAAAAGATTCTGCACGCAGGTGTGATTCTTAGTGTCTTCGTGCCTTAGTGGCAAAGAAAAATTTCAATTAAGAGTCAAATTCTATACAATAGCCACAAAGACACAAAGCTGCTCTAAGAACTCCTGACTTGAGCAACTTAGTGCGGCAGGGAATATTTTCTGCGAAAACGAATCAAATCATGAGGAAATTTCTAATTGTTTTAAGACCTCTCGA
>CAZNDS010000177.1:0-5853 GCA_964571865.1 uncultured Ignavibacteriaceae bacterium | reverse complement strand
AAAATTCTTCAAATCTCTTACAAGATTTAAATTATTTTTATCCGCAAAATAGTTGACGATGCTTTCGCTAATAGTTTCTCCAACTTCATGAATTTTTTGAAGTTCTTCTTTCGTAGCATTCATTATTTCATTTATTGTCTTGAACGAACGAGCAAGAACTTTTGCCACACCTGCACCAACGTGTCTAATCCCAAGAGCAAAAATGACTTTTTCGAAATTTTGTGATTTGCTTTCTTCAATTGCTTCTAAAAGGTTATCAATACTTTTCTCGCCATAACCCTCAAGTTGAATTAGTTTGCTGCGCTGATTTTTCAATCTATAAATATCAGCTGAATTTTTTAGGAAACCAAGTTCAACAAATTTCTCAACAATTGCCTCGCCAAGTCCTTCAATATCCATTGCTCCACGTGAGGCAAAATGAATGATCCTCCCTTTAACTTGTGCCGGACATTCATAATTAGCACAATAGACCGCAACTTCTCCTTCCGGATTAAACAGCTTTACACCGCATTCAGGACATTTAGAAGGTACCTCAAATGGAAGCGAAGAAGATGATCGTTCATCAAGAATCACTTCGATTACTTTTGGAATAATGTCTCCCCCTTTTTCTATCAGTACTGTATCTCCTTGACGAATATCCTTACGATGAATTTCTTCGAAATTATGAAGAGTGGCGCGGCTCACGGTTGTTCCAGCTAATAACACTGGCTCAAGTTCGGCAACGGGTGTGATCGTTCCTTGGCGTCCAACTTGAAGTGTAATTTTTATCAATTTGGTTTTTGTTTTTTTCGCTTCGAACTTAAAAGCCGTTGCCCATCGTGGGCTTTTTGCAACATTTCCCAATAAAGATTGTTGTTTCAAGTTATTGACTTTAATTACTACACCATCAATTTCGTAAGGAATTGACTCCCGCTTTTCTTCCCATTCGCGGCAGAATTGGATTACATCATAAATGGATTCACAAAATCTGTGATGTTCGTTAACTTTAAATCCGAGATTTTTTAATGTTAATAGATTTTCCGTTTGGTAGTCCAATTCTTTTAGATATGACCTAAGACTGTACGCAAAAAAGTTCAATGGTCTTTCGGCGACAAGCCGCGGATCTTGTAGTTTCAATGTACCTGCAGTTGCATTGCGCGGATTAGCAAAAAGTTTTTCACCCAGTTTTTCACGTTCTGAATTCATCGTATCAAAATCTTTACGATTCATATAAATTTCACCTCGAACTTCAATGTTCTCGAAGATTTTTTCTTCAACTTCCTTGAAATTCATGCGCAATGGAATCGATTTAATAGTTCTGAGATTATTCGATATTTCATCTCCTTTATATCCATCGCCTCGTGTTACTCCTTGAGCAAAAAGTCCTCCGCGATATTGCAAACTGATTGCAACTCCATCAATTTTTAATTCGGCAGTGTAATTAACCGGTTCATTTGCCGGCACTAATTCCCTAACGCGTTTGTGAAAATCGTGCAGGTCTTCTTCCGAATACGTGTTCGCTAAACTGAGCATAGGAACATCGTGAAAAACCACCGGGAATTCCTTTGTCGGTTCGCCCCCAACTCTTTGTGTCGGCGAGTCTGGAGTTATCAGAAATGAATACTTTTTCTCTAATGAGATAAGTTCTTCCATCAATTTATCATATTCCCTATCAAGAATTGACGATTCGTTCAAAACATAATATTCATAATCGTATTTATGAATAAGCTCTCGAAGCTTTTCAATGCGATTAATTATTTCTGAACTCACATTTTCAGAATTATTGATTTTTTGATTCATTTGCCTGTTGTACTATTTTCAAACCTTCCGGATCAATATAAACTCTCTTGACAGCACCGGGCATACCGACAAATGGAAGATTTTCTTTGTTTAATGCAAACGATATCGCCCCAGCGTTCCCAATTAATACTTCAAAATTTTCCTTAGCTCTCCAATATTTTTGTTCTCCCTTTCTCATAAAAATCTCATCAATGACAGTACCGTCTCCTTTGATTTGCATCCAAACGGAATCAGAGGCAATTCCAACTAATGTTAAACTATCCTTAGAGAAAACTATTTTGCTTTCTTTTTTTTCATCGATTACTTGAGATGGTTTTTTTTCATTAAAACGTGAGATGGTGCCATTATCTTTTTCCTCAACATATTCATTTTCAACGTGTTTCCCAGGAACGATTAATATAATGACAAAAATTAAAAGGATTAGAGAAACAAGAACTAAAACGGTTGTTTTCGATTTTAGAAATGATTCAACATCCAAAGTCTTTTCCGGAACAAATTCGATTGCATCAGATTCACTTGGCACAGTTTCTTCTTCAATGGTTTTCCCTTTGAGTAACTCATCCACCCTTTTGAGATATTCAGTGGAATCAACATCTAAAATTAAAAGATAGCTTTTTAAAAATGATTTTACGTAAAGAGGGGGAAGAAAATCAAATTCGTTATTTTCAATTTTTTCAAGATACTTGAGATCGATACGAGTACTTTCAGAAATTTCTTTCAGTGAAATACCGCGAAGTAATCTTCTCTCTTTTATTTCCTTCCCTAAATCTGTCATTTAATTCGAATATTTTGTAATTCTATAAAAAGTTACTCAAGAGATTTTTCAGAAGCAATAATTGAATCTTCAGAAATAAATACTGATAATGTTCTGAGAACTTTTAGTAAAGCAATTGATTAAGATTTCCTTATAATTTTAGCTGCAAAACTTCCATCCATTCCATGAACATTTGGAAATGTTGATATGCATCCATTCTCATCAATTAAACTTGGGTGAAAGTTTGCATGATGAGGGATCAATTCAAAATGCGAGTTATGAATCAAGAAATCCTTTATGATTTCAAAATTTTCTTCAGGTTCCACAGTGCAGGTGCTGTATACTATTGCGCCGCCTACTTTAACTAATCTTGCCGCATTTTCTAACAACCGCTTCTGGATTTGAGATAGTCTTTTTATATCATCAGCGTCACGTTTCCATTTTATTTCTGGTTTTTTCATAAGAACACCCAAACCAGAGCATGGAACATCGACAAGGACCTTATCAACTGATTCCATTTCAAGCTTCTCACTGTCTGCTTCAAGAAATTTAATATTTGTTAGCTTTAGCCGTTCGATATTTTTCTTCATCAGCGCAATTCTACTCTCATACTTATCAATTGCGAAGATTTTTCCTTTATTCATCATTAGTTCGGAGATGAAGCTGCTTTTTCCTCCAGGCGCAGCACAAAGGTCTAGCACAACTTCTTCATGCTGGGGATCTAAGAGCAGACATGGGAGCCCGGCAGATTCATCTTGAATAGAAAAATATCCTTCCTTAAAATAATCCCAATCTGTAATATTGGTCAGATTAAGCAAAGTGACGAAATTTTTTGAATAGATCGATTCGCGAAACTTCAATTCCGCATCATTTAATTTTTTAAAAAAATCTTCTCTGCTTGTGCGGCTTTGGTTGAACCGTAAGGTTAATCTTGGTCGTTCATTATTTTCACTCATCAATTTCTCAGCGAATTCGGTCCCGTATCTTGCGAGCCATCTTTTCACAAGCCAATTCGGATGTGAATAAATTGTTCCATAATAGTTTATCGTATCATCTTCTTTATTCGGGTAGCGGATTTCCTGCTTTGCACGGATGATGTTCCTTAAGACTGCATTAACAAGGTCAGCCGATTTTTCACCTTGAAGTTTTTTTACAAATTCAACAGCTTCATTTACAGCGGCATAATCGGGAATGTTATCAAGAAAGAGGATTTGATAAAGAGCTACACGCATTGCATTCTTCAAATTCGGAATACATTTGGAAAATTCACCTCGATAAAATCCGCGAAGTATCCAATCGAGTTTACGTTCCCATCTAACGACCCCATGAACGAGTTCGTTCAATAATGCCTTGTCTTGCGACGAAAGCTCTCCGAAACGAAGTTCTACATCTACTAATTTATCTAAATAAGCATCGGTTCTATCAACACGGTTTAAAATCTTAACTGCAATTCCACGTGGTCCGACATAAAGATTTTTGAAAGTTTCCATACAATTTTCAATTCGTATATAAGGTTCTTAAATAAAAAAAGTGAGGAAGAATTCTTCACTCACTCTCAAGATAATAAAAATCGGCTGAAGTTACGATAGACAGAACGATTCGCTTTTAGGATGAAGCGATTAGGTTACAAATTGAAGTTCTATTTATCTTCTTATCCTCCCTTCAAAATTTTTGGTTTTTGAGTTTTAATTTTGAATTTAATTAGGCATTCCTCTTTTACGCCGTTCTTCACTGGTTAAATCGAAAATTTTTCTGAACAATTTTTCTTCGGCAGCACTCATGGCTATCTTTCTTCTCCCCATTACTCTTTTTGCAACATCCAGACTGCGATCAAGCGCATAAGTTGTCATCATTTCACCGCCTCCCCACGAAAACGAAGGCATATATTTCGGTGGTACTCCCGCACCATAAATATTGCACGAAACACCAACATTGGTTCCAGTGTTGAACATTGTGTTAATTGCACATTTTGAGTGATCGCCCATTGACAGACCGACAAACATCGAACCTGTATCTACAAGCTCTCCATTAATGAAAACCTTTACGATGCCATAATTATTTTTCAAATCGCTGTTGTTGGTATCGGCTCCCAAGTTCACCCACATTGCAAGATAACTATGTCCAAGAAATCCTTCATGCTGTTTGTTTGAATGTGAATGAATGATCGATTTTTCAATTTCGCCTCCTACTTTGCACACTTCGCCGATTGACGTCCCTTCATAAATCTTTGCACCAATTTTAACAACAGATTTTTCACCAATGAAACAGGGTCCTTCAATGACGGCATTCGACATAAGCTTTGCCCCTTTTCCAATAAAAATCGGTCCCTCTTCTGCATCCAAAACAACTCCAGGTTTTATCGTTGCACCTTCACCAACAAAAATATCATCTTCATTCAGTAAATAAGTTCCCTGATAAATTTTTCCGAGAAGCTTTTTCTTCTTTTCTTTCATTAAAAACTTATAGTCGGCGGCAATCTGTGATGGATTATTATTAACCAAATCCCAATAATAATTTATCATCTTCACATCAATTTGCTTCTTGATCAATCCATCAAAGTCCGAAAGTGTAAATAGGTCATGAAGATTATTTTTAAGGTTCTCCAATTTTTCTCCGGATACCTTTGCTGCTACGATTGTTTCGCCATTTACAAATAGTACATCATTCGGATTATTCAAATCTAGTTTTTGCAGAAAATCTTCTTCTGCTAAAACTCTTCCATTAATGAACAAACATTCCTTGCTGCTAATGGAATTAATCTCAAAATCTGGATATTTCTCCGCTAAAAGATCTGCAAGATAGCTTCTGCAATGAAGTGTTACTTTTGAATCTGGAAAGTGTCTGAGAATTTTATCTTTTAATGAAGTGATGCCGCAGCGAAGTTCGTATGTAGGCCGAAAGTAAGTCAGTGGAAGAAGCCGCTCAAAATATATCCCCTCAAATATGCAGATGTGCATTGGCTAAGTCCTTAATTATTTGGAGTTTACTGATTAAAGAAAATGAATGAGCTTCTCTGCTATCATGAAAATATTGATAAACAAGAGAAGCTCATAAAAAACATAAATAAAATTAATTTATGACTATGCTTCTTGAGCAGATTGTGTCTTATATTTCTTCATGAACTTTTCGACACGACCTGCAGAGTCAACTAATTTTTGTTTTCCAGTGAAAAATGGATGACAGCTTGAACAAATTTCTAATTTTAGATCACCGACAGTCGATCTCGTAACGAACGTATTACCACAAACACATGTTACTGTAGATTTTTTATATCCTGGATGAATTCCTTTTTTCATAATATTTCCGTTTCTAATCAAAAT
>CAZNDS010000176.1:0-5882 GCA_964571865.1 uncultured Ignavibacteriaceae bacterium | reverse complement strand
ATTTATAGATAAATATGGAAGAGCCTCTGAAGTTATCTTACATCGAATTATACAGAATGACTAATAAGAAATCAATACCTGAGCTCAGAATGAAATTTATCAGAGCCTACAATCAAGGTATAAGCATATTCGAAATAGCCAGAAAATTCAATACAAGCAGAAACATTATTAAGAAGTGGATAAAGCGTTACCAACAAGCTGGCATAGATGCATTATCAGACCTGCCACATCATAGCTTTGTCGTGGCGGGTCAGTCTAGAAAACCAGTTCATTCGCCGAACAGAACAAATGAGTCTATCCAGCAAAAAGTATTAGAACTTAAACAAAAAACCAATTGGGGCAGGAAACGATTATCAAAAGCACTTGGAATAAATCAATGGACTGTACGCAATGTATTGAGACAAAATCATGTAAAGAAAAAAGGTAAACAAAGAAAAGTCTTTTATCCGGCACATTGGGCTTGGGAAGTAAAACTTCCATTTTCGTTAGCACAAGTCGATACAAAGCATATACTTGATAAATCAGCTATAGGAACACACAATTATACCCATTTCAGCAGACTTCGTCTTCCTCCATTCCAGTGGACATTCCTTGATGCTATATCTCGTTTCCGTTTTCTTGCATTTAGTTATGAACTTACTCAAGCCAATGGATTGTTATTTGTTGCAGCAGTAATGAGTTGGCTGCGTTCTTGGTCTATTGTCGAACAAGTACACTGGCAAGAAGATTGGGGACAAGAATTTGGTGGCGATGACTTTAATAAGCTTAACTTACTTAATGAAAAATATTATAAGCCTTTTAATGCTGTATTGAACCGTGCTCCTAAGGGAAGAAAAGGATATCAAGGCAGAGTCGAGAGAAGTCACAGAACTGATGATGAAGAATTTTATTTGCCTATTATTCCAAAACTACATTCCACTGAAGAATTTATTAACTATGCTAAACTGTGGCAGTATTATTACAACTCAAAACGTTCGCACTTCGGTTACAGAATGGAGGGCAAAACACCACTCGAAAAACTTAATGACTATGGTTTTGATTAGCCTGAAATGTTTTCAATGTTTCCTATCTTGATTCTTGACAATTATTCTTCTAATCTTGTGAAAAATTATAACTCTATTATTTTGCCTGGTAACGATGTCCTGACACCTTACAGATTTGGTTGGATGAATTTCTTTTCTTAAAATTACTCTGGAAATTGAATGAAAACGAAAGTCCCTATAAAAATTTCTCTGCTGTGTGCGTTAAACGTATTTTTATTTCTCTTTGTTTTTTACGGCAGCCAGTACCTTTCTAATCTTCCTTTTGTTATCCGTGATTTTGCTGGAGCCCTAACTAATAAACTACAACAGAAAATTTTTCTGGGTGAATTCAGCCGCGATCTGGAATTTTTCCAACGAAAATTTGATGTTCTAAAAGTAGATTTGAAAATTAAAGTTCTTCAAAATGCGGAATCGCTTGAAGGCTACATGCGTTCAAAAATTTTATTACTCGAAAATACAGATCGAATTGTATTGAATTTCCATGATAATATGGAAGTGGAAAATGTATTAACAAATCAAAAGAACGTACATTTTGTCCATGAAAAAAATCAGATTCATATACTTTTCTCAGAGTACTTTAAGGCAAAAGATACGCTAGAAGTTGAAATTAAATATAACGGACAACCAAGGAATATTGGCTTGGCTGGATTTAAATTTGTAAAAGAGGCAAATCGTTTTTATACGTTAAGCGAACCAAATTTCGCACAGTCTTGGTGGCCTTGCAAGGATGTTTCTTTGGATAAATTTTTAGCGTCAATAGAAATCATCGTCCCGGAAAATATTATTGCTATCTCAATGGAAAATTAATTGATATTCAACCATGCGAAAAGGATTGGACTTCTTACAAATATGACGTCAGTTATCCAATTTCAAGTTATCTAATCTCAATCTGCGGTGCTGAGTATAAAGAATTTGGAGATAGCATTTCAAGCATTTCCGGAAAAATAATCCCATTAAAATATTTCGTATTTGAAAATAACTTGAACAATGCAAGAAAAGATTTTGAAGTAATTCCGCAGATGATGAATGTGTATGAAAAACTTTTTGGTGAGTATCCATTCCAAAATGAGCACTATGGTATAGTTGAATTTGATTGGCCATTTGGTGCAATGGAACACCAAACAATGACAAGTATTGGTTCAAATTTTATCACCGGTTTGAAACTGCATGACCGGCTTCTCGCTCATGAATTAGCACATGAGTGGTTTGGGAATTCTGTAACATTAGATGACTGGAAAGAAATCTGGTTGAATGAAGGTTTCGCTGTTTATGCATCATATCTCTACTTTGAACAATTAGGGAAGAAAATCAATCTTAATTCGAATCAACTATTTTATGGATCGCTATATAATCCAAACGGATACTTATTCGGTAACACCGTGTATGAAAAAGGGGCTTGGGTAATTCACATGATTCGTAAAAAAGTAGGGGATGAATTGTTCTTTAATGCACTTCGAGATTATTATGAAAGAAACAAATTTGGCAGCGCATCAACAGTAATGCTCAAAGAGATTTTTGAATTGCATTGTGGAATCGATCTATCAAAGTTTTTTGATCAATGGATTTACTCGCAGATCGAAAAACCAGTTTATATAGTTTCTTATTCAACATCTAAGCATGAGAAGGATTATATTTGTACAATTAATGTAGAACAAAAGCAGCCATCAATGTATTTTGAAAACGAGATTTTATTGCAGCTGACTCTTGAGGACAAAACAAAATTAGAACACAGGATATTGAATCGTACGAGAAATCAAGTTATTACGGTTAAAAGCGACTTACCCGTGAGCAACTTAATACTTGATCCTGAGAATGATCTGCTGAAAAAAGTTATTTACAGGAAAAATATTGACTGAGAATCGGCCTTATTATTTTATATCAGATCTGCACTTTGGATTTCACCCATATGAAGCAGAGCTGGAGCAAATTGCACTCTTTGAATTACTTTGTGATAAAATTATCGAAACCAAAGGGGATTTAATTATCCTTGGTGATTTGTTTGATCATTGGTTCGAATACAAAACGGTCGTACAGAAATATTCCCACAGAATTCTAACAAAGATCGAAGATATCTCGCTTGCTGGATTAAAAATCTATTATTTATCTGGTAATCACGACTTCGCACACCTTGATTATTTTAAAGATACATTTAATATCAATATATCGGAGCTGCCAATAAATCTGAATATTAATGGGAAAAAATTTTTTTTGGCTCATGGAGATGGATTGGTAAAAAATGATTTTGGTTATATGGTTCTGAAATCTATTTTCAGAAATAAAATCCTTCAAAAAATCTATTCAGCTATTCATCCTTCGATAGGAATAAAATTAGCAAGTACTTTCTCAAGAAGATCAAGGCATTATACCGATGGGAAAAATTATGGAACTATGGATGGGCTTTTTGAGTTTGCAATGCAAAAAATAAATGAAGGTTTTGACTTCGTACTTTTGGGTCATACACACGAACGTAGGTTTGAGAATTACAAGAGTGGTCATTACATCAACTTAGGAACTTGGTTTAAACAGCCATGTTATGGTCTATACTTGAATGGAGAGTTTAAAATAATCGATTTAACAAATGGCTAAGAAAAATATTTCAAGAGAAGAATTACATAAATATTTTACAGATCCAAAATTCCGACGCAAAAATTCAAAGGGTTTTATAAGCCGTCATAAAAAGTTTTTTATTTTCAGCGGATTTGCAGCTCTAATTTTATTTATTGCCTTATCTGTCTATATTTTCATTGGATTACCGTCATTCGAGGAACTTGAAAATCCGCGTCCCTCATTAGCATCAAATGTTTACTCATATGATGGACAATTACTCGGACAATTTTATATTCAGAATAGAATTGAGACACATATTGATTCACTACCGGTGCATTTAGTAAATGCATTGATAGCGACTGAAGATAGGAAGTTTTATTCTCATTGGGGAGTCGATCTTGATAGATTTGTTAAAGCTTTAGTTAAGAATGTTATAACTCTTTCCAAAAGAAGTGGTGGCGCCAGTACGATCACACAACAGTTAGCTCGCAATTTATATCAACTCGTTGAGCGAGAAGAAAACCTTCTCGATATAGCCCTTCGAAAAGTACGTGAATGGATAACAGCAGTTCAAATTGAAAAAACCTATACTAAAAACGAGATACTAGTTATGTATCTTGATATTGCCTACTTTGGGCGTGGGAGTTATGGGATAGAATCTGCTGCAAGAAATTTTTTCGGAAAGCCTGCTAGCGAACTTAATTTACAGGAATCCGCATTACTTATCGCCTTGCTCCGTAATCCATGGTATTACGATCCGATCAGGAATCCGGAAAATTCTTATTCGCGCAGAAACCTAATTCTGAAAATAATGCTTGATACTGAATATATTAATGAAAACGAATATCATGCTGCGATGTCAGACAACATCCGGCTGATGAAAACGTCTGAGTTCACGAAATCGGCCGCACCACATTTTCTAGAATATATCAGGCAGCAACTTATTCAACGTGCTGAAAAATATGAGGTAGATATTTATCGTGATGGCTTAAATATTTTTACAACGGTTGATTACAATATGCAATTGCATGCAAACGAAGCTGTTGCCGAACATTTAAAAGAGTATCAACCATTATTTGATAAAAGCTGGTCTTGGAACAATAAATCAGATTTGATTAATTCGATAGTTGATAAAAGCATTAAGTCTCACCCTAGCTATTTATCAGCTGTTGACGATGCTGATAAAAAAAATATTGCGCAGCGATTGAGATTAAATTCAGAGTTTATCGATTCGCTTAAAAAAGTAGCTCAGACAATCGAAGCAGGTTTTATCGTGCTTGCTCCTCGCACCGGTCACATACGTGCAATGGTCGGAGGAGCAAATCCAGATTTCATGTATGGATTAAATCATACAACACAGATCAAACGTCAGCCAGGCTCAGCATTTAAACCGATTATCTACACTGTTGCAGTAGATAATGGCTATCCACTAGCAACTGAGGTTGTGAACGAACGAATCACACTAGAAATTGGTAATCAAACCTATTCACCCAAAAATTCAAATGATGAGTATGGCGGATATCTGAATTTCAGGAGAGGATTAGCTGGTTCCGTGAATATAATCTCCGTGAGATTAATAAGTGAGGGAATGGCTCCATTGCATGATATTCCTGTGTACTCAAAAAGGCTCGGAATAAAAAGTACAATTCAACCTTTTTATTCAATTGCACTCGGAACTTCCGAGGTTACTCCGCTTGAATTAACAACAGCATATTCCACAATCGCGAATAAAGGAATTTTCATTGAACCGCTTGGAATATTGAAAGTTGAAGATAAAAACGGATTATTAATCGAAGATTTTAGGACGAATGCGCACGAGGCAATCTCTCCGGAATCTGCATACCTGGTCACAGAGCTAATGCAAGGAGTAGTTGATGGCGGAACAGCGCAAGGTGTTCGAAGATTTTTTCATCTTCCTGCCGCAGGTAAAACTGGAACTACACAAGATTTTGCCGATGCTTGGTTTGTAGGATTCACTCCAAGTTTGTGTGCAGGTGTATGGGTCGGATTTGATGATCAGAGAGTGAAGTTTACAGGTTGGTATGGACAAGGTGCTAAGGCTGCAGCTCCAATCTGGGCGAGATTCATGCAAAAAGTCTATGATGATAAAAGAATAGGATTAACTCTGGAGTATTTCGAAGCAACTGAAGGAATAACAACTGCAACATTTTGCGAAAAGTCACTGCAGCAAGGTGTACCGAAACTTGCCAATGAAAACTGTCCAGTAAAAGTAACTGATATAGTCAATTCGAAATTCATCCCTGAAGTGTGTGAGATGCATACGTCAGGCGG
>CAZNDS010000175.1:0-5883 GCA_964571865.1 uncultured Ignavibacteriaceae bacterium | reverse complement strand
TTGTTAGCTGAGTTTTAGTTTATTAGATAATTCTTAGTTGCAGTTCTAAATACTATTCCAATATTATTTCGTTTGTTTAGAATTCATTATTCCATGTTCATCATTCGATATTCATTGAGCCATTCAATATAAATCGAGATTACACTCTGTCAGGAATTTGCGATTTTGAATTTCATATGTGATTTTATAATTTCAAACCATTCTGAAATAATTGAAAGTTCGAGATGAAACATCACGAAAGAACTAATGAAGGACTGATACGCGGATTAACAGTTACTGCTGCAACCATGCTCGTTGTGGGATCGATGATTGGATCTGGTGTTTTCCGCAAACCTGCAAGCATGGCAGAACAGTTAATGTCACCCGAGATGCTAATACTCGCTTGGGTTGTTGCAGGAATCTTTACACTTATCGGTGCATTGACAAATGCTGAGATTGCGGGAATGATTGACGCAACAGGCGGACAGTACAAGTACTTTCGATCCATGTTCGGTAATTTTATTGCATTCATTTATGGATGGTCAATTCTCGCGGTAATTCAGACCGGAAGCCAGGCGTCAATAGCTGTTGTCTTTTCTGAATATCTAGGTTACTTTTTCAAGTATCCTCAGTTCTCGGATGAGATACAAAAATTTTCAATATATGTCCCGATTGTTGGCAATATTTACCCGCTCCAAGATTTCGGCACAAAAGCTGTCGCAATATTATGCCTATTATTCCTTACAGGAGTAAATTATGTTGGAGTGGTCTTCGGAGGTGGAGTTCAAACTATAATCACTATCGTGAAGATAGCTTCAATTATTATTCTCGCAGCTTTGGCTTTTGGTTTTGGGAGCGGCGATATCGCAAATCTTTATTCAGGATTTTCAACACAGCATGCAAGTGATGTGAATATGATTGCAATGTTTGGACTTGCACTAGCAGGTGCATTTTGGGCTTATGATGGATGGAATAATGTAACATTCGTTGCAGGTGAAGTTAAAAATCCAAAACGGAATGTTCCTCGGGCTTTATTTCTTGGTACATTAATGGTGATGATCGTCTATGTAATTATAAACCTCGCATATCTTTATGTCATTCCAGTTGAGGAAATTGCAAAGTCTCCACTCGTAGGTGCAAGCGTCGCAGAAATAATTTTCGGACCTGTTGGCGGGGCAATTATATCGATAGCGATTGTTATCTCAACGTTCGGGGCAGTCAATGGAAGTATATTGGCAACCGCAAGAGTGCATTTCGCAATGGCTCGTGACAATATGTTTTTCAAGAAACTCGGTGAGTCGCATCCGAAGTTCATGACACCTGGAACATCGCTGATCGTTCAAGGAATTTGGTCCAGCATTTTAACTCTAACAGGCACTTTCGATACAATTACAGACTATGTGATCTTCGCATCATGGATGTTTTATGGCCTGGGAGCATACGGAGTTTTTGTTTTGAGAAGAAAAATGCCCGATACTCCGCGTCCTTATAAAGTTATAGGATATCCAGTACTACCGGCAATATTTGTAATTTTCTCAGTATTATTTGTAGGAAATACAATTATTTCTGATACAAGTAATGCGATGATGGGATTAATATTAGTATCGCTCGGTATTCCGTTCTATATATACTGGAAGTACATCGGGAGAAAAAGAAATCACTAAAAAATTATGAAGAAGATTTTCCTAATCGATGCAATGGCAATTGCTTACAAGGCTTATTTTGCATTCATTAACAGACCATTGCGAAACAGTAAAGGTCAAAATACAAGTGCTGTATATGGATTTTTTACATCACTTCTAAAAATAATTGAGAAAGAAAATCCGGAATACTTAGCTGTTGCATTTGACTTGAAGGATAAAACTTTTCGCCATGAGAAATTTCCAGCGTATAAAGCAACTAGGCAGGAAATGCCTGAGGAGATGAACTATCAAATAGATTTTATAAAAAAAATCCTCGAAGCTATGGATGTATCAATATTATCTCTCTCAGGATTCGAGGCAGATGATATAATTGGCACAATCGCTCATGAGCTAAAAAGCCAAAAGTTAAAAATTTTCCTTGTAACGCCCGACAAAGATTATTTTCAGCTAATTAATGACAATACATTTATTTATAAACCTTCGAAAAGCGTGGAGGAAGCAGAATTAATTGACGAAGCTAAGTTGTTTGAGAAAATGGAATTAAGCCCAAATCAGATAATCGATTTCTTGGCACTTACAGGCGACAGTTCAGATAACATTCCAGGCGTTAAAGGCATTGGAGAAAAAACTGCATTAGCGCTTCTAAAGGAATTTAAGTCGCTTGACACCATTTACAGCAATTTATCTTCTATCTCAAAAGCAAGTGTGAGAACAAAACTTGAGGATCAGCAAGATTCCGCCTATCTGTCTAAAGAACTGGTAACAATTAACGTAAAGACACCAATAAATTTTGAACTCCAAAATTTTACTCTGAAAAGTCCGAACCTTAAGGAGTTAGACAGGATCCTGATTGACCTCGAAATCCGTTCACTCAGAAAACGAATCCATGAACTTTACGATATTGAAGACAAGATTGTTTTTACAGAAGAAAAGACTCCGCAGCAAAACATTAATGGCGAGATAAAATGTTTTAATCCAAATTTAGTTAACTATAAGCTTCTCACATCAGAAGAAAATGTAAAAAATTTAATTAAAGAAATTTTAACCTCAGGAAAATTCGCGTTTGATACAGAAACGGATAACTTGAATGCCATTGATGCAAATCTGGTTTCAATTTCATTTTCCATAAAAGAAAAAGAAGCTTATCTAATTAAATTTGAAAGAGATAATTCGATTCACTTTGAGTCGAAACTATTGGAAATGTTCAAAAACGTTTTCAGCAGCAGGAATATTCTAAAGATCGGGCAAAACCTGAAGTATGATATTTCTGTGCTTCATAAATACGGAATTGAAGTTGATGGCCCACTTTTCGATACAATGGTGGCTTCATATGCCCTAAATTCAAATGCTCCAAACAATCTTGATGATCTGGCTCTAAAGCATTTAAAGTACTCAACCATAAAATTGTCAGAGCTAATTGGTGAAAAGAAATCAGCAGAAAAAATGTGGGATGTACCGCTGAATCTTATAATAAACTATTCCTGCGAAGATGCAGATATTACATACAGATTGTACTTAAAACTTGATGAAGAATTATCAAGAAGTAAGTTAATTGAATTGTGCGAGAAAATTGAATTCCCACTCGTTAAAACATTAACGAATATGGAGTTAGCAGGTGTCAACATTAATCGCGAAGAACTCTTAGAACAGCAAAAGCAAGTTGAAATCTTGATTGAAGTAAATGAGGAAGAAATCTATGCTAATGCAAAAGAAAAATTCAACATTAATTCACCAAAGCAGCTTCAGGAAATTCTTTTCAACAAACTCAAGCTTGAGGCAGTAAAGAAAACAAAAACTGGTTTTTCAACTGATATCCAAGCATTAGAACAGATTAGGTACTCTCATCCAATTATTGAAAACTTAATTAGTTATCGGCAGTTAAGTAAACTCAAGAGCACTTATATTGAAGCTCTGCCAAAAATGATTAACCCAACAACCGGTCGAATTCATACTTCATATAATCAAACCGTTACAGCGACCGGACGCCTTTCAAGTGCAGACCCAAATCTTCAAAACATTCCTATTAGAACCGAACTTGGGAGAGAGATACGAAAAGCATTTACTGCTCCAGATAAAGATTGGCTAATTCTTAGTGCAGATTACTCTCAAATTGAATTGCGAATAATGGCACATATCTGTGAAGATGAGAATTTGGCTAAAGCATTTAATGACGATCTCGATATCCACGCCAGCACAGCATCGCTAATCTACAACTGTCCAATAAAAAATATCACACCAGAAATGCGGCGTAAAGCTAAAGAGGTGAACTTTGGAATACTCTATGGAATTGGAGCTTTCGGATTGAAAGTGAGACTGGGAATTGGACAATCCGAGGCCAAGCAAATCATCGATACGTATTTTAAGAAATATCCGAAAGTCCAGGAATATCTCGATTCAACTATTGAGTTCGCTCGTAAGAATGGATATGTGGAAACATTGATGAAACGGCGCAGATATTTACAAAATATTAATTCAAAAAATTTTGCTGTCCGTTCGTTTGAGGAGCGCGCTGCGATAAATATGCCCATACAAGGAACTGCCGCTGATATGATAAAAATTGCAATGAACAATATTGATCGTGAGTTTGATGTAGAGAAGCTTAAGTCAAGAATGATAATGCAGGTTCATGACGAATTAGTATTTGAAATCCATAAATCCGAGATAGATAAAGCTAAACAACTTATTCAGAACAAAATGGCTAATGCCATTCCACTTAAAGTTCCTGTAAAGGTTGATATTGGACTTGGTGATAATTGGCTGGATGCCCACTGAGATTCGTAACCGATTAAGAGAATAGTACTTGGTACAACGTTTTGTTATAAATCAAAGATTTTCGCGGCGAAGTTTTTTACATAGTGAGTGTTAATCCCTAAATCAATAATAGGATTATTTCCCTAGAGTTTAATTTTTACAGCAAATTCAACAAAGTTATCAAACCAATATTTTTTATAATTGTCCAAAACTTCCGCTAAACCACGCTTTGGTTTAAGTAATAGCTTTACAATTATTTTATATCCATTGTAAGAAAAATCTCTGGATTCTTTTGCCTTACTAGTTTCAAATATCCTTGAATACCCGTCAATCTTTCTGTAGCCATCCGCGTGTTCGGTTCCCTTCGGGTCAACAAACAAAATCAAGTATCGTTTGCCTTTTTGCGCCCAAAAGATAATGTCAGGGTAGAAGTAAGACATATTTTTTGGTTCTTTGGGATTGTAGTAAGGAATTTTTACCTCATCTAATGTTTGGTCAAGTTTTGAAAACATCCACCAGTCAAATTGCGTAAATATATTTCTCGGTTGAGCAAGATATTCTTCTAATTGCGCAATAAATCTCACTTCGCTATCAACATTGATAATATGATTGAGATAATCAATTTTCTCGGTTTCTGAAAGTATCACCGGAAGGTAATAATGGTTAGCCAAATACTTAATTTTGATTTTTTGATTATCTATCCCATACTGACCAGCGCTTTCAAATAATTTCAATTGCTCAGCATATTTCTCTGCGGATACCTTGCCATAACTTTTGTCTAAATCCTTTTTCTTTTCTGGGTATTGCCTCATGAAATCAATTCTATTTTTTATTTCATCATATTTTTCGCCATCGCCGAATCTAACCTTTTTGAAATGCACGATTTCGTCTTCCAACTCCTTAAACTTATCAAACTCTTTGCTCTTTACTCCGAGATAATCAAAAATCCGGTCAAGAATTAACTCCGGCTCAAAAAGAGAGTTCTTCTCGCCAAAATCGTAGTAGCGCTCTTTTTTAATAAAACTTTCCTTTGCTTTCTTCAAAACCTTCACTTCGCAATCGTATTTCGCCACAGCGACTTTATCGCCCAAAAATTCATAAAATTGCGAGGTTGTATCAAAATCCTCGCGGCTGACAGGATATTTTTGCGGGTCTTTTTCCTCGGCAAAAATTCTCTCGGCAGTTTTATAAACCGGTACTAAAAGAGGATGTTTTTGAGCTTCGGGATTTAATATAAAAGCTTTGCCCAAACTCTTGTCTTGTTTTTCTTCTTTCAGTGTTTTGATTATTTCTTTCAGATTTTCGGCGTTAGTACCAAAAACAAACAAACTTTCAATCGGCAAGATCAAATTTTTGACTTTCTCAAACAACTGCTCTTTTATTACCTTTGTATTGAACAAATTTTGAAGTCGTTTTCTTTGGTGCTTGAGGGGTTCTATTCGGACTCCTCTTCCAACTGATTGCAGAACGAATTTTTTAGCGTCGCTTCCAACTCCGATATTCACAAACA
>CAZNDS010000174.1:1447-5905 GCA_964571865.1 uncultured Ignavibacteriaceae bacterium | reverse complement strand
TTTACAATATAGTAGTGAATTTTCGTTCCATCCTTGCTCTCTGCCCAGAATCCTTCTGCTGGACGAATATCTATTTCATTTTCGAGTGATTGATTGTCAAATGATAATCGATTTAATTTTTTCCCCTTTAAATCGAATGAGTACAGAGCAGAGGGCTCGGCAGTCGATCTTCGGATTAAATAAATCATCTGTTGTTTAGATGAAAACGTAAATGCGTCAATTGCATTCGCATCTACAACTTTTTCTATTTTTCTCGAATTAAGATTAATCGAATAAAGAGGAGTACCTCCTTTTTCTTCACAAGTAAAGAAAATTGATTCCGAATTTTGACTCCATTCAAAATCATTTATCCAGTTATCAAATCCGACACTTATGATTTCTGTTTTTTTCGATGCTCTATCGTACAAAGCTAATTGAATTAAATCAGATTCATATCCAGGTGTCAATTGAGTTCGATAAGCAATATATCTTCCATCAGGTGAATATTTTGGTGAGCCGTCCCAAGCAGTATTTATCTTCGTAATATTATTTGCTTCTCCACCGCTGACTTGGGCTAACAATAAATCAGAATTAGTAGTTGTGGCTTGTGATGTAGAATTTGTTCTATCGCGATTGGAAGCGAAACATAATTCTTTTCCGTCAGTCGAAAAGGCAAAATTTGTTGTTCCGCCGAGTGAAAATATCGGTGAATCAAAATCTCCAGGTGTTAAATCTTTCAGATCGCCAGACTCGATATTTACAGTGAAGATATGCGTTCTCCTGCCATCGGCATATTCTGTCCAGTGACGATAGAGTAGTTCATCTGCCATATGCGCTTGAATTACTCCTCCAGCCATTGAATCATTATTCTTCTTGTTACAATCATCATCACTTCCACACTCCGGGAAAACAGTTGTTGAGAATGCGATATATTTACTATTTGGCGACCAGATAAACTCACCAATTCCGGTTGAAACAGAGGTGATTTTTTTTGACTCACCGCCACTTAGCGGTAACAAATGAATTTGCAAATCTCCGGTTCTTGATGAAACGAATGCTAACCATTTTCCATCCGGTGAAAATCTTGGTTGGAAATCTGCACCCTTGAAATGCGTCATTTGTTTAATCGATTTGTCTTCAAGATTCATCAAATAAATATCAGTATTCGATTTTCCATTAGGCAGATCATAACTTGCTAAAGAATATGCAAGGAACTTATTATCGGCTGATAACTGAGGATCCGAGACATATTTTAATTTGTAAAGATCTTCGATCTCAAATGCTCTTTTCTGAGCAAAACTAAATGTTGAAACAATTAAAAGGATAAGAGTCAATCTGTGTCGCACTTTAGACCTCTCAAAATTAATTTACATTTGTTATAATTTATAATGGAAATTAGGGAAAAATTGAAACAGATAAAAAAAAACCCGCTCGGAAATTTCCTTGCGGGTTTGGGTAGCTATGAGATATGAGTTGTTATTTGAGCAACATCGTTTTGATTACACTCTCGAATTTACCTGCATTCAGTCGTATAAAATATATTCCGCTCGCTAAGTAAAACTTAGATGCTTCAAAGTTAATTTCATATGAACCTGCGGCTTTGTACTCGTTCATCAATACAGTAATCTCTCTTCCAAGAATATCATAAACTTTGATTTGAACTATTTCCCCACTCGGGACGCTGAAACGAATTCTTGTAGAAGGATTGAAAGGATTTGGATAATTTTGGTACAGCTTATATTCTGTTGGAAGAATTTCACCGGCAACGCTTGTTGTCAACGAGTAGTTTCGTTTACCAGGAGTTAGGATGTTGATTTGCAGAGGATTCGTTGGATCGTCTCCTGTAAACTCTTTACTTGGATCGACAATCCACCCACCTCTTCCTGGATATCTATCATGCGGGGTTGGATCTACTCCATCGTCATTGTTGAAAATTCCAATAGAACTATTGGCAAAAATAGCACCATCATCATCTCCAATTCCAAGAAATGGATTTATAAAACCAACTCCATTTGATGTGATGCCGAATGTTGCTGGAGTAACTGTTGAACTTTCAGCTATGAAATCCACACCAATGTCATCATTATAAGCATCTGTTTTTCCTGGATGCAGCAACGCAATACTGTGATTTAGTTCCGGCAGATTGAATGAAATATCGGAATTCAAAAGAAGATTTCTATTTCCGATGTATAGGATCATTGTGCTGTCGGAAACATCAAGATCATCTTCTTGGAAGTAGTAATCATTCAAAGGTTTTTTCGTTGCAATAATTAGTATATATGTCCCTCTTGGCACATTCGCGAATTGTGATGCTGAACTAAACACAATGGAACCAGCACTCGGATTGAGTGGATTCTGTGTAGTTTTGGTTGGATTTATTGTTAATCTCCATCCTCGCAAATCAACACCACCTGATTTGGTTACTAAAAGTTCTATCCATGAACCTTCAATTGGTCTATTTCCAATTGTTTGATATTTTGTACCGTTATCATTGCACCAGTACTCATTGATAATAACATCATTGGCTTTAATTGTGATTGAAGCAGTATCAGGTTCGAATATTGCTTCGAGATTTGTAGTGCTCGAGATTGTTCTCGAAAATGTCGATTTGGAAGAAAGTGTTGTATCGCTCCAGCGTACAAATTTAAATCCTACCGAAGGCGTTGCCGAAATTGTTACTCTAATACCTTTGAAATATTCACCACGCCATATACTAGCAGGGATTAAAAGATTATTAACCCATATTCTTCCTTTAGAAGGATCTGGAGTATTCACTATGATCGGTTTGGTTCCATTATATCCAAATTGATTTGCAATGTATTTTCTCATGCTGTCAATTTTAACGGTGATATTAGTACGGATAGTATCCAAGTTTTTTAACCACTGTGAATATGAACTTCCCCATGCTCTTGTTTCAAACTCAATATCTGAGCTAATGTGCTGCTGCAATGAATCCAGAACACGAATTACATTTGCCGGCTGAAATTCGGTATTTAATAAATCCGTAAATCGAGAAATGAATTTATTTTTAAAAGTATCATTTGTCATCAGTCGTCTGAAAATAATTGTTGCCTGCACTTTATAAGGAGCATCACTGTAGTACAAGTCGGTTCGAACCGTATCCCTCAAAGCCCACGCAAGAGAATTCCAAAGACTATGTGAATATGTTCTGAACGCACGATCAACATCCCACAGAATACAATTCCATTTTCCACCTTGACGGTCTCTCACCCAATAGATATTGTGATGAGGCCAGTCTTCATTGCCAGCATAAATTTCGTAAATCTGGTAATCAATGTAGTTATCAATCTCTAATCGGTTTTCTACAAATTTATATTTCTCATTGTCGAGAATTGAATTAGCCTGCAAATAATTCCAAAGAATGTTCCACTCATTTTTATCTCCCAATTCTTCTGTGAAATTCTCTAACAAATCTGGATCGTAAATTCCCAAATTGTCTTTTATGAAATCTTTATTTATATGTTCTCTCAGATTAAATAGACCGTGTGGTTTACCATTTAAATAAACTTGGGCAAAATTTCCTTTTGTATAATACCCTCTGGTTTTTGAATATAGATCAGAAACCAATTGATCCCGAACCATAGCCCACCTGCTGCTCATTTGAACCATGTCATTGGAACCGGAACGAATTACAAGTTCATCAAATTTCTTAATATTTGAATTATTAAAAAGCTTGTACTCTAATTTTGGATCACCATATTTTGATTTGAAATACAATCTCATAGATTTTTTCGCCCGGCTGCGAGATGATCCTCCATGTACTCTGATTCCGGCATCGATTTCAAATTTTGTGTTATGAAATCTGTTGAAATATTGAGCCGTTACAGGTCGCTCCCACCTATCACCAGTTGAGTCATAATAAACAAATATACCCGAATCCGGCGATGTCAAATTTTTTGGATCAGTTATTAATGACAAGATTGGTAAACTGCCTATCGGTTGAATAATAAAAGTACTTGAGATAATCCCACTTGGTTTTCTGGTTGCACTAGTGGCAATTGCTCTAATAATTCTTGTTGAATCAATGAATAACGGCGATGTATATCGTAAGCTGGAAGTAGATGGATTCGAACCATCCAAAGTGTAGTAAATAATAACATTTTGCGTTGGATGACTTAATGTTACCGAAATGGGTGAAGAATAAATTCCTGATGTACGCGAAACAATTGGCTCTGAGAGTGGAACAAGATGAATACTGTCGTTAGATAATCCAGGAGTTGGAGTTTGACTAAACTGCCAAATCGAACCGCCATCAGGTTTCCGGATGTAACTGACATCAGCAGTTTGAGCTCCAAATGTTAAAGAGTCAACGTAGTTTTGACTCGGAGAACTTAATCCGATGAACTCCCCGCTTCCACTTAGCTTAAACTTAGCATGGATATTATTTCCAACAACCGTATCTCTATCTGAAGCCCAAATAAGAACAAATCCTTTAGAGGGTATTATAACATTATCAGG
>CAZNDS010000174.1:0-1437 GCA_964571865.1 uncultured Ignavibacteriaceae bacterium | reverse complement strand
CATCGTTGGATCATCTGTCAACCTATAGCTAGACAGGAAGATTGAAAATGCATTCGGATTGTAGATCTCGATCCAATCTTCATACCGACCAAAATTATCCCGATTGGTTGTATTGTTAATGGCTAGAAATTCATTGATATGAATTTTTTGACAAAAAAGAATGCTCGGATAGAGTACAAGAATAGCTGCCAAAATTTTCTTCATAAATCAGAATCCGAATTATTATTGTTCTACTTGAGCAGAAGCATTTTCTTGCTCTGCTTGTAATCGCCCGCAGTGATATGATATATATATACACCGCTTGCTAACCTATAATCGGAAGAATTGAAAATTATTTCATGTGTGCCGGCAATTTTTGTTTCGTTCATAAGAACAGCCACTTGCTGACCGAGAATATTGTACACTTTCAGTTCAACGTGTTCGGCTTTCGGCAAACTAAATCTAATTCGAGTGACAGGATTAAATGGATTCGGGAAGTTTTGATAAAGTACAAATTGGGTTGGTATACTTTCGGACTCCACTCCTGTAGTTATAAAGAAATTCTTTTTCCCTGGAGTTAGAATATTCACAGCTAATGGATTTCCAGGATCATCGCCTGTATATTCTTTTGATGGATCGACAATCCAACCGCCAATCCCGGGACGATTATCTCCGGGTGAAGGATCAATTCCGTTATCGTTATCATAATTCCCTACTACACTATTAACGAAGATCGCACCATCATCGTCTCCTATTCCAACAAATGGATTAATAAAAGTAACGCCATTGGATGCAATTCCAAATGATGCGGGAGTAACCAAATCACCTTCTGAAATAAAATCTACTCCGATATCATTCGCGAAGTCCTCACTGGTCCCCGGATGTAAAAGTGCAATTCTATCATTCAATTCCTTTAATTTGAAAAATGGATCATAATCACTTATTATATTTCCATTTCGAATGTAAAGAACCATACTGCTATCTGAATAATCCAGATCATCGATTGGAAAATTGTAATTATTCAATGGTTTGCTCTCCGAGATCAGCAATAGATATGTCCCTTTCGGAATTTTACTGAACTGCGGGATCTGGCTGAAAATAATTGAACCTTCACTCAAGTTGTTTGGATCTTTTTGAGTTTTAGTTTTATTGTTAGTAATACGCCACCCGCGTAAATCAACGCCGCCTTCTCTCGTCACAAGGAGTTCTATCCATGTTCCTTGAATCCCTCGATTCTGGATAGATGCATAATTCGTCCCATTATCATTCAACCAATATTCGTTGATGATTACATTATTGGCTGCAATCGAAGTTGAAGGTGTTTCAGCTTGAAAGATTGGCTGAAATGTGAAATCCTGCGAGATAGTTTTTGAAAAAGTCGCGGATTGTGGAAGTGTAGTATCAGTCCATCCAACGAACTTGTAACCCACAGAAGGGAGTGCCGATACTGTGACTCGC
>CAZNDS010000173.1:0-5980 GCA_964571865.1 uncultured Ignavibacteriaceae bacterium | reverse complement strand
CATAGTAATAAACTGCTAAAACTCACTCATTTTCTAATGACAATTCTGGGTTAAACTTA
The DNA here is from genome assembly GCA_964571865.1 of uncultured Ignavibacteriaceae bacterium. Classification (GTDB taxonomy): domain Bacteria; phylum Bacteroidota; class Ignavibacteria; order Ch128b; family Ch128b; genus JAHJVF01. The sequence goes on along the minus strand of CAZNDS010000173.1, from coordinate 5,921 downwards.
CCTGCGGCAAGCAAGTCTGCGTTTATCCGCGTTCCATTAAGAGTCGCTACATTCAGCCGATATACGACTAATAAATTCTTACTTAAATCTTATTAAACACGCCCAGCTTTAATTCAGTCATCTCTTCAATTGCGTATCGAATACCTTCACGACCGAAGCCGCTTTCCTTAACTCCGCCGTACGGCATGTTGTCAACTCGAAATGTTGGGTAATCGTTTATTATAACTCCGCCGACGTTTAACTCTTCATAAGCTTTCATCGCATTGGACAAATTATTTGTAAACACACCAGCTTGAAGTCCGTATTTTGTATCATTCATTCTGGTTAATCCAGCTTCGAAAGAATTTACTTCTTCAAGCGTAACTACCGGAGCAAACAACTCTTCTGAATTTACTTTCATTTCTGGAGTTGTATTTGTCAATATTGTCGGTTGATAGAATCCTCCATCTCGTTTACCGCCGATTAAAATTTTAGAGCCGGAAATTACAGCTTCATTCACCCAATCTTCAACTCGCTTGGCTTCGCTGTCAGTGATCATCGGACCAACTAAAACGTTTTCATCCAGTGGATTGCCATATTTTATTTTCGAGGTTTCATCAATAAATCGTTTCTCAAATTCTTTGTAAATATTTTTATGAACGTAGATTCTTTGAACCGCAATACAAATCTGCCCGGCATGCGCGAATGAACCAACAGCAATTCTCGGCACAGCAAAATTTAGATCAGAATCTTCATCCAATAAAACTCCAGCATTCCCTCCCAGCTCAAGTGTAATTTTTTGTTTGACTGCTTTTCGCTTTATGTCCCAGCCGACTTCAGAGCTTCCAGTGAAACTTATTTTTTTTATTCGTTCGTCGGCGATAAAATTATTTAGCGTGTTTCCAGAACAAGTAACGCAATTAATAAATCCGGGAATTTCACAGCAATCGTTTACTATCTCTGTCAATTTAATTCCTGAGATCATACAAGCAGTTGCCGGTTTGAATATAATTGTATTTCCGGATGCAATGGCAGGTGCAATTTTATGAGCAGCTAAATTTATCGGAAAATTAAATGGTGTAATTGCCAAGACAGGTCCAATCGGAAATCGTTTTGTAATTCCAATTCGATTTTCAGATTGCTGGGTAACATCAAGCGGGATTAATTCTCCGAATAAATGCCCAACCTCTTCTGAAGCGAATTGAAATGTTGTTACTGAACGTTCAATTTCAACTTTTGAAAGTTTTATCGGTTTGCCTGTTTCAATTGTGATTATTTCTGCTAATTCGTTTTTTTTGCGTTGAATTTCGGATGCGATGTTTTTTAGAATTGCAGCACGCTTATAGGTTGGAAGCTTCTTTGTAATTTTAAAAGCTTCATGTGCAGATTCAATTGCATGCTTAACGTCATTTTCAAAAGCTAAGGAGACCTCTCCATAGTCTTCGTTCGTATAGCGGTTTTTTACCGTAAATTTCTTCGATGTGAAAACGAAGTTGCCGTTTATAATAAATCCAAATTTGTTCATAATATTATCTTCCGATTTCAATTTGTAATTAATAAAAATTAATCGGTTAGTCAAATCTCAAATCCGATATAGAAAACCAAGACAAACGTTTTCTATTCCGTCCCTCCGTCATCCGTCAATTGACGGAGACGGAGGGACGGAATATTATTTTCCACTCAATTAGTGAACAATGTTTTTTGATTAACAGAAAATCCTTTCCCGCCACAACAACTATATCTCGTGGCAGGTCGGATTTGAGGTTAAATTAATAATACTTCATTTGAATCATTAACCTTAGTAACATTCTTTGCTTCCCCATCGATTAACCTTATTTAATTCAGTCGCTGAAACTGATCTGAATAAGGTAATTTTTTTGGATTTGAGAAGGTTACTAAGGTTTGAGAATTTCGATAAGGTCTAAATTCCAAAAATCAATTCGTTTAAAACATGATTCCATTTTATACCCCTAATCTTTTATTTTCAAAACAATCATAAAATTGAAATTATCCGGTTTGAAGCATCAATAATTTACTTGGAAAACAGATAAAAAAAGCTCAATCGATGATTACGATTTCAATAGATTTTTTAAACGTGATTAGCTATTATTACGCACGTTTTTTTAAGGTAATCCCAATCGAAGTCAACGGGATTAACGTAATTTTAACAGGAAATAATTCAGAGGTACAAAATGAAAAAAGTTAAAATGCTTTTTTTATTGATGCTCATTTTCTTTGGTGCGGCTCGGCTTTCTGCCCTTACTGTAGAATATGTCGGTGTTGATCGGCTCGCAAAAGAATCGAGTATAATAGTCTATGGCAAAGTTTTATCTTCTTACTCAGTTTGGGAAGGACATTCAATTTATACCTACTCAACTTTGTCAGTAACAGAAATGATTAAAGGAGAAACCGCATCGAAGAAAGTTGTTGTAAAACAGTTAGGAGGTACTGTAGGACATATTTCGCAAGTTGTGGATGGAACTCCAAAACTTCAAACCGGAAATAATGTAGTTCTCTTCCTCCGATTTTGGAAAGGAGCATATTGGATCCATTCAATCGTACTTGGACATTTCAATATCATTGAAGAAGATGGGATGAAATATGCATTCAATAATCTGAACAATGTTGGATTAGTTGATCCTGTAACGAAGAAATTAATTGAAGATGAAAACCGAATCGAGAATCGATTCGAATTGAGTACTTTCATCTCCTCAATAAAAAATCTAGCGAAGAATTAGGAGGAGATTAAAATGAAATCGAAAATTATTTATCCAAGTTTATTAGCAGTGATGTTTATTGGAATTGTTGGATTTTGTCTCATCACTAATTCTTCAGGAAATTACAGAATGTACTTTGCTCACAATATACCATTCACTTATCGAATGCATTCTTCAACACTGCCGGAATTTAATCCTACTATTGAAGCTTCGGCACAGGCGTGGAATGATCTCGAGGGATGTTACTTCGTTTTTCAGCGAGGAGCAAATACAGATGTATCTTACGTTTCAAATGATGGAGTAAATGTTGTTTTCTTTGATATGGCAGGAACAAATTTCAGTGATCCGAACGTAATTGCATTTTCCTCAACCTTTACGACAACTTCCGGTGGGTACCAAGCTACCGGTTCAGATTTAATCTGGAATGGAAAAAATTTTACGCCAGGAATCAATGGCGAATTAAATAAGATGGATTTAAAATCAGTCCTCACTCATGAATTTGGTCATCACATGGGGATCAATCATGCGGGACAACCGCCGAGTCCATCATCCGGTTCAAATGGGTGCGGTCCATTGAACAACCAAGCTGTAATGTGGTATGCAGTAAGCCGCGGTGATACTTCTCGCAGACATTTGAAAATTGACGATCAGCTCGCTGCAGTTTCGATTTATCCATCTTGGGTTTTACGGGGCACAATTCTCGATGCATCTACTAACCTGCCGCTCAAAGGTTCATTTTTAAAATTGGATGGAACTTGGGGTTCAACAATTGGCTCTGTTCTTAGTCCATTTTCAAATCGCTGGAGTAAGCCCGGCTGGCCTTATCAAAATATTCCTATTGATTCGACCGGCTATTATGAAACTGCTGTATTGAACAGAACTTTCAATGTCACTGCACAAAAATTTGGATATTTTCCTCAATCGCAAGCAATAAGTTTCAATCCTGCTGGAGGAATTGGAAATACTGAAGTGATAGTTTATGATGCATCATTAAATAAAAAACCTAATGTATCTTTTACAGGCACCTTAATGGATGCAACTACCTTTAATGGAATTTCTGCAAAGATGAAAATAAATTGGGTCGGTGATACAACTTCGCTCGGAAATGTTACTACCGGATTAGACGGCTCTTATTCATTTAATATCCCTGGTGATGAATATTATAAGATCAGGATAGATCTTGATCCGCCGTATAGAAGATTTATAATACTTGACAGTGTTTATATTGATTTGACTGGCAAGTTGCTTGACATTTCAACAACACCGGTCTCAGTTTTTCTTGTTTTAAATGACACTCTTAAAACTATTCAAGATAAGTACATCAAATCGCTTGAGAATTCTGAATATCCCTTCGCCGTTTGGAATGTAGCAGCAAAGGGATATATACCTTCAAGTTCGTTATTTAATACATTTACAAGCCCATTGACACTTGTGTGGGTTGCAGGCGGAGAAGCGACGTCCGGACTTCCCGATCTCGATAGAACAACTTTGATCGATCATCTTAATACTGGCGGAAGAGTAATTCTCGCAGGAAAAAATATGTCCGAATTTACTGATACAGCGGAAGTTCTGCTTTCCCAATATGCAGGCATAAAATTTAATTCCAATAATTCTTCATTCAGCGGAAGAGGATTTACCGGAGATTTGATTGGCAATGGCTTGAGCTTGCCAATGGCAGGTCCGGGAAAAGATCAACTTGAAATTTCTTGGGCAGCAAAAGGTCAGATGTTCAAAGTATTTCATTATGGAACAGGTACAGCTGATACTGTTCGTATCGGCGCTGTTCGTTCAGAACATTCCATTACAAAATGGAAAATGGTTTTCTTTGGAATTGGTTTGGAAATGCTGAGTGATGCAAACCGCGATACAGTACTTGCCCGCTCGCTTAGATATACGCTTGATCCGAATGTATCAACAAGTGTCGGAGATGGTTATACCACAAGTTCCATCCCGATGAAATACGCACTCTTCCAGAATTATCCGAATCCATTTAATCCGGAAACGGTTATCAAGTTCGCAGTTCCAGAACGTTCACTTGTTGTAATTAAAATTTACGATATGTTAGGGAAGGAAATTAGATCGTTGATGAGTGATGGAAAAGAAGCAGGTTATTATGATGTGAAATGGAATGGGAAGGATAATAAAGGGATAAAAGTTTCTTCCGGAACCTACATTTATAGGATCTCTGCAAAAAGTGATAAGTCTGGAAAGGAATTCGTTGAAAGTAAAAAGATGATATTGTTAAAGTAGTTTATATTGCAGAGACGCATTTTTATGCGTCTCTGCAGAATAATTAATAAAGGAGTTCAATGCAAAAAGGTAAAATTGTTTTGGGTGTATTCGTTGTTTTTATGTTGTTCGTTGTTTACAAGTTATTTTTTGCAACAAGTTCAGATTTGACGGATTTCTCAACTCTGGATCCAAACGATAACAAAAATATTGAAGTACGAGCTCAGCTCGCAAAAGATCAGCCGATTCAAGTTGAATCTGGCGGATCAAGTTTCTCTGTTAAAGATAAGAACAACAAGCTGTACAAAGTTCAAGGTCCGGGCGAGGTTCCGGAATATTTTCACGATGCGAACATCGTGATTATGAGAGGACATATACACCACGATTATTTTCACGCCTCTTCTATCGTTGAGATAGAAAAGTAGGAATAGCCTTCCAAGAAACCCAACTTTTTGAATTTTAGTGCATCTTGAAAAGTTGGGTTTCTTCCTAAAGCTTCTAAAAATTATAAACATTTCTGTAAACTAATTCTTCTCTCATCGAGTTAATTATCCTGAACTCTTCATTGAGAGTTTTCTCACTATTTCTGAAAATATTTTCAGCATCGTCGAACTGTTCCGCACGAAGAGCTTTATTTGCAGAAAGAACCGCGAGCTTTTTAACTGTAATCGTGTCTCCGTTTTCTTTATCAACGTATCCTTCTACGAAATATGGTCCCATCGAAATCGTAAGCGGTGCATATTTTTCGTACTCTCTCGGAAAGATGACAGCTTCAAACGTTCCGGTTAGATCTTCGAGCGAGAGGAATTTCATTATATCTCCCTTTCGTGTGCGTATTCGTTTCGATGTCATCAGCCAGCCGATTGCCCGCACTCGTCCTCCTTTGCTCTGCCGCAATTCTTTCGCTGGCGAGATTGTCTGATTTTCCGTGTACGCATTGAAAAACTCCAAAGGATGCCGCGTTACCATATAACCGAAAGTCTCATATTCGATTTT
>CAZNDS010000172.1:0-5983 GCA_964571865.1 uncultured Ignavibacteriaceae bacterium | reverse complement strand
TTTTCCTTTACATAATTACTATTTCTCTAAATTCTAAACAATAGCTGTTTTGCAGAAACTCTATTATGAAGCAGGCTATCATCAGATTGAATGGAATGCGGCAGACATTCCAAGCGGAGTTTATTTTTATAAGCTGACTGCAAATAATTTCGTCAATATTAAGAAAATGCTGCTAGTTAGATAATCCCAAATTCAATTGAGTTTAGAAGCCCAGTTTTTCAAGTTAAAAGTTGGGCTTCTCTTAATTCCTGTCCCTTATTAAGAACAAATTTTCAATTCTCAACTCTCAATTCTATACGTGTGCACAATCTCAATCGAATTCTTCAGCATTGCCGAGACTGAGCAATACTTTGTTTGAGAAAGTTCAATCGCTCTTTCGACATCTTCTTTTTTGATTTCGGAGCCATAGAAAACATATTCAAGATTGATCTTTGTAAATACTTGCGGATGCTCATCGGCGATTTCTGCTTCGATGTTGATCTCGAAATCGTTAAGCTGAACACGTTTCTTTTTGAGTATTGAAATCACATCACTACCGGTGCAGCCCGCTAAACCGAGCAGAATTAATTCCTTCGGTCTGATACCGGCATCGCTTCCGCCGAACTCTTCCGGTCCATCCATAGTTATCCAGTGGTTTGAATCGGTTTTTCCTGCAAACGTAATTCCGGAAATTTGTTTAATGTAAGCTTTCTTCGTTTTCATTTATAATCTTTCTTTTAAGAGTTTGATGGTTTAATTGAAAATTGGTTTCAATTGTTGAATTCGAAATACAGTCCAAATTCGCTTAATAAGTTTTATTATATTTGAGACGTAAAATCGGTATTAAAATGAAAAATCATTCGATAATCTCGATAATATTTTTATCGGTAATATTAATTACTTGTATGACACGAATAACAACAGCACAATTAAAACTTTCGGCAGAGATTGTAAGCTTTGATTCGATTGCGATAAAGCTGCCGTACAACAATCTTAAAATAAAACCTGAAGATGTCAAGCTGCAAGGAGCCGCTCTAAAAAGCATTGAACAGCATCACGACATTCTGTTTTTGTATACATCGGAAATCGAGCTTTCAGAACCAATATTTATTGATATCAAAGGATTCGGAAGGGTAAAAGCTGAACCCGGGAGAGTTCTCGATAAATTCACAACAGATAAAAAACTTGGCTGGCAAATTCAAAACGGCAAGACAGAATTCAATTTATTTGCACCAAGAGCTTCAATGGTTAAATTGGTTTTATTCGATGATGTACGTGACGACTTCGGCAGAGAATATTTTATGAGCCGCGATATAGATGGAGTCTGGAGCTTAACTATCGATGAAGAATTATGGAATAAATATTACGTTTACAGAATTGACGGTCCAAGAGATGAAACCGAAATGTTCGATGACAATGTTTTGATAGCCGATCCATATTCCACTGCCGTTGCATCGAAAAATTCTTACGAACACGAATCCAGGACTTTAATTCATAAAAATAATTTTGATTGGGAAAATACAGATTGGGCAAAGCTCTCTCCTGATGAATTGATAATTTACGAAATGCACGTCCGAGATATGACAGCTCATAATTCATCACAGGCAAAAAATCCCGGCTCTTATCTTGGATTAACTGAAAGAAATATTAGAGGCGGGATCAATTATTTAAAAGAGCTTGGAGTAAATGCTGTTGAGCTTCTCCCTGTTCACGATTTTGCGAATTGGGAAATCCCTTATAAAAGAGATCACCGCGGTTTCTACAATTCGTGGAATCCGTACGAGAGAAATCATTGGGGATATATGTCGACTTATTTCTTCGCCCCGGAAAGTTACTATGCTTCGAACGGGAAGGGTAATTTAGGCGAATGGAACGGTGCGGACGGAAGACAGGTCAGAGAATTTAAAGAAATGGTAAAAGCATTTCACAAAGAGGGTATTGCGGTAATTCTCGATGTAGTATACAATCACACTTCGCAATACGATTGGAATCCGTTCAAATACATCGATAAAAAATATTATTTCAGATTGGATTCATCGCAAAACTTTCTTTCGTTCAGCGGATGCGGCAATGACACTAAAACAGAACGTCCTTTATTCAGAAAATTAATTCTCGAAAGCATTAAACATTGGATGACAGAATATAAAATCGACGGGTTTAGATTTGATTTGGCTAAACTGATCGATAAAGAAACTTGCAGAATGATTCTCGAAGAGGCAATAAAAATAAATCCGAACGTAATAATAATTGCTGAACCCTGGGGGGGCGGATACGATCCGGCAGGCTTTTCAAAAATGGGATGGGCTGCATGGAACGATGTCGCTCGAAATGGAATCAAAGGAGAAAATCCATTCAATCGCAAAGGATTTATTTTTGGAAATTGGGATCATGGCGTAAATACTTCGTCGATGAAAAAATTCTTTTCTGGAACGCTTGAGAAAATGACCGGTTTGTTTCAAAAATCCGAACACTCGATCAATTATCTCGAATCGCACGATGGGTATACGCTTGGCGATTTTGTCCGATTAGCAACAGGAAAGATTGAAAGAAATGATGCAGTAAGAGATGTAAAAAAACTTGTAACTCTTTCAAAAGAGGAGATCAAAATTCATAAACTTGCGGCATTAACTCTTTTCGCTCTGCAAGGCCCAGTAATGATTCATTCCGGGCAGGAGTTTGCACGTTCAAAGATTATTGCACGCACATCTGCGCCGGATATTCACATCGGAACGCTCGATCATAACAGCTATGATAAAGACAATGAGACCAACTATATTAATTATGAGCACGCTGATTGGAATAAAGAGCTTTTGCAATACTACAAAGGAATGATCGCTTTGAAAAAGAAATACCCGCAGCTTCGTAAATCTTCCTTATCAAATCTTTCTTTTATATCTGATTCATTGAATGAATTTGCTGTCGGCTACATTTCGAAAATGGAAGGACAGAGTGAACTGCTTGTATTTGTGAACGGAAGCAGTAAGAATAAAAGTGAAATATCAATCCCGTCTGGTGATTGGCTTGTTCTTGCCGATGGTATAAAAGTTTACAATCCAATAAACGAACCGAAAGTCATAAAAGATGTTTTAAAACTTGAACCAACAGAAGGAATTATTCTCGTTAAATCGCCGAACTAATTTTTTTTCGTTGAGCTATTTGAGATAAACCATCTTTTTAGTTTCTGTATTCGCACCGGCATTTAGTTTGTAGAAATATACTCCGCTCACAGATCGTAAATCGTTAATCGTACTTCGTATTTTCCTGGTCTCTTTTCTTCTTCTACAAGTGTTGCCACTTCTCTGCCAAGCACATCATAAACTTTTAAAAAGACATGACTTAATTTTGCAATTTGAAATTTGATATTTGAATTGCCGTTGAACGGATTTGGATAGTTTTGATACAATTGAATTTGTTTTGGGATTATTGAATTTTCATTTTTCAAGTCTGTTGAACTTTCTCCCCATGCGGCAACTATTTTGGGAATTGCTGGATTACCAAATGCAGCAATTGCACCAATATAACATGCGACTTTTCCATTTGAATATTTTATCACTGCAGGATCAAGCAAAAGTGCGAGACCTTTTGTTCCATCGGGAATTAATAATTTTGATTTGGTCGTATCGAAATATCTTCCATCGCCGTCATTGCAGGCAATTCCGCTCGGACCGGATGGTACTCCGCGCATTTTAGTGCGGAAGTAAATTCGTATTTTTCCATTTGTGAGATAAACAGGATGAGGATCGACGTCATCCACACCGAGAATATTATTGATCGATTCTACTTGCCAGGTCATGCCCCAATTAGTTGTGATTGCCGTGCGGGTTCCATTCGTTCGGTAAAAATCTCCTACATAGTACATTCTCCAAATAGAATCTTGAATTTGAATAACCGAAGGAACGCTTGAGATCGAATCGTCTGCCAGTCCAGGCTGATATCGGATCCCAAATTCCTTTGCGAAATTGTAACCATCGGAAGAAATGTAGCTTACGATTCTGCTCTTATGCCTTGTAGGCGTTCTATCAGGGGCTGGCTCTTCTGTTACGAAGCGGATTCTTCCATCCGGCAAATAAATAAATCCGCCATCGACTTGCTTGGGCGCATTTATTCCGGATAACACAGTGAACGTTTTTCCGGTATCATTCGAGACAGCTGCCCCACGATGTGTCAATCCAGAACCGCCAAATCCCAGTACAACTCGATCGTCATTTGTAATGTTCAGTCCTGGAACGCCGGCATATGAAATAATTGCTGTTGTATCAAGATTAAACTCAATTCCTTCACCGGGATTGAGTGTGAAATATTTTTTCCAATCGATTGCTCCAGTCGATTCTGTTTTGGTGAAGTAAGACATCACGCCAAGATGATCTGAACAAAAGATACCGCTGTATGGAACGTTCATAACAACCTTTGATGAATCGATTTTTAACGAACTGCCAATGTTATAGAAAATATAATCAATTCGGGAAGATGGGGAATTGGATGGAATTGTATATCCAGCCGCAGAGGGGTTAGCTTTATTGAAGCTGTCAAAATAATTTCCACCGGTTAATAAAGTTATAGTTGAAGTTGTTGGAGTGTCGTTAAAATCACCCGTGAGAATTGTAGCGATACTTGGAAACGATGTATCCTTTGCTGTAATGAACTGAAGTATCTGTTGAACTTGTTGGATCCTAACGCTTTGACTCTGATAATCGAGATGCGTATTAAAGAAATTAATTTTCCCCAAAGGAGTGTTTATATAATTCCAAACTACTTTTCTTGGGAAAGCGCCAGGAACTAATTGCAAGAATCCATTTTGCACTACCGGAAATTTTGAAATTATACCGACGAACTCTCTGAACTGATTGCTCCACGATAAATGCGTGTAACTAAAATATGTGTAGTAGGTCGTTCCGAAATGAGCGGATAACGAATCTGCAATTACTTTAGCTTGATTATCGAGTCCGCCACCCCTTAAGCTTTCGTTTATTTCTTGCAGTCCAATGATATCCGATTTAATTCCTTTAAATTCTGAATTATATGATATAATCTAGTCTGTGGATAAGTGCCGGGCTTCATTCCAATCAAGTTGTAAGTCATAACACTTATTGAGTTCTGTGCGTCTAAGTGTTGAACAAAAATCAGAAAACAAGGGATTAAAATTTTAAGTTTCATTTTTTTACTCAATGATTGTGCTTACTGCCGAATGATGTTTAAAAAATATTCCATTCGAAACAAGTTTCCGCATTAAAATTGAAACAATACTCTGAAATTTGCAAGCGAAATTTTATTAAATGAGCGAACAATCTGCAATAAATTTAAGCACTTTAAGTTTAGCTTTTCTATTCTTATTTTGAATGAAAATAGGAACGCAATCAAAATGATAAAGCAGATCGAACATATTGGAATTGCAGTGAGAGATTTAAATCAAGCAATAAAATTTTACGAAGAGTTCCTTGGTTCGAAATGTTACTCTATTGAAGAAGTAATAGATCAAAAAGTAAAGACCGCATTTTTCAAAGTCGGATCAACGAAAATTGAACTGCTCGAGGGAACGTCGCCGGAAAGCCCGATCGCTAAATTCATCGAAAAGAGGGGGGAAGGAATTCATCACATTGCATTCGCTGTCGACGACGTTAAGGCGAAACTGGATGAATTGAAAGAAAAAAATGTGCAGCTAATCGATCAAGAACCGCGTACAGGAGCAGAGGGATTGCAAATTGCTTTCATTCATCCTAAAGCTGCAAATGGAGTGCTTACAGAAATTTGTTCATCTAAAAAAGAATAATCAATCAAGGATAAAATGAAAAAAATATTTTTCTTGTTAATACTATTTTCGGCGGGAATTATTTTCTCCCAAAATATAAACGTGACGGAACATAACTTAAAGAACGGAATGAAAATTTTGTTTGTTGAAGACCACACCGTGCCGAGCATCTGCTACTTTGTTTATTTCAAAGCCGGAGGAAAGAATGAAAGACCTGGCATAACTGGTATTTCTCACCTCTTCGAGCACATGATGTTC
>CAZNDS010000171.1:0-6110 GCA_964571865.1 uncultured Ignavibacteriaceae bacterium | reverse complement strand
GAAACAACTTTTGGAGGAAGATCCGAACTTGTTGACCCGAAAGGAATCATAGATTACGGAAGCTTAATTTATATTGCATTACAAAGAGCAAAATCTGCCCGCGAAGCAATTCAAATAATGACAGACTTGGTCGCCGAATACGGTTATTATAGTTCCGGCGAATCTTTTTCGATTGCAGATCCGAATGAAGTTTGGATTATGGAGATGATAGGAAAGGGTCCAGATAATAAGGGTGCAGTCTGGGTTGCAGTGAAAATTCCTGATGGAAACGTTTCTGCTCATGCAAATCAAGCGCGAATCACACAATTTTCTCTAAACGATCCGCAAAATATACTTTATTCGAAAGATGTAATTTCATTCGCACGTGACAAAGGATATTTCACCGGCAAAGATTCTGATTTCGATTTCTCTGATGCATATGCACCCTTAAATTTTGGTTCAGTTAGATTTTGTGATGCAAGAGTTTGGTCTTTGTTCAGAAGAGTAAACTCATCTGCAGAAAAATATATTTCATACATTCGTGGCGAAAACAGTGATAGAATGCCATTATATATCAAACCAGAAAACAAAATTAGTATTGAAGATGTGATGAGATTAATGCGAGATCATTATGAAGGAACCGAATTAGATATGACAATCGGTGTTGCGGCAGGAACTTACAATATGCCTTACCGATGGAGACCATTGGTTTGGGATTACAACGGCGAAGCATATTTTAACGAACGACCGATTTCTACACCGCAAACGGGATTCTCTTTTATCAGTCAATCGCGCTCTTGGCTTCCGAGAGAAGTCGGCGGTTTGCTCTGGTTCGGAGTCGACGATACTTACATGACTGTTTATGTTCCGCTTTATTCTTCAATCACAAAAATGCCTCCGAATTTTAAGCAAGGCCTGGGATCATTAGGATACTTCACTTGGGATGCCGCTTTCTGGGTTTTCAATTTTGTCTCGAATTTTGTTTATCCACGATACAGTTTGATGGTTGGTGATGTAATTAAAGTGCAAAATGAATTGGAAGGAGTGTTTTTATCCCGCCAGGAAGAAATAGAAAGCAAAGCACTTTCGCTGGCAAAAATTTCCAAGCGAGATGTAGTTGAGTTTTTGAACAATTATTCTCTCGAATCAGCAGAAATGACAGTGAAGCGCTGGAAGGAGTTGGGGGAGTTTTTAATTTTGAAATACATGGACGGTGTTGTTAAGGATGAATTTTTTAAGCCGAAAAATGTTGGATATCCTACCGAATTTAAGAAGTTAATGGTCGAGGTGGATGGTCCCAAAATTAAAATGAAAAAACTTCCGAGTGAAATAGAGAATGAGTATAAAGAAAAAATCTCCCAAGCTGAAAAATTATTGAAAGCAAAAAATTATTCCGAGGCCAAAAAGACTTTTGAAGCAGCACAAAAAATCAAGCCGGAAGAGACTTATTCAAAGACTCAAATAGAAAGATTAGAAAAACTTCTCGCAGAAATTGAAAGTCTGCACGGAAAGATTTTTGAGTAAGAAAGTTCAGTTTACTAACGAATGAAATTATCGCTGCAAATACTGCTGAGTATTTTCATCGTCTTCTCAATGGCAGAGCCCATGTCAGCTCAATCATTTGGAAAGCTTCAAGGCAAAGTAATTGACAAAATCACTCGTCAGCCAATTCCAGGTTCGAATGTTATTTTGGAAAACACGAACCTCGGTGCAGCAGCAGATGTATTTGGTAATTTTAGAATTGAAAATGTTCCTGTGGGGCGCTATCAAATTCGTGTATCGAGTATTGGATATCAGACACTAATAAATCCCGACATTGTAGTTTCCACAGGTCACGCAGTTGCGCTCCAATTCGAGCTTCTTGAAACTGTAATTCCGATTAAAGGAGAAGTGCATGTCAAAGCGGAATTCTTTCAAAAAGATCCTTCACAGCTTGTGAGTACACACAATCTAAGTTACGAAGAAATCCGCAGAACGCCTGGAGCTGCCGGCGATATAAGCCGCGTTGTGCTATCTTTACCTGGAGTTATCACCGCTGCAGATGATCGGAACGATATGTTAGTCCGTGGCGGAAACCCTACAGAAAATTTAAATCTTATTGACAACATTGAAATTCCGAATCTAAATCACTTCGGCACACAGGGTGCAAGCGGCGGACCAATTGGAATGGTGAAGACGGAATTCATTCGTGAAGTTAATTTTTCTTCTGGTGGTTTTCCTGTGAAATATGGCGAAAGACTTTCATCTGTAATGGATATTAAACTTCGAGAAGGAAATCGTGAAAAGTTTCAAGCTGATATTAATTTAAGTATGGCAGGTTTCGGCGGCTCGCTTGAAGGACCAGTCTTTTCAAAAGGCAGCTGGATGCTCTCGGCAAGAAAAAGTTATCTCGATCTGATTGCAAAATTGAATGCAACAAGCATTGCTAGCGCTATCCCGCATTATTCTAATTATCAGACAAAAATTGTTTACGATATTGATGAAAATAATCAGCTTTCATTTGTCGGTTTGGGCGGTATGGATCGGGTTTCTTTTCAAGAAGGGGAATACAATCTTGTGGCATACTTCAAAGAATATGAAATTGAGCACAGTCAGAATCAATTCATTTCTGGATTGAACTTGCGCACACTCTGGTCAAGAAACAGTTACTCGTTGCTGACGATTTCAAATTCCTACAATGACTATGCAAGCGATGTGGTGCGTGCAAAATCAAAAAAAGCGTATTATTATAATCATTCCTTTGAAAGAGAAATTCACTTAAAGGGAGAGTTTAATGTAAAGGTTAATCCGTCGTTTGAAGTAAATCTCGGAGGAGGATTAAAGTTAATTAATTTAAACCACAACATTTTTTATCAGGGCGATACAATCTTTACGATTAATAATGGACTGGTTGATACTTCTGTTTTCTCTCCCTTAGATTATTCGTTTGGAGAAAAGACTTCTAAAGCGTTTGCTTATGCTCAATTGACAAAATGGTTTTTTGAAAAGTTCAAATTAGTAGCTGGAATTCGATATGATAATTTTGAGTTCATTGAAAATTCGAGTGCATTATCAATCAGAGGCGGATTAAGTTATTTTCTTACTCAAATTACGAATCTGAATTTTTCAGCAGGAAATTATTTTCAAACTCCTCCATACATTTGGCTTAGTGCAGATCCCAGTTCACGGAATTTAGAAAACATGAAAGCCAACCATTACGTGCTTGGGCTCGAACATTTTTTCTCTGACGATTTGAAATTAACTATTGAACTATATCAAAAAAATTATTCTCAAATACCAACGAGCAAAACCGTACCGCAATTTATCGCATCTAATGGGGGGACCGATTATGGAGTTTTTATGATGCGCAATCTTACAAGCAACGGAAATGGGTACGCACGTGGAATTGAGTTTACTCTGAAAAAAAAATTATTGAACGATTTTTACGGCATAATCTCTTACGGCCATTCGAAAGTCAGATTCACACCGCTAGATGGAATTGAACGCCCGGGCAGTTTTGATTTTAGAAATGTATTCACTATTGTTTTCGGCTATATTCCGAATGACAGATACGAATTCAGTTTGAAATGGCGATTTGCAGGGGGACGGCCGTACACTCCTTTTGACGAAGACCTCTCAAAACTTTTTAGAAGAGAAGTTCTTGATTTTGAAAAATTGAATGCACTCCGATATGAAAATTATCACCGCCTCGACATTCGACTCGACCGAAGATGGCACTTTAACAAGTGGAATATTGTTACGTACTTCGAACTTCAAAATGCTTATTTCAAGAAAAATATCTACGAGTATCAGTGGGATACAATTGAGAATAAGAAAATCGAAGTTTACCAATGGAGATTTTTCCCTATTGGAGGTCTGACAATCGAGTTTTAACATTTCGAAAAGAACAACAGTATTATTAGTTGAAATCCCTTATTCCCCTATTAATAAAGTATGAGTAAAACAAAAGCTATGATAACTTTTTTCTTAATATTCTTTTTCGTTTTTGCAGCAATAAATTTTTACGTTTTTCTTAGAGGATGGCAATCGCTGGCATATGTACCGTTTATTAAACCTTATTATTTAGCTCTATTTCTTCTTGTCTCTCTCTCATATTTAATTGCGAAGTTCTTCGTCTCTTCTCTTCCTCCATTTCTTTATGATGTGTTGATGTGGATAGGCTCGTTCTGGTTTGTTTACATGTTCTACTTTCTCCTAACAATATTATTCGTTGATATTCTTCGGCTGGTAAATTCATACATTAACTTTTTCCCCGAGGTCATTCGAAATAATTATGATCTAACAAAATTGGTAACCGGGATTATTGTAATAGTTTTAGTTTCGATTCCTATTTTTATTGGGCACCTTAACACGAAAAACATCAAAGTCAGAGAATTAAATTTATCGATCTCTAAAAGAGAAAGTTTGTTAACTGAATTGAACGCTGCTTTCCTGACCGACCTGCATCTATCGATTATTAACGATGAAAGTTTTTTAGAAAAAGTTGTAGATAAAGTAAATGCACTGAAACCGGATATTATTTTGTTCGGCGGTGATATTGTTGACGACAAAGCCTGGATTTTGGATAGAAAAAACATTGGGCCATCATTGAGGAAACTAAAATCTAAATACGGAATCTATACTTGCACAGGCAATCACGAATACATTAATGGAGTTCAAAGCTCAGTAAATTGGATAAAACGTTTTGGAATTGAAGTAATTCAAGATGATGTAATAAAAATCGGAGACAGCTTTTATCTCATTGGGAGAGAAGATAGAAGCATAAATCAATTTTCAAATCGCGGGAGAAAATCCTTAGATGAGATTTTAAATACAGCAGAAAAACGACTTCCAACAATTTTACTCGACCATCAGCCGTTGAATTTGGAAGAAGCGCAGAATTATGGAATCGATATTCAGCTTTCAGGGCATACGCATCACGGTCAGATCTTTCCAGCAAATTTAATTACCAATTTAGTTTATGAATTAAGCTGGGGCTATTTGAAAAAGGGAAATACTCATTATTACGTAACATCAGGCGTTGGAACATGGGGACCACCGGTAAGAAGTGGAAGTACAACTGAAATTGTTCTATTGAGAATTAAATTGCATTGATAGATTTTCATAAGCGTACCGATTTATATTGACTTAAGTACTTTTTTTTGTTAGTATTAAGTAACAAAGAAGGGAAGATTGATATGAAAATTATATACATTTCTATTCCTCTCCTGGTATTTAGTTGTCAATTATTTGCTCAAAGTAACTTTGTAGTTTTTGATAAAACAAATTCTCCGTTTCCATCAAATAGTCCGGGTTGCATAGTTCAAGATAGAGATGATTCTTATTGGATAACATTTACTAGCGATTGGATTGGGGGAAGTTATGTGGGAGGCGGTATAGCCCGATTTGACGGAGTAAACTGGCAAATCTATACGAAAGAAAATTCACCTTTGCCGACTGACCGAATTATCGCAATTGCTATTGATAGTCTTGGCAGAAAATGGATTACAACTATTAATGGACTTGTAAAGTTTGATGGTGCGAACTGGACGATCTATAATACTCTTAATTCACCTTTGATGGAGAACAGCATTTGGAATGTTGGTGTCGAACGTGATACCATAATTTGGGTCTGTTCTTGGACTACCGGATTTTATAAATTTGATGGATTGAATTGGATTAAATATAATACATCCAATTCCCCTTTGCCCTCCGACAAAACAAATTTGGTTGTAATAGATAAAGACGGAATAAAATGGTTTGGAGCAGATTACTCGCCCCTCTATAGCTTTGATGGAACAAACTGGCGAATTCATGGCAAATACCCCTTCGCTCCAGGCCCTGGTGGGTTTGCTAATCCTGATGTTAGATCGTTGGTTATTGACAAGAATAATGTCAAATGGCTCACGGGCCCTGGCTATTGGGGAAGCGGAATACCTCGTTGGTATGCTATTGCTAAATTTATTGATACGACTTGGACAATTTACGATTCTATAAAAATAGGTTTCCAGCATTACTCAAATTACTTCGGTATTGCGATAGACAGCAATAACGTTAAATGGTTTACTGATTGGAAAAATGGTTTAATAAGGTACAACGACACGACTTTTTATTTATTTAATCAAGCAAATTCTCCAATTAGAAATAGCTAT
>CAZNDS010000170.1:0-6151 GCA_964571865.1 uncultured Ignavibacteriaceae bacterium | reverse complement strand
GGCGGACCTGCCTGCACAAAGCCGAGTCTTTGTTTCGGCGAAGGCAGGCGAGAAGATTGGGTATAATTCCTCGACGCTTGCGTCGGAACAGGATTCGGGGCTTGCCCCGAGGTTCATACCATTGATTTCGAAGTCAAGCTCTAATCAAACCGATTTATGTTTAAATAATATTTTATTAGATTACCGTTGTTAAAATAGAAAGCAAATATGCGATGGAAGACTTAACAAAAATTTTTGAAATCCAAGAACTCGATTCTGTATCAATAGTGAAAGCTAAGACCAAAAGGACAACTGTCGAAATCGCGGCATCACTTAAAGAATTACTGAATAAACTAATCATTGAAGATTCTCGCAACAGCTTGTTAATAGATCTTTCCGAAGTTGATTTGGTTGAAAGTTCATTTTTAGGAGCGATCGTCTATGCTTATAAAGAGATGATGCAGCGTAAGGGAACTATAAAAGTTTTAGTTACGAATGCAGTTGTTTACGATCGATTTATTTTAACTCAATTAGATAAATTATTTCAGATTTTTAACGATCGTGATGAAGCTCTGAAAAGTTTTAATTAATGTTTATATAGTTCAGTTTTGGTTAATTTTTCTAGAAATAAATTGAACAACCAAAGTCGCTTTTTTTTGTGGAGATAAGGTGAGTCTCCGCCAACGGCGGATCCCTTTGGGAGGACCCCTGACCTCCCCGATTTCATCGGGGCGCTCTCAAATCTGAGCAATTAGAGAGAAAATAAAATTCTTATTTTGTAATTTATCGTACTTCTAAAAACAATGTATTGGTTTTTTGTGGAATTTCCAGGGGCCTTCTTGTTATTAAGGGGCAACTATTTAAGAATTGGTGACAAAAAAAGTATATGCGACAAACACAATCCAACGATTGCTCCTAAAGCACCTTAATTTCTTTTCCTACATTACGGCTTTTTTGTTTGCTCTTTTTTATAAAAAAGAATAAATTAGCCATTGTATTTATGGATAGTTAGAGTTTACTAGATTAGATGTGCGGAGCTAAGTGGTAATGATTTTATGATTGAGATACCGATGAATTGTTAAATTATGTAGAGAACCTATTATGTACGGATTTGTTTCGTCTCATAGATTAAAGATAGGTATTATTGTGAGGTCTTCAAAATTTTTTTGCTTGATAGTTTTCACAACTATTTTTTTCGTTGTGACAATCAATTTCCTCAATGCACAGAAAATAAGTTCCTCCCTATCGTTTTCATCATCTGAAAAAGAAGCTAAACAATACTTCTCAGGTGAGTTTAACGTGAATATAAAAAGGGATAAAGACAAATCATTATCATTTTCAAAGAAGTTGAAGTTTGAAATCCTTGGTCCAAAAAAAATATATAAAAATAAACCTGTGCGATTTCAAATATTACTTCTACCTGAAGATTATGATAACGCCAATCTTGCAGAAGAAGTTTATTCCCATTATGGTCTTTTCAATTCTCTTGAATACAGATATCCACACATCAGAATAACCGATACCTATATTACACCATGGACATCATATCCTTCAATAGTGATGGTTGGAGAAAAAAATGCTTTCAAGATTGATAAAAATAGTATCAAGTGGTTAGCCTATCTTCCCTATAGTTTCTTTCGCAGTAAAAATCATTGGAAAAACCTAACCCCGTCCGGTTTTGAGTATAATTCCGGTAAAGTGTTGGAGGAGATAACTAAGAAGAAACCATTGGAAAGAACAAGTCTGTTAAAATCATTGCGAGGCAAAATGGGTGAATCCATACATTCATCACCAGACCCTCAGAAAGCGTTAGAGACTGAAAACGATATTCTCATTTTAAATTTAATCGGACCGTTAAATTTGTGGGATAGACGAAGTGAAAGTATTTTAGGCATTCTTGGTAAATCATCCGCAACTGCAAGAGGAACTGAATTTTTAGTAACGTTCACGAAAGCCGGTGAGTGTAATATAGAATTTGGATCCTCCGAGAAAGAATACTCAAAGACTGTAAAAAAGGGAATTGGAGAAGCACGAGGAGGTGCAAACTTAACTTTATTAGTTGAAAGCGAAGAAGTGTTAAGTTTATCAGAGAGAATTCCAATTGAAAGTTTTCCACAATTAAGTCTCTTAGGAGTTTTTGGAGCAGTTAATATACCTATAGAAAAGCAGTTCAAGAACAAATTCAATCCGCTTGGGATAAATTTGGAATTCTCCAAAAGCAATTGGAACGTTGGTCTTGGAGTCGGTTCCAACTATATGGAAGCAAATAAAGATGATTACGTTCTAAAAACATTAGCATTTTATTTCTATGGAAAGTATTCATTACTTAAATTTTTCAATAATAATTTAGATTTCTTTGTTTCTGCAGGCGGTCTATACTGG
This sequence comes from uncultured Ignavibacteriaceae bacterium, assembly GCA_964571865.1. GTDB lineage: Bacteria > Bacteroidota > Ignavibacteria > Ch128b > Ch128b > JAHJVF01. Next base: position 3,790 of record CAZNDS010000170.1, on the reverse strand, counting down.
AGATCATCTTTTCAGTATACAAAATACCCTTCATTAGAAGATTATTATCCTGTCGAAAAAGATAATGGATTTAGTTATCTCCTTAGTGTTGGAACAGGTCACACATTCGGTAACTTCTTGATCAGGCTTCAATATCAACTATTAAGATCGAAAGATGCGAGTTTTGGAAAAATCCCATCCGAAACCGAGTTCACTAATTACTACACTTTATATACGGGTTCTCAACAACTGCAAATCTTGTTAGGATATAGATTCAATTTTTAAGTATGAAGAATATTATTTCAAAACTATTTGGAGTAGAAGAATGGGACGAAGATTAATAAGGTATCCAATCTACTGTCTAATTGGATCCTTGAGTTTTGTTTCACTTACCTGTGTTGAAGATATTTTTGTTCCACCGATAGATCCATTTGTAGAACAAAGATTAGAGCCAAATCCAAAAACATTTACCCTAGGCACAGGACCGAATAAACTTACCATCAAAACAAATCAAGCAAACGTTACTGAAATAGAGAATGGTATTAGAATTCGAGGAAGTTTATTTGCCGAGAATAATAAATATGGGGATGTAATGTTAACTAGCGGAGACTTCGTATTGTTAAAATCTACAGGCACAAGCTCAACAACATACATTTCCCCTGAGCACGGCGCTCTTCCAATAAGCAGTGGAAAATTCATTATGCAAGGGGAGACAGCTACCGAGTATGTTGGTTTTGCAGGCGTTGGTCTCGTAGAATTACCGAATTATGGAATCGTAAAACACCTTAAGATTCTTGATGTCAATATTGCTCCGATGGGCTTTATTTTAGGAAGCGAATTAGAAGATTGGCCGTTAAGTCCGAATAGATATTATTTTTACACAAACCTTGAAAGCCCGATCAAGGCAGAAGTTGGGAATTCAAGTTTGTCGGGAATTAAGAAGATTGCAATCGACCCATACGACCCCTACTTTTATGTTTCCTGTGATTTTGAAGGTTCGATTCTCGGGCCAATTACAAATATTGGTTTTGCAGTTTCAGCCCAAGGAGTCATTCCTTATAATCCGAGCGTTACAATTTACAAGGTCCCAAATTTCAAGGGTAATCTTTATCTTACAGGAACAATTAATCTTCTTAAATTCCCAGCTTCAATAACTGGTGAGACAGTAATTGGCTTTTACACAGGCGACAAACAAGGAGCGGAAAATTTTTTCCAAGGTACAGAATCGAAATTTAACCTTGGATTTAATGGTAAGGTAAACCTTGAGCATGATCTGCTCGATTTTCTTGATGTCGAAATTGTTCTTGGTAAAGCATCTCTATTTTTAAAGGTAACGAAAACCGGCGATGCCGAACTTTATTTTGTCGGTATTGTAGAACAGCCCGCTGTGACTCCAAGCGAATTGATGTATCAAATCTTTGGTGCTGATTGGAAGTTTCTTGATTATCTTCAGCCACAGCGGACAGAAACAACTTTATACGGAACTGTTGGTACAGTTCCATCTAATTGGGAATTAGGATATAAACAAAAATCTTATCTCGATATATTGGGTAAGTGGAAACTTGATATGGGTGAAACCGCTATCGAATTAAATTCAGAATTTATGTACTTCAAAGGGGAAAGCTCTGTAGCCGGGTTTGATAGAATTGGGGTTGAAGGTAAAGTGAATAAAAGTGGTGATTTTATATTAACAGGATATAGGAAATCAGGATTCGATCTAAGCGCCGGTCCGCTTTCATTAAGTTTTAGTATGGGAATGAATTTAACTGTAGCCCTGCAGGACGCCGTTTTTACTTTTAAAGGCAAAATTAAACTAAGTGGTAAAGCATGTGCTGAAATTGCAAAAATAAACTTATGTGCTGATTTTTCACTTAATGCAGAGGCGTCTATTTCGACTAATGGCTCATTCAGAATCTGTTTTAAAATTGGTATTTCAGATGTCGGATTCGATGTTTGTCTATCGTTCTCATTTGACAAAGCAGGAAAGAGTGTTGAAACCATGACAGTCCAAGAGATCCCAATCGAAATGGTACCATTGGAAAATAGATTTCAACCAAAAACAGGGCAAAATGAACTACAACCAATAATGAATTAGAATCATGTGTTTGAATGAACAGCAATCCTAACATCTTTATAATTTTTCTAAAAAAGGAAGATTAATATGACGCGTGGAATTTGTTTTATATTTATTGCAGTCACAACATCAATAATTATTTCTTCTTGTAAAAGCCCGACAGAACCAGAAATTGATTATAATTATTCCATAAAAAAAGTCTGGTGGTCGGATACTATCGATAATGATAGAGATGGATTCTCAGTGAGCAAGATCTTGAATTTTAATGTCCGATTAGAAGAAAACGTTACTCGCACTGTAGTAGCTCGAATTTATTATAAATTAACCGATGCACCAGCCTATTCTTTCTACAACTTTACGGAGGAATATAAAATTGAAGGAATAAAATCTCCTTCATCTATGCAAATGATAATTGGTATCCCTAACAGAGAACTTCTTTCGGGATTATATGATTTTCAAATCGAACTTTATGAAAAAAGCAATAATCGAGTGGAAGCTAAAGTAACCATCGAGGATTCCATTGGCGCAGTATTGTCAAATCAAGCTTTTGAGGAATTGAAGGATGATCAAATTTATACCATTACACCATGGTGGCGAGATGCATATGATCGTAACGGGAATGGCTATGCACGATATGCTACACTCGGATTAGATATCGATGTTGGAGGGAATTTAGAAAAAAAGTTGACAGCATATGTCTACTATAAAGAAAAAACTTCAGATAAGTTTAGACTATACCTTACGAGTGAGGAATTCACAATTCGAGGAATACAAAAACGAGATTCCATAAATTTACTTATCGGAGAGGAAGGGAAAGAATTAAGCAGAGGTGAATATGACTTTCGAATTGAATTTATAGAAACCGATTTTGATTATCCTGCAGCGGTAATCGACAACAAAACATCTGGCGTTCTTAACGACGTTAAATTCGAAACTCACGATGAGGACAGCTATTTCTACACCGTTGTAAAAAACAATTTAAATTGGATCAACCGGGTAGATAATGATGCCGATGGGTATACAAGTTCACGGAAACTCGTTTTTGACGTTGATGTAGATAAAAACGAGTACCGTTCCATACTTGCAAAAATATTTGTTAAACATCCTGATTCAACCAACTATAATTACTACGGCATTACAAATGTATTTCGTATTTATGGAAGTAATCCTTTCGATACAATTCATATTCCAATTGGAACTGCTTCTTACAATTTAGACAGCGCCAAATACAATTTCATTCTTACCGTTTATGAGAATGTACCCGATTCACTAAAGATCATAGAGGCGGAAGTCGGGGGTTATGAAGAAGGAGATGTATTGTACCAGCAATCATTTGAAACTGCAGCACAGGATTCATTGAGATGAGATCGCATTTTTATAGAACTACTAACCTTCTAATTGATATTCATCTAAAAAGAAACCCGACTTTTAAGATGTTAAGTTTGAATCAAAAAGTCGAGCTTCTTTAATAATTGGATTTATAGTTATAGAGCTAAGCAGGCTATCCGCCAAAAGCAGTCACTTTGGGAGAACCTTCAACCATTTAAGTTTTTCTTTAAAATTACAAAAGCAACTCACATCGCTTTTACTTTTGTGGAGATAAGCGGGGTTCTCGACAATTGTCGGGACTGACCTCCCCGATTGCATCGGGGCGCTCTCAAATCTGAGCAATCATAGATGAAATAAACCCAGATTTGTCATTAGAAAATGAGTGAGTTTTAGCAGTTTATTACTATG
>CAZNDS010000169.1:0-6180 GCA_964571865.1 uncultured Ignavibacteriaceae bacterium | reverse complement strand
ATTAATACTATGAGTTCAACATGATTCTTTTTTACACCCCAAAGAAATTATTATTTGACATTATGGTTGTCTATTTGTAATTATGATTTCAGAATGCTTTTAATGAATTATCATAAATGAATTATTGGTAGCACTTAAGTTTATTTTCCATGAAAGAGAAGAACTTAGAAATATCTCTTAAGAACAAACAACTTGACGCTCTTTTAAAAGTCTCGGTTTTACTTACATCTGAAACAGATTTAAATAAACTGCTCGACTTGATCGTTAAAACAACAACTGAACTGATGGATTCCGAACGAGCAACTGTTTTTCTTGTAAATGAAAAAGAACAATTGCTTTGCTCAAGAATAGGAAGCGGACTGGAGCAGACCGAAATCTCTTTTCCTATAACTGAAGGGATTGCAGGACAAGTTGCTCGCAGCGGGGAAGTTTTAATAATCGACGATCCATATAATCATCCCGGTTTTAACAAACAAATCGATATTCAGACCGGATTCAAGACCAGAAATATTCTGTGTGCAGCAATGCAGAATATCAGTAAAAAGGTCATTGGTGTATTTCAGGTTTTAAATAAACGAGACTCAAGCTTTGCGGAGGATGATAAAGAATTGCTGCTTGCACTCGCCTCGATATCCGCCGCGGCAATTGAGAATGCAAGAATGCTCGAAGAAATTAATCGTCAATTGACTGAACTAAAAATTGCTTACAATGAACTTCATGCTGCGCAGGAAACGATTATTCGTCAAGAGAAGCTTGCAACTATAGGACAGCTTGCGTCTGGAATCGGTCATGAAATTCGAAGCCAACTGACCGTAGTTTCTGCAGTCAGCGGAATAAGGAGACTGCATCCAGATGACGAGAAAGTGAAAATGTATACCGAACTAATTCTTGAGGCGAGGAATCGTATTGTTAGTATTCTTGACGAAATTCGCGACTTCTCGAAGAAAAAAGAATATGTGATGCAGTCACACGATCTTAATCAAATCATTGAAAATGTAGTTGAACTTTGCTCCTTTGATAAAGATTTAGATAATATAAATTTGAAGGCAGATCTGAATAAAGAAACTCTTGCTGAGGTTTATGTAAATTCGGATAAAATAAAACAGGTTCTAATTAATTTAGTGAGAAATGCTGGGCATGCCTCTCCGCCAAAAAGCACAATTACAATTCAAGTTGAAGTATCGGGCGAAAATCAAATCTTGAAGATAACCGATCAGGGCAGCGGCATAACAGAAGAAGTCGCCAAGCATATATGGGAGCCATTTTTCACTACAAAGAAGCAAGGCACTGGACTTGGATTGGATATTTGTAAGAGAATAATTGAATCTCACAACGGAAAGATCTGGTTCGAATCGGAAGTCAATAAGGGTACAACGTTTTTTGTACAGCTTCCGATGAAGAAATCTGAATCGAGTAATCAATGATAAGTTCACTATCCAGAAAGAATATTGAAGCTTTAATTTATGCTTTCGAAACGATTTCATCTTCACTCGATAGTAAGGAAATACTAAACCGTGTAATGGAACAAGCCTGTGGTTTACTGAAAGGAGAGGCAGCTTCGATTTTTTTGCTCGATGATAAATCGAAAACTCTTGATTTAAAGGTTGCCACAAATTTAACCGAATCTCAAATAACGAAAATTAAAGTGCCAATAGGAAGCGGATTGGTTGGATATGTTGCTCAAACTGGCGACAGCGTGAATATCATTGATGCTAAGAACGATCCAAGGTTTTATTCTAAAGTTGATCACGAAACTGGGTTTATAACAAAATCATGTTTAACCGTTCCTTTAATAATTGAACGCAAGATTGTTGGAGTCCTCCAAATTCTCAACAAAATCAGTAATCCGTCATTCAGTGAAGAAGATGAAATCCTTATTAAAGAATTCTCACGCTTAGTGGCGATTACTTTGGATAAAGCATTTTTACATGTGCAAGTTGTCGAGAAGAAGAAAATGGAATTTGATCTAAAATTGGCTAACACAATTCAGGATAAGCTTCTTCCCTTCGATGAATTGCATACAGAACGATTCACGTTTAGAGGGTATTACAGGCCGGCAAAATTTGTTGGTGGTGACTATTTCGATTATTACAAATATTCTGATGATGAAGTATTCTTTACTATCGGCGATGTCTCAGGCAAAGGGAGTCAAGCCTCATTGATAATGGCAACTGCAAAAGCATATCTAAGTGCTTCATTAGCTTCGAATACACCGTTCTTAACAATGATAAACAACTTCAATCGTTTTTTGGCAATCAATACTCCACCAGACAAATTCATTACAATTTTTCTCGGGTTGATTAATATCAAAACGGGCGAAGTGAAATTCGCAAATGCCGGGCACGAACCACCAATAATTATAAGAAAAAATAATCAATTAGAAGAAATTAAATCCTCCGGTCTGATGATGGGAATAGTCGAAAATTGGAATTACAAAATCGAAAATTTCTTTCTTGAAGAAGGGGATTCACTATTTATCTATACCGATGGAGTAACCGAAGCATGCGATATTGAGGCAAAGCAGTTTGGGTTAGATCTATTAAAAGAAGTGCTATACTCAGAAACTCAAGAACCTGGAAAAATATTTACCCAGCTTCCGGAAAAGTTATCGGCGTTTACAAAAGATGCTGAACAATCTGATGATATAACCTTTCTATTGGTTTATCCGAATTCTAAGTTTGAATAAAATCATTGAGACGATCCAGGTCAGTATGCGATTGTTTATGAAAAACTCGAAAAGTTAAATTTTTATTTTATAGTGGCTTTCAATTTAGCAAAACCAAAAATATTACCGCGATTTATTGAGTTCATTCAATTTCTTTTTGAAGTAATTCATGAGTTTATTATCTCATACAAACACAGGAAAGCAACCTATTTAGTAGTCATCAGGCAGATATTTTTTACCGGCGTTCAAGCACTTTGGATTGTTTCATTGATTGCATTCGTAATCGGGAGTACAATCCTGCTCCAAGGAAATTCGATCATCTCAACGTTTAGTCAAAGTAAAATATTCTATACAATTCTCGTAAGTATGGTTGTAAAGGAGCTTGGAACGTTACTTACGGCAATTATCGTTGTAGCAAGATCAGGAACTGCCATCTCTACTGAACTTGGAAATATGGTTGTTAATAAAGAAATTGATGCACTCCTTTCGTTCGGAATAACACCAATTTCATATCTTGTTGTACCAAGGATTGTTGCAGTCATAGTATCAATTAGCTTTTTAACTGTTTATTTTATTTTTGCTGCTTTGTTTGGTGTCTGGTTCCTTTCTCTTTTTTTTACTCCGATCAACTTCTCCTTGTACATTCAAAACATAGCACTTGAAATCAGCTTTTTGGATATGATCCTGGTTATTATTAAGACAATTGTTTTTGGAATAATAATATCGACAATTTCGTGTTTTCAAGGATTAAGCGTAACTCTTGCAACAACCGAAGTTCCGCAGCGCACAATTAAAACTGTTGTTAGATCTTTCAGCTGGATAGTGGTATTTAATATTATTGTTACGATTCTATTTTATTTATTGGTTGAATGATAAGTCTTAAAAATATAAATCTAAGTTCTGCTGATACTAAAGTTATTGAGAATCTTTCTATAGATTTTGAGGATAACCAATTAATAGGAATATTGATCGATGATTATGAACTGCTTCAATATATATTCAGAATAATAAGTGGTATCATTCCTCCAGATGACGGCGATGTCTACTTGAATGGTGTGGATATTTTTAATGCTCCACCTAAAGACATTCGGAATTTAAGAAAACAGGTTTCATATGTTTTTCATTCCGGTGGATTGATATCCAATCTTTCTATACTCGAAAATTTGGTACTACCATTGGATTATTTTTATCCTGACCTTGGTAAAATCAAAAAGTATGAAAGAATATTTTCATTAATGGTTGAATTCGGTTTAGAGGAAAAAATGTTGAATGAGAGACCTGCTGCTCTAACTTCGGGCCAAAAAAAGCTTATGTTATTCGTCCGATCATTTTTGACCGAGCCATCCATCATTATATATAATAATCCATTCGATTTTTTAAATATGCGGCAGAAAGAGTTCATAGAGAAGAAAATACTGAGCTATCAGAATGAAAAGTCAGTGACTCAAATATTTTACAATCCAATTGATAAATCACTGTACGATTCGTCAAATATTTGTTATGTTATTATTGATGCTGAAACAATTATTAAAGGCAACTGGAAGGTTTTGCTGAAAGAAGAATCGCCAATAATCAAGAATATTATAAGAAACATTGCAGGTGAGCTACCATGAAATTAAAATATAAATACAGTAAACATTTTGTAACAATTTTTATGCTTGTCGCGGGATTAATCTTAGTCTCTGCTGTTACTTTCATGATAATAAATCAAAAGGTTTTTGAAATGAAACATATTTATAAAGCAAAATTTTCAGATGCTCAGGGATTAACGGGATTGACACCGGTTTATTTTAAGGGATTTAATATTGGAAATATCACAAATTTTGAATTGACAGTAGATAATTATGTTATAGCAGAATTTGAAGTGTTTAACGACTATAAAAATAAAATTGTAGTTAATTCGGCTCTTCAAAAAAGTCTCAATCCGATTACCGGTGCAAGCACAATCCAATTTATTCAGGGCAGAAGTTCATCGAAGCTTCTCGTTGAAGGTTCATTGATCCCAGATGTTCAGGTTCCGGAGGGCGAATATCTTTTATTCACAAAAGAGGTTTTCAAATCTGGAGATGCACTTTCAACTTTTGTAGAGAATCTGAAAGATTTTTCGACGGCATTAAATTCTGATCATAATGCAGATGAGGGGGCGATATTCAGAACTCTCGTGAACGTCGCCGATGCAACTGAAGAAATGAAATCACTGATGAAAAATTTAAATAGCAATCTTTCCTTTGCGAAAGAAGATAGATTAAGTCCTATTCAAAGCTCTATTCAAAATATTTCGACCTTAGCCCTCAGCCTGAATGAAACCGCAAAATCAATAACTCTTGCTTTTCAGCGGGTTGATACATTAATAGCTAATTACAGTAAACCTGAAGGATTAATTGAAAAAGCAATTGATCCATCTGGAGAACAGGTATTACGACCGCTTGGCAAAACTATTACAAGTTTGGGTGAATTAACAAATGAAATGAAAACCTTTGCCGATTATATTAACTCTCAATCGGCATATATGTCTTTAACAATTATGGAGTTGAACCGAACTTTGAATCAAGCACAAAAATTCTTTGACGGAATAAATAAAAGCTTTTTTGGTTCAACGAATACCCAAGGAAGCAAAGTAAATTTACCTAGTGAAAGAATTAGATTAATGAACTTGAATAAATGATGATGACGATAATCACAAAATATATTTCTTTTCTTGTACTTCTTTGCCTGATGTCATGTGCATCATCAAGGAATGAACAAATTAACTTATTACCTGAGATTCAACATGGAAAAAATTTAATTGAAGTGGCGAATCAATTGATGAGATCGAACAAGCTAGAATCTGCACTCGGAATTTACAAACAAGCGTTTGAGCAATTCGCACTCGTCGACGACGTAGCAGGAAAATTTGAATCAACCTTGGGTATGGTAAAAGTTTTGATTTTACTTTCAGATTATGAGCGAGCAGAAAATCTCTTGAACCTTGCACGGAATTCAAGAAATGTATCAAATGAATTATTTGAAAGTTATGAACTTCTGCGTGTAGAATATTTCTATTCAAAGAGAGAGTTTAGTTATGTTAAGCAATTAACTGAACCTTCAATGGTTGATAAATATTCAAACACTGTTTTTCTTCTTATGACGGCATATCGTCTTAAAACTCTGCAGTTTCTGTCGCAAGATTATTCAAAAGAATTACATACATTAACTCAAGCTCTCAATTTACTTCAGCAAGATGAAGAAGCTTTCCCAAATCTGGAAATCTCAGATATCGAGTTCATGAATTTTACACTTGGTACAGTCCGGTTGGGTGAAAAGCAATTTGCAGAAGCCGAAAAGCATTTTTTGGATGGATTGAGTTTATCCAAACAAATCGGAAACTATAGAAGTATCGGGGATAATCTATTTCAGCTTGGAATAATTAATAAAGAGTTACTATCCATCGATAAATCATTAGAATATCTTTATCGAGCCGCAGATGTATATGAAGTGCTCAAGGATTCATCCGCAATTGAAAGAGTAAGCTCAGT
>CAZNDS010000168.1:0-6191 GCA_964571865.1 uncultured Ignavibacteriaceae bacterium | reverse complement strand
TTGGACTTTATTCGGAAATTTTGGTCTTAACTATAAGGGTGAGTTCTGGTCGTACAAGAATACTTTTAAATTCGCATATGGCAGGACAAAACTTGGAAGCCAGGATTTTAGAACGAATGACAATGAACTCTTTATCGAAAGCGTAATCTCAAAAAATATTGGCTGGGCGGTTGATCCATTCTTCAGCAATACTATTCGAAGTCCGATCAGTACAGGCTTTTCATACAAAACAAAAACTCCGACAAGAATCGCAGATTTTTTTGACCCCGGTTACATAACTCAAAGTTTAGGATTTACATATGATAAGGTAAAAGGATTCAAAACGCGATTCGGTTTAGCAGTACAAGAAGTTTTCACAAACCGCCAAAGACAATTCTCAGATAAATCCGAAACACCCGAAAAGAAAGAAGCTTTTAAACTCGAAACCGGAATCGAAACAGTAACTTCAGGTGAATTGCAAATCGATACAAATATCTTGTTAAAAAGCAGTCTGCGGCTGTTCTCAAGATTTGAAAGCTTAAAAGTCTGGGACGTCAGGTGGGATAATTCAATCGTGGCTAAAATCAATAATTACCTGAATGCAAATCTCTCTGTATTAGTGGTACATGAACTTAAACAATCAGTAAGGACACAAGTGAAAGAAGCTTTACAGTTAGGAATAAGTTATACGATTTTTTGAATTTAAGAGCCGTATCGCCACACGGCTCGTTGATAAATATATTTTAATTTAGAGAGTTAATGAACTCTACAAGTTCCGAAGCTTTTTGTGCAATTGCTTTCGATTCACCGCTAAGCTGATTCACAAATTTATTTTTCTCATAAGTTCCTCGCACCGCACTGAAATCTTTCTTAGTCACATCTTCATTGCCGTCTATACCAAAGCCGATCATGGCAGTCACATCGAATTCTTTTTGGGCGTCTTTTGCAATTATGTTATTCAGCTTAATCGAATTCTGTTTCCATTCGTCGATCAATTGAATAAAAGATTCTTTTGTCCATTCATTCAACTTCAAGTTCAACTTTGATTCAATTGTATTGAGACACCATATCCAATTATTTTGTGTGTATGATTCGAATACCAATTTCAATTCATCGCGGATCGAATCAAGTTCCTGAATTTCTCCTTCACCGACCTTTCTTAAAATATCTTCAACTAAGCTGAAAGGAGTAATTAATCCGCAGACATCGATCCAATCTTCGATCGCTCTTTCATTTCTTTCTGCCAGCTTTGATTTTAACTCACTGAAAGATTGGACCTCATTAAATTTTTGTAACTTATTGATAAGTGTTTTGCCAAAATAAATCTTCAGAGCCATATCATAATATTTAATGCTTGTTCTTAAAAGCAGCCGCCGAATATTTATCCCTTTGTAAGCCACAAATTCCTGCTCCTTCGAAGCAGTTGAATAAAGCTCTTGAAGTATTTTCACTCCCTTCAAGATTTTGCCAACTGTATATGGATTCAACAAGTCAAAAATTATAAGATCGAATTTGACCGAATCTTTTCTTCTATCTCTCGATTGCCACTTTTCACTGTCGCGCCGGGTTCCAACAGTCAGCAGATTCATTGCAGGAGTCAAAACGCTTTTCCCTTCTTCGTCGGCGATATATGAGAAAGGAAATTCCGTAGTATCGAAATTCGAATAGTGTTTCCCAATAACAGCAGTAAAGGCTCCAATGCGGCAAGGCCAGAGCAGATAGCTGAAAGAACCTGTTTTCGAACCGCGTTCAAGTATACCTTGATGAACAGGCCCCAGCTTGTACATGTGGTTGCTCTGATTCGTACCGCTGCCTGCATTGTAAAAAGAAAATAATCCAGCGATCAGTAAAGTAGATTTGTGGTGAGTAACAGTATAGGGTCCTGCAAAAACGGAACACGCTTCACCATGGAATCCTTCACAATTTGCGAAGAACGCAGAGTTCTCTGCGGAATATTGCTTACCGATTTGGACACCTTGTCCGACAAAACATTTATTAAGATACGCTGAACTATCAACGCATGATCCTGATTGAACGATAAAAGATTTTGCTTTTACTCCAGCACCGATAAAAATCGGGGCATTGGAATTACTCGCAATTGTTCCTTCTTCGAGTTCCAATACACCTTTTATTTCTGATGAATCACCGATCCAGACATTTTTAAGAAGATTAGAATTAGAAATATTTGATCCCTGCCCGATGAATCCTCTAACAGATTTTTTAGAATGTGCATAATCGGAAATCAGCTTATTAATATTATTAATAAATTTTTCATCGTGTCTGTACAATACGATCATGTAAGCAATCTGTGCCGAAAGGTTTTCATAGATTTTTAATTCACGACCGCCCCCTTCGTTCAATATTTCAATTTCAACTCCATTGCCAAATGAAGTTTCGCCTTCCGTAAAAATCGAATTCGTGTTTTGAATTGTTACATTATCTCCAACATCATAATTTGCGATGAGAGAAACTCTGTTGATAAATACATTATTTCCAAATGTGCAATTGTGGATAGACGAACTGTAGAGTCCTGAAAGTACGGCTTTATCTCCGGGAATTTTGAACTCTTTCTCGAGTACACCGATTTTTACATTGCCGCTGAACCGAACATTCCGAACTCTTTCTGGATTGAATGGATGCGAAATATGAATTTTTCCCCAATCTTCCGCAGTACAGTTCTGCAGCTTGAGAATTTCAATTTCGGAAGATTTGAGTTTTCGATATTCCATGAACTCTCCTATAACTCAGGCAAATTATTAATTGCATCCCGCTCAATATCTTTGAAATATTTTACGGTACCAACCTTCAATTCAATCGTTGCAGTATCATCACAGACGATCATTCCCTTTTTATGGATTTGCAGTGCAGAGACTGTCCACATGTGATTTACACCTTCTTCAACAACTTTTTGAAGTGCTCTGGCTTTATTGTATCCACTGATTATGATAACCACTTCCTCAGAATCCATTACGGTTCCTACTCCGACTGTCAATGCTGTTGCCGGAACTTTTGTTATATCATTTTCAAAAAATCTTGAATTGGCAACTCGTGTATCATAGGTTAATGTTTTAACGCGTGTTCGTGAAGATAGCGATGAACCAGGTTCATTGAACGCGATGTGTCCATCAGGCCCGATTCCGCCAAGGAATAAATTAATGCCTCCGTATTTTTTTATCTTCGCTTCGTAATCAGCACATTCTTTTTCCAAATCAGAAGAATTGCCGTTTAATATGTTCACATTTTCAGCGGGTATGTCGATGTGATTGAGGAAATTCGACCACATAAAATAATGATAACTTTCTGGATGATTTTCTGGAAGTCTGACATATTCATCCATATTGAATGTCACTACATTTTTAAAAGAAATCTTTCCCTGTTGATGTAGTTCAACCAAGTGCTGATAAGTTCCCAAAGGTGACGAACCGGTGGGCAGACCAAGAATGAATGGCTTTTTGGGAGTAGGATTGAAATCTTTAATTGTTTTAGCAATATAATGTGCAGTAAACTTACTTAAAGCCTGATAGTTTTCATGAATTAAGATTCTCATTTTATTCTCCTAAAAATTAATAATTAAAATTATAACATTATTTTGGTATCAGTTACAAAGCATCCGCTTCCCTCTTCCTGAACAAGCAATGGATTGATGTCTAGTTCTGTAATCTCTGGGAAGTCGACTGCCAATTGAGATATCCTTTGAATACAGTTAGTAACTGAATCGATGTCTTTTTTTGTTCTGCCGCGTGCACCTGCAAGAAGATGATACGACTTAATTTCCCGCATCATTTCGTAGACAGTTTCTTTCGAAACAGGTGCAACTCTAAATCGGACATCTTTCATCACTTCAACGAATATTCCTCCGAGTCCGAACATGATTACTGGTCCGAAAGTATAATCTCTCTTCAAACCAATAATGACTTCCTCGCCACTCTTAACCATCTTTTGAATAAGAGTTCCTTTTATTCTCGCTTCAGGCATTGCGGTTTTAACATTTTTCATAATTTCTGAGAATGCTCTGCGAACTTCATCACTATTACTCAAATTCAAATGAACTCCACCGACATCAAATTTATGAACAATGTCTTCAGACATGATTTTCAACACAACCGGGAAACCGATTTTTTCAGCAAGCTTCACAGCTTCATCTTCAGATTTTGATAATCCATTCGGTAGAACCGGAAGTCTGTAAGAATCGAGAATTTTTATTCCTTCTTCCTCTGTCAAGAATTTTCTCCCCTCACCGGCTGCTTTCTTCAGAATGGATTTGACCGTTTTTAAATCTACATTATTAAAAATTTCTACCGGTGAAATTTTATCTTCCAATCTCTTTTTGAAATTATAAGCAGCAGCAAATGATTTACACATATCTTCTGGAAGTTGGTAATGAGGTATGTTCCTCCGCTGGATGATATCAATTCCTGAAGCAACGTCACTCGCTCCCATGAACGAAGTTAAAAATGGTTTCGTCGATTCTTTGGCAATCTTAGAAATTTCATCAGCTATATTTACAATATCTGTCATGGATTGCGGTGTAAGAATAACCATTGCACCATCGACATTTTCATCTTTCAAAATCGAATTTAATGCGGCAATGTACCGGTCTGCACGTGCGTCACCAATTACGTCGACCGGATTTTTAATGTTCGCAGTAACAGGTAAACTTTTTTTCAACGCTTTAGTAGTATCTTCAGAAAATTTTGCGAGTTGGAGTCCGCTTTTCACTGCCATATCTGTTGCAAGCACTCCAGGCCCGCCAGCATTTGTAATTATTGCAACTCTATTATTTTTTGGCAACGGCTGATAAGCAAACGCAAGTGCATAATTGAACATCTCTTCGATATTTTCACAGCGAATGATTCCAGCTTGTTCAAATGCAGCATCACAAACTTCATCACTTCCAGCCAGCGCCCCGGTATGAGATGCGGCTGCGGAAGCTCCTTCGGAAGTTCTGCCGGATTTAAGTGCAAGAATCGGCTTGCCTGTTTCTGAAATAATTTCCTGAGCGATTCCCATCAATGCCTGACCGTCGCTGACTTCTTCCAGGTACATTAAAATTACTTTTGTTTGCGGATCATTTTTCAAATAAAATAAGAGATCAATCTCATTTATATCTGCTTTATTGCCAAAGCTTACAAATTTAGAAAAGCCAATGTGTTTGGCTCTTGCATAATCCAAAACTGCGGTGCATAATGCACCACTTTGCGAAATGAATCCAATGTTTCCCGCGTCCGGCATCTCACGAGCGAATGAAGCATTCATAACACAATTTGGATCTGTGTTAATCACACCGAGACAATTCGGACCTATAAATGAAATTCCATTCTTATGCGCGATCTCTTTAATTTGATTCTCACGTTCGATTCCGGCGCCGCCAACTTCTTTGAATCCTGCAGAAATGATGATCATCGATTTGATCCCCTTCTGTCCACACTGCTCTAATGCCATATGACAAACGGAACTTGGAAAAACCAAGACTGCCATATCGACCGGATCGGGAATATCAATAATATATTTAAATGCTTTTACACTCGCGATAAATTGCTCCTTTGGACTTACAGGATAGAGTATTCCTTGAAAATCTGCTTTTAAAATGTTGTAAAAAATGTCAGAAGGGACGGTCCCTTTGACTTTATTTGCACCAACAACTGCAATCGAACGAGGATAAAAAATACTGTGGATCTGTTCCCAGGTTTTTTTACTGAATTTTGACAATATTACACCTTCGCATCTACATAAGATTTAATAAAAGAAACAGCATCCGAAACTGATTGCACACCTAATGCAGCATCTTCGTCCATTTCGATATCAAATTCTTCTTCAAATCCGGCAACAAGCTGAAGACTCTGAAGCGAGTCGGCTCCTAAATCAAAAATAAAATTAGCAGTTGATGAAATATTTTCTTGATTAATCTTGAGAACGCCCGCAATAACTTTCTTTACACGGTTCTCAACTTCTGTACGATCCATTAATTACTCCTTTTATAAATTGGGTTAGAATATTTTTAATGACTTACGTTTACAAAAATAGTGAAATCAGATCTATTATTGACACAAGTTTTTTGAAAAATGCTTTCGTAACTAAACGTTTTCATTTTCCCGAAATATCAATGAAAAATTTTTTGTAGAGATGATTGATTTGAAATGAATCTATGATAGGTTAACCCAAATTTGTCATTAGGTAACAATTTCTAATGGCCGCCATTAGAAAAAACATTA
>CAZNDS010000167.1:3297-6228 GCA_964571865.1 uncultured Ignavibacteriaceae bacterium | reverse complement strand
ATGCTTAAATGAAATAGAACGCGGAATAAGCGGATTAAACAGATTATCGCAGATGTACTTCTTAGAAATCAGCTTGATCTATGAAATAAAAAGATTCTATCTTTTCACTAAGTTATAAAATTGTGGAAAGATAGAATCTTTTACACGATAATCTTGCTTTAAACTCTCATTCGTACTTTAGAGCTTTCAAAAACCCGACTTTTCTAATTCAATTGCAGCTCAAAAAGTCGGGTTTTTATTTGCCCGATTTTTATTTCACAGAATAAGCTTCTTCAAGCAGTTTATTGTACTCATCAAGAGAAATTTCAACCGCACCGAACATTTTCAAATGAGATGTGATGAATTGAACGTCCAATAATTTGAAATTGCTCTCAATTAAATGCTGAATTAAAAAATATAGAGCAGTTTTTGATGCATTTGCTTTCTTTGAAAACATGCTTTCACCAAAGAAAGCTCCTCGAATTGCGATACCGTAAAGCCCGCCGACCAACTTTTTGTCAATGTAAGTTTCGACGCTATTGACAAAACCAAGCTTGTAGATTCTTTCATAAGCTTCGATTAGTTTTTGGTTGATCCATGTCTTATCACGTTTTGCACATTCACGAATAACTTCGAGTGTTGAAGCATTAAACTTTATATCAAAAATATTCTTTTTTATAACTTGCCGCAGCGAACGAGGTATGCGATATTTATCTAAAGGAATAATTGCCCTGACTTGCGGATAGTACCAATTTATTTCACCCGACTCTTCAGCCATTGGAAAAGCACCCATCGAATAATTCCGAAGCATGGTTTGCGGCTCAAGCGATGGATTATTTATTTTTCCGGCGGTCAATTAGTAGACGGTTTCTAATTTCGAATTTCTAAAGTAGTGATAAAGAATTTCTTCAAACTTTTTTCCATTGGAAGCCATCACCGCTCCGCCGATTTGACAGAAACCGACTCCATGCCCCCAGCCGGCGCCTCGGAGAATAAATTTTACAGGAATTTTAGTATCCTCAACATATACATGCTCAATAGTAAAAGCAGAACTGTAAAGATGTTTCTCCGATAAAGCTCTTCGGATCTCAAGCTCTTTTCCGATTGTTACTTCTTTCTTCGAACCGATAATTTTCAATTTTTTAATTCTGCCCGAACATCCTCTTTCAAGCGTCTTTAACTCGAGAATTTCTCCGAAGTCAATTCCCATTTTTAACTTCAGTAATGTCACAAGTCCAAGCTGTTTCATTTCAAGCTTCCACCTGTAGAAGTCAACTGTGATTTGATCGTAATCTAAAAGAATTGTCCTTAATAGTTCCGAGTCTTTTGTGTTGCAGTAAGCCTCAGGTTGAGAGTTAATAAATTCGTTTGCTTGTTTTTCTGAATCAAGTGCCGGGAAGTTATGTCCATCAAAATCATAAATAGATTTTAAATATTGGATCTCATTATCCTGCCAAACATTTTGAAATTCTTCGGTGAAGCCGCCGCAGCATTTTGAATATCTTGTATCGCATACACTTCCTCCATAGGTTAATACCATTCCGAAAGTCTCTTTCACCGCAGCAAGAGCTTTGTTGTCGTGAATTTTTGTGATGCCTTGATATCTCTGGCAGTGATCGTCGGCACAGACATCAAAATTTTCATGATCTTCTCTATCGTACCATTTAACGATCTCGTTCTCTGTAAGAGTGAAATTGTGATGCTTCGCCTTACTGTTTTTGGTTTCATCCAATTGTGAAAGGAGCCAGCTTCGGGAAATTATCGAATGTGCCTTTAAGTATTCGTACGGACTTTCTGCGTTCATTTCGGAACTGATGACCGACTGCAAGTATTTCTCGACTTCAATTTCATTTATGAGCGAAAGTTTTCCATTACAGTTGATTATTAACAGATTCCCTTCAAAAGTTTCTTTCTCTTTCTGTTCCCAATGAAAATCTATTCCGATTACAACGTTTTCGATATCAAAGTTCGATTTCTTCCCTTTTGGCTTAAAAACGAATTCCTTCTGTTCGTCTATAATGTTTTCTTCTTGATGAAGGCAAATCATATCGCCTTTTACGGTGACAGTAAATCCGACGTTATCAACTTTTTGTTTTTCATTTACAACAAACGGACCATTTAGAAAGAATTTTGCCGACTGCTGATTAGTTAAAATTCCAACTTTTATAATTGGCTGTTTCATTTATTTTACCAGCGTCATTTTAATTGTTTTTGTTTCATTCCCAATTCGAAGGGAAGCAAGATAAATGCCGCTTGCTAATCCATACGAAATTCTGTTTGTATCGAATTCTATTTCATAGCTGCCGGGATTTTTCTGTTCGTCAATTAGAGTTGCGATCTCTCTTCCGAGCAAGTCATATATTTTCAAATTACAGTTCACCGATTTCCTAACATTAAATCTAATTCGTGTGGAAGCGTTGAATGGATTTGGAAAATTTTGCATCAGAGAAAATTCCTCGGCAATGATTCGATCATCCACTTTTGTGGGTGTTCCTACATAAATAATGCGAATCGCATCCGCAATAATAGTTCCATCGCCTTTGTTTGAAAGCTTGACAGTCAGATAATCCGTTGTGTTTAGGTTTACGCTGTCGAGCAAATGCCAGAGACCCCCATTTGTTTTTTGGTTTACAATTTTATTGCTGTTGTAATTTAATGTTGAGATTTCATAATTCGCGTTCGTTGCTGCTGTAGAAAGGTCTTGCCACATTGCATAGACTAAATATTTTCCAGGAGATAATAATTCTGTGTTCCATTCAACATAATGATTATATGCACTTGGTGTTATGTAGAGATAAGAATCGCCGTAAAAATTCCAATTGGAATTATTTGAAAAAGTCAGCCAACTCCCAACTATGCTCGCAAATTTATTATCCATCACAAACCATTTCGGATGGTTCAGTTCAAGATATTCCATAATTCCCATCACAGATTGTTTTCCAAATTTGTTCA
>CAZNDS010000167.1:0-3283 GCA_964571865.1 uncultured Ignavibacteriaceae bacterium | reverse complement strand
GAAAATCTTGTGTAGGGAGTTTCGTAGGTTAGAGCCATGATCGAATCGCGCCAATTTGCCCACATCCATCCTTCGGGGAAATACGGCTGCAATGCAGAGTAGCTGAAATCGTTTTGTGGAATGAATGGTGAATTTGCCGCCTGGAGATTTGAGAATTGCATTTCTCTTCTATAAAAATAATTTGAAGTCGACGCTGCTGTGTGTATCCAAAATGTTGCGTAGTTAGCGACTTGCGAGTGCATGTTCAAAGCTACTTTGATATTTCTATTTGATAAGATAGACTGAAGAAACTGCTTTGCGGCTCTTACTTCTTTCGGAGTTGACAAATCGGGCAGATTCCACTGGCGCTCTAAATCGACATTGTTTGAATTCACTCTTGATTTACCGAGAAAGACTCCATCGGGGTTAATTGAAGGAAGAATGAACCATTTAATCCTCTTCCGTAAAAAATCTGCAAGCTCATTATCCGATAAAAAGAAATCGACCATTCCATCGAGATGATATGACGACGGCGTTTCGGAAGGATGAGTTCGTCCGTGCATCCACATAAAGATTTTTAGACTATCCGGGATAGATTCATCTGTGGCTGTGAGCAAAAGCATCGGGCGGTTTTGTTCTGAGTAACCAATTGTGTCAATTTTTGTGTGAGGTTTGCTTTTCCATTCAGAAAATTTTTTCTGCAGCTGTTCGACCGAATATGGAATGTAATATGCAACATATACAGAGTCGCTTGTATAAGTTTTTCGGAAAACATTTTTCGATGGACTTTCAGAGGAGGTGAAACGTTCCCAATTTACGTTATCGTAAGAATACATTGGACGGGTTGCATCCGAATTGGATACAGTAACCGACACAAATTTGTTTTTCACATTTTTAATCTTGAAATAGAACCAGCGTCCAACAATGTCGGCATGTGTTGTTACTGTGTAATTTACCGAGTCGGTCGTTGCGACTGTTTTTAAGTTTCCGCTGTCGAAATTTGACTCGAATAAAATCTGTCCTAAAATTATTGATGGAAAAATTAATGCGGGAAAAAGTAGTCGTTGTAAATTTTTTATCATTCAGCCAAACTGTTTGTACAAATTTAGTCTAGCCGTAAATGTAATCCAAGCGAATTACTTGCACTACAAGACCTTGAAGGTTACAACGACTTAACTCATGAAACCTTCAAGGTCTTTTATGATAAATCATTCCTATCGTCACCGAGCCCGCCAGCGGCGAGTTCAGTGACGGTAGAAGCATATTACAGCACAAAGGTCTCGCCAATTTCTGTAAGACCGATTTGCGGAGTATACTTTTCAGCAGAGGTTTTCATCCAATCGATTGCTTCGTTGTACGGCTCGCGTCCTTGCGGGAATGTACGCGTATGCATCGGGATAAAATATTTTGCATTCATATCGTGAGCCATCTTCAAAGCTTCTTCGGGAGTGCAGTGAGTATAACGCCAAGGATTATAAGCGCCTATAGGCATCATTGCAATTTCAATTCCGTCATTCTTGTAAGGTTTGTAGAGTTCGGTGAAAGCTGTATCGCCTGCAAAAAGAATTTTCTTCCCATTCTTTTCAAGGATATATGAGTTGTAGCTTCTTCCTTTTGGATTTCCTTTCGAACGGTCTTTCTCCCACGGAAATCGCCAGCCGAAATGTTTCACTTTAACTGCTTCGATTTTTATTCCGTGCAATTCTGTACTTTCATTCCAATCGATTTCCTTAATCGATTTCCAATCTAAATCTTCTATCACATCTTTTGTTGCGAATGAAGTTAATACATCGATTCTTCCTGAATACTTCTGTGCAAATGCTTTCAGGGTTGGGTAATCCATGTGATCGAGATGAGCGTGAGAAAGAAGAATAAAATCCGGTTTTGGGATTTCATCAATTGTTAAAGCAGGCTGGACAAATCTTTGCGGTCCCCAATTCGTTCCGAGAAAATAAATTCCTATTCTGTTGGATAAAACAGGATCTGTAAGAAAAATTGTACCGAAGAAATTTATTAAAAAAGAAGAATGCCCGATCCAACAGATTGAAACTTCATCATCATTCCAGTTTTTTGGAGAGGGTTTGAATGGAGATTCTTTCGGTCCATCTGCTGAAAGATTCTTGGCAAATAAATTATTGCCTAATCCTTTCAATAATGTGAAAGCTCCTCCGAGCAATCCAAGAACGATAAATTTTCTGCGGTTAATTTTCATTTGTTGATTTTATTTTCTTAACTAACATATAAAATTATGGTTTAGTTTCAATGACAAACGCACGAATGCCGATCGTTGTCAAAATAATTATTCCACCAAGTACTGCAAAGAGTGACGGGACTTCGCCATATCCCAGCAAAACCCAAATTGGATTTAAAATTGGTTCGAGCATTGCAATCAGCGCAGCTTCAATTCCTTCGATCCTCTTAATTGCGTAACTGAATAAAGCATAGGCAAGCCCAATCTGAAAGATCCCAAGAAATGCAACCATCAAAAAATCACTCCCATTAATTTGAAATGATGGAAAAACAGAATTCAAGCAGATCAAAGCTACAAGAACATTTCCAAAGAATATAGAGGGAAGGGTGAACTCCGATGAATTTTTTCTGACTCCGATCAAAAACGCTGCAAAGCAGATTCCGGAGAGGAGAGCGATTATGTTCCCTTCAAAATGTGCTGGAGTTATTTCTCCAACGAAAAACAACGACATCCCCGCAAAACAAACGATAACAGAAATAACATTGATTTTTCTCATTGGAATTTTAAGTATCAATGGCTCAAAAATTAAAACATAAATCGGGGCAGTGTACTGCAGGAAGATCGCGTTTGCGGCTGTTGTGATTTTTGTCGCGACTACAAACAGAATTAAAATCCCAGCGTAGAAAATTGAGTTTGCAAGTGTGAGCCAATTGAACTTGAAAACTTTTTCTCTGAAAAGAATTAAAAAGGTCAAAGCCGAAAATATCGATCTATAGAATGAAAGCTGATAAGCATCGAGTGAGATGAGCTTGATGAATAATCCGCCTGTACTCCACATTACTGCAGTAATAATGATCGCGACCAATCCGCGTTGATGCTCTTTAACTTTACTTTCGAATAGTTTTTTAACCATAAAATTATTGCCACGAGATAATTATGTTTTGGCAGGCGTGAATATAAGAATTGATTAGGATTGAAAAAACGAACTGCTCGAATTTATTTTACGGTTATAGAAAATCAATAAGCTGTCACAGTTGAATCGTGACAGTTAGTAGTAGTTATTTATAGTTAGTATCATATGATACCTAAGAGAAGATTAAGTATTTTTAACAA
>CAZNDS010000166.1:0-6247 GCA_964571865.1 uncultured Ignavibacteriaceae bacterium | reverse complement strand
TTATTACCTTATTTTTGTTTTACAATAATCAACATAAAAACTGACCCAATGCGGATAACAGGAAAAGGAATTACCGGAAGAGGAAAGTGGCTGACAGCCATTGGAGTATTATTGCCGATATTATTTCTGATTTTCTATTTCTAGTCAGTTAATTTATTTCCCAAATGCGAATGGATTTTTGTGTTTTTCTCATCGTTATTATGAGACGGATTTGTATAATCCCTTTATTATATCAAACTTTTTCAAGTACCATTGATATTCCCTGCCCAACGCCAACACACATAGTACAGAGAGAATTTTTATAATTATTTCTTTTCATCTGATAAACTGCGGAAGTTACAATTCTCGCACCGCTCATCCCAAGAGGATGACCTAGGGCAATCGCCCCACCGAGAGGATTTATTCTTGAATCATCATCTTTCAGTCCTAGTAACCTAATACACGCAAGCGATTGTGATGCGAATGCTTCATTTAGTTCAATAAGTTCAATTTGATCTAATTTAATATTCAGCTGACCGAGAAGTTTTTGCGATGCTGGAACCGGTCCAATTCCCATAATTCGAGGTTCAACGCCCACAGCTCTGCATCCTTTAATTCGAGCGAGGGGTGTCAGATTATATTTCTTGACAGCATTTTCGGATGCAATTAAAAGTGCCGCTGCCCCGTCATTAACTCCTGATGAGTTTCCCGCCGTAACAGTTCCATTTGAATGTACAATTGGTTTTAATGCGGCTAATTTCTCCAACGATGTCAACCGCAGATGTTCATCATCTTTAAAAATTATCGTCTCGGCTTTCGGTTGCGGGATAGTGACTGAGATGAGTTCATCATTAAATAAACCATTCTTCTGTGCCGTTTGAGCTTTTAATTGACTTCGATACGCAAACAAATCTTGATCCTCACGGCTGATTTTATATTCAGCTGCAAGATTTTCGGCGGTCTCGATCATTGAATCGCTGCCATATTGCTTTTCCAATTTTTTATTGATGAACCTCCATCCGATAGTCGTATCATAAACTTGTGTATTTCTCGAAAACGCCTCAGTAGATTTTCCAATTACAAATGGAGCCCGCGTCATGCTTTCGACCCCGCCAGCAATGATTAATTCCGCTTCTCCAATTTTAATACTTCTTGCTGCTATTGCAACGGCTTCCATTCCAGAGCCGCACAATCTATTCACGGTTACACCTGGAATCGTTTCTGAATAACCTGCTAACAACAAAGACATTCGGGCAACATTTCGATTATCTTCCCCTGCTTGATTTGCACAACCTAATATTACGTCGTCGACTTCAAGCCAGTTGATTCCAGGATTTCTTTCGACCAAAGCTTTTAATGGGATGGCTGCCAAGTCATCTGTTCTTACCGAGGAAAGTGAACCTCCATATTTTCCAACAGGGGTTCTGATTGCATCACAAATAAAAGCTTCGTTCATCTGCCGCTTCCAATCATTTAATTAACTCTAAATTTGGTTTAATATGCTTGAATGCACTTAGCATTGCTTCCGTTAAAATATCTATCTCTCTCTGTGTCATTATTGTTGAGAGCATGCATGAACAGGAATTCACTACAATTACTTTCTTCTCATAGAGGTGATCGAGGAACTGTGTGATAACTTTTTTCATTTTCTCGACGGCAAACGATTCCCGATACGATAAAGGTGGTTTTTCCATAAAATGCAATCTGAACATCGAACCGGCTCCGGCAATCGATAAAGGAATGCCTGCAATCTTTCCCGCATCAAGTATTTGTTGGATTGCTATTTGAGAAAGATTGTTGATCTTATTTACTGCATCCCGATCAAACAATTCCATTGCAGCTTTTCCAGCAGTCATCGAGATTGGGTTTGCAGAAAAAGTCCCAGACAATGGAAAACGTGCATTGCCTGTTCGCGGATCAAGAACACTCATTACATCTTTTCTCCCTGCGAAAGCGCCTATTGGAAATCCTCCACCGATCATTTTACCGAGCGAAGTAAGATCAGGCTTTACATTAAAAAAGCTTTGTGCTCCATCGTAATTGACTCTAAAACAGATCACTTCATCAAACGCCAGTAAAGCATTATTCTTTCTTGTCCAATTAAAAAGAGTCTCTATATATTCATTCGAAGCCCTCATCATACCAATTCTGTGTGGAATTGGATCAATAATGATACACGCAATTTCATCTGCGTGCCTATCAAGAATTGCAATTGTCCTGTCTATATCATTGAATGGAAATATAATGACATCATTCAATACACCTTGTGGAGTTCCGAAAACATTTGGTACACTATTGGGAGAATTGATGTCCCCCCAAGTATTTGGACTTGCGTTTTGGCTGACTTCGGCGAAATCATAACTTCCGTGATATGCGCCTTCCGCTTTTGCAATTTTCTGCATACCAGTGAACGCGCGAGCAGTTTTAATCATTCCCATAACTGCTTCAGTTCCAGAATTGACAAAACGTATTTGTTCGAACGATGGAACTCTCTCACACAGTAATTTTGCGTACTGAATTTCTATCTCTGTCCCAGATGTGAATGCGGTTCCCCGATTTAATTGTTCAACAACTGCTTCGACAAGTTTCGGATGTGCATGTCCATGGATCAATGAAGCAATGTTATTTTCGCAGTCAAGTCTTTTCACGCCATGGATATCAGTTACATAGCATCCAGAGGCACTGACTACATAATGCGGATGGGGTTTTCGGTAAATTATGTTTCTGCTTAATCCTCCAGGCAGATATTCACAGGCTAAATTATAAAGGGAGTCTTCCGTTTTTTGTAATTGTTTGGATTCAATAAAATTAGAACTCATTTTTAAATCTTATCATTAATATTTATGAAGAGGGGCTGCAGTGTTTTTCTGCAAAAACTCGAAATCAATACCAGGAGCCATATAGCGAACAAAAAGCTTTCCTTGGTTTATATCTATCACAGCGAAGTCAGTGTAGATTCTCGAAACTACATTTTTCCCGGTTAGCGGATAAGTACACTCTTGAACTATTTTTGGTTCACCAGTTTTTGTGACATGTTGAGTGATAACGTAAATTGTCTTCACGCCTTGAACTAAATCCATTGCCCCACCAACTGCAGGAATTGCTTTAAGCTCGCCAGTTGACCAATTTGCTAAATCGCCACTTTCCGAAATTTGAAATGCACCAAGCACACAAATATCAATATGCCCGCCTCGGATCATTGCAAAACTATCTGCATGATGGAAGTAGCATGCACCTGCGATGGCAGTGACTGCTTTTTTACCTGCATTAATTAATTCGTCATCCTCGAAACCAGCGGCAGGTGAAGGTCCAACTCCCAGCAAACCATTTTCTGTATGAAAAACAATTTCTCTATCACCTGGAATGTAATTTGCAACCAGTTCTGGCAGACCGATACCAAGATTTACATAAGAACCATCAGGAATATCTTCAGCTATTTTCTGAGCGATTTGTTCTCGGCTCCATCCGATTCTTGTTCCTGAATTCATGGGTATCTCCGATTTTCTTTCAGAAGTTGATTCTCACTTACAGGATTTTCTACTAAAACAACATTTTGCACAAATATTCCCGGAGTTACGACAATCTCAGGATCAATTTCACCGGCGTCGACTATTTTACTTGCCTGAACAATTGTATTCCTTGCAGCCATGCACATGATAGGACTGAAATTTCTCGCAGTCTTATTATACAGTAAATTCCCAAATCGATCGGCAGTTCTACACTTGATGAGTGCAAAATCCGAAGTAAGTGCATACTCCATAACATGGGATTTACCATTAAATTCTCGAACTTCCTTACCAGCCTCGAGTGGAGTGCCAATGGAAGTTGGAGTAAAGAATGCTGGAATTCCTGCGCCCCCTGCACGAATTCTTTCTGCAAGTGTGCCTTGAGGTACAAGTTCAAGCTCAATTTCCCCTTTTGAATAAAGTTCAGGGAAAACGACCGATTGTGCAGTTCTAGGAAATGAGCAGATCATTTTTTTGACTTGTCTGTTTTCGATAAGCGCCGCCAAACCAACATGCCCATTTCCAGTATTATTACTGATCACAGTAAGATTTTTTGTTCCTTTATCTACAAGAGCATGAATTAATTCGGTAGGGCTTCCAGCTTCGCCGAAACCGCCAATCATGATGGTCGCTCCATCAAAGATTTCTTTTAATGCTTCGGAAACAGACTTGGCAATTTTATTGATCATATTCTATAACTTCATGTTCAATTTGGAGATTCTGTTGAATTGATTCATGAAGCTTCTGCTCAATTTCAATCAGTTCATCTTCATAGAAATGTTTTTCTGTATCAAACGGTATCAGCTTCTCAATCGTATTTTCTTTCTCATCGTATTTTGCGAGATAGACTTTATCTATCCATTCCATATTTCTGGCTTCATTAAATTTAAGGACAAAAAGTTTTTCCCCTTTCACTTCAACAGTCCCCATTAAGGAAATTTTACCTGCTGATGAGGTCATCGTAATATACCGCGATGGACGATTTATCGATGCAAGCGAACGGTAAACTTTACTGAAAATTTTATTGATGTCGGCAAGCGGAGCAGTAAAATAATGATGTTCGCCTGTCGGTCTTGCGCAATACATTGAGTGGAATCCGACCGAGAGCATTCCCAGCAGATTTCCTAAATCAATCCAGTTCTGTGCAGATTTATCAATGTCCACTGAGCCGTCAGGTTTGGTGAATAAACTAACATGGTTCATGATAGGGCTTTGACTTTTCACAACGGCACCGAAATTTCTTAACCTTCGTATTGCTGCAATAGTCGAAGGATTAAGAATTTCTCTCGGGGTTGAGAAATGCGACATGAAAATTAGCTGAATTCCATTATCATTCAGTTTCCTAAATAATTTCAGCATCTTTTCGTAAGATCTCGAAAGAATTAATTCAGGATTGTAAGTTAAAACACGTGTACCAAGCCGAACAGTTTTTATGTGACTTAGTTCAGCCTCCTCGATAATTGGATTAATATATTTTTCAAATCGCTCGGCAGTGAGATAACCAGCATCGCCGCCAGTGATTAAAATGTCTGTAACTTCTTTATGCTGTTTCAAATATCTGTGAAGCTGATCTATGTCTTTTTGTACGAACATATCTTCATCGCCGCGAACTTGCGCATGTCTGAAACAGTAAGTACAAAACGCGAAGCAATATTGCGTCTGCACATCAAAGATTAATTGGCATTGTGGATATTTATGCTGACTTCCTTCAACTACTTCATAAGTTCCATCTTCTTTTTCGAAAATTGGCTTGTTTAGTTTTTGCTTGCCGTCGTGCGGATTGGTTTCTTGAATGTAATCTTTTATTATTTTTTGCTTTTCAGTTTCACTTTCTGAATTTAAATATGCATCAACAATTCTTTTCCTTATCATGCCTGGCTGGGGAAATACAAGCTGAAAAATTGAATCTTCTTTGAAATTCTTCCAATTGATCGAATTCAAGGCGTGTTTGGTTGCCATGAATCGATAAATTTCGATAAAAAGTTCTCGCTCTTCGAGGCAATCGAGAATAATTCCATTGTCTGATAATATTTTGACGATCTCTCGAAATCCTTTTAATCCGGAATACTGGTTTTTATCTGTGAATAAAAATTTTGAAGTTTCCGCGAGACTGGAATATTTTGGATAAGCATTATGCAAGCGTTTCAATAAGCTTTCGGTTAAAAGATCTTCCTTTTCGATCGCAGCTTTAGTTTCATCGGAGTATTGATATCTTTCAATTATTTGCGTGAGATTAATCATTTCATTTTCTTCAGATTTGTATTTTGAGTGAGCGGTATTCATTTTCTTTTGAATATTGATTTGGCATGTTTGACAATTGTAACACAAATTTAAACAAATTCTTTATCGTAAAAAAATAGGATGCAGCAAGGACAATGAATATTTCCAATAACTCGTTTCGGGATAGCCTGTTTTTCTGAAGATCATATCATGCTTTGATTACATTTAAGTTTATTTTACGATGATGATTTTCCATTACAAAGAATTAAAATCCGTCAGTTAAAAATATCAATTTCTCAAATGGGGTGTAAAAAAGAATCATGTTGAACTCATAGTATTAATATCTAATAAAACTTTCTGACTTAAATGTTTGAAGATTTAATTGGCAGTGATAGACAACTCTATTTTTAGAACAATAACTCACACTTCATCACTGAGGCTGACCAAAAAGTTCTTAGAGCAGTTTTGTGTCCGTCCGTTAGAGTCAGTTGCAGAACGATCAATATATAAGAAGAATACATCAAAACTGAAAAAGATGGAAT
>CAZNDS010000165.1:0-6303 GCA_964571865.1 uncultured Ignavibacteriaceae bacterium | reverse complement strand
CCAATAAAGAAAGTGTCTTAGCATAGTTTGCAAGTAAACTTAAAATTTCCTGCCCTTTTTACCAAATCCTTATTGATTAAGAGAAAATTAATTTATAGTTTGTGTTAGAGAGAAAAATATGCAAATAGCTGCTTCGACTATATTAAGGAATACAATATCAATGATTCTCGCGGGAGGTCAAGGGGAAAGACTCTATCCACTCACGATCTACAGAAGTAAACCTGCAGTACCGTTTGGCGGGAAATACCGGATTATCGATTTCCCTCTCTCGAACTGCTTAAATTCGGGTTTTAGAAAAATTTATGTGCTCACACAGTACAAATCCGATTCGCTCAATCAACATTTGTATGAGGGATGGAATATTTTTAAGTCGGAACTTGGAGAATTTATTTACAGCGTCCCTCCTCAATTGAAAATGTCTGGAGATTGGTATCTTGGGACAGCAAACGCTATTCATCAAAATCAAAATTTAATTAAACCAGATAAAGCAGACTGGATCTTAATCCTTAGCGGCGACCATATTTATAAAATGGATTATCTGAAAATGGTCCAATCTCACATTGAGAATGATGCGACACTCACAATTGCTTCAATAAAGTATAAAAAAGAACAGGCGCGGCGATTTGGAGTCCTCGTGACGGATGAAAATAATTGGGTAATTGATTTCCAAGAAAAACCACGAACTCCGATTGAGATTCCTGGCGAACCGGGCAATTCCTGGGTGAATATGGGAGTTTACGTTTTTAATGCAAAAGAATTGAACGATATCCTAGATCATGATAATGAGAATCCTAATTCTTCACACGATTTTGGCAAAGACATTATTCCATACATGATTCGTGAGAGAATGAAAATCCTCTCATTCCCTTTTGAAGATGAGAATAAGAAGTCAAAAATTTACTGGCGGGATATTGGAACCATTGACAGCTATTATGAATCAAGTATCGATTTAATACACATAACGCCTGAATTCAATTTTTATGATAGACATTGGCCGATTCGGACTTTTCAATCGCAGTATCCTCCTGCAAAAACAATCTCGCATGAGGGAGAAAGAGTTGGCAGAACTTTGAATTCTATTATATGTGATGGATCTATTGTTAGCGGTGGCTTGGTTGAACGCTCAATTATTGGCCCTGGTGTAAGAGTCAACAGCTATTCTTACGTAACCGATTCAATAATTATGGATAATGTAAGCATTGGGAGACATGCAAGAGTACGCAGGGCAATAATTGATAAGAATGTCAAAGTTCCAGAGAATTATGAGATTGGCTTCGACTTGGACGAAGATAAAAAGAAATTTACGGTCACAGATTCAGGCATTGTTGTTATAGCTAAGAACCAAATCTTGGATGGAAAAACAACATCTCAAGCAAAATAGAGTTTTGCGTGCTCCCAAAAACTGTTTGAGCTGATAAGTTGATAAACATTTCTTAAGTTCATTCTAGATGAAATCTAAACTGAAAAATAAGATTGAGAATTTACCATCACTACCAGGAGTTTATCTTTTTTTAAATTCTGCCGGAAAGATAATCTACATCGGTAAGGCAAAAAATATTAAGAACCGGGTCAGCACCTATTTTAATTCTACTCCAACTTCGGCTAAGACTGAAGTACTTGTGAACAAGATCAATGACGTTGAGGTAATTGTAACCGATAACGAAATCGAAGCACTTATTTTAGAATCAAATCTTGTTAAGCAGCATAAACCTCGTTACAACATTAGTCTGAAAGATGATAAATCATTCCCATATATTGTTATAACTAATGAAGGTTTCCCACAAGTATTTCCAACAAGAAAGATTGTTAACGACGGTTCAAAATATTTTGGACCATATACGGATGTCAAAACAATGAAATTCGCTCTGAAAATTCTACGTGATGTTTTTAAGATTAGAAGTTGTAAATATCATATAGATGATGAAGTTATTCGTAAAAAGAAAGTTAAAATTTGCCTCGATTATCATATCCAAAAATGCGATGGACCGTGTGAAGGTTTAGTTACACAAGCTGAATACCGAAAAATGATAAACCAAGTTGCAAAAGTTTTACGCGGAAAAAGCGATGCACTTATATCTGAGCTGCATGATGAAATGAATTCATTAGTTGAAAAACTAAAATTTGAAAAAGCAGCAGATGTTAAACGCAAGATCGATGCCTTGCAGGTTTATTCAAATTCTCAAAAAGTTGTCAGCTCCGACCTTTCTGATAAAGACCTTATAACAGTTGCTGTGGACGTTCCGAATGCGGTTGCAGTAATATTCAATATTCGAAATGGGAAATTAGTCGGTAAGAAAAAAATTGTGCTAAGTTATCCTATGGAAATTTCTATGGGAGAAGTCTATTCTTCTGTGATAAAGAATTTCTATTCAGAGTTTGTCGAAATACCAGAAGAAATAATCGTGACGAATGAACCCGATGATTTGTCTGATCTCGATATCTTTTTGTCAAGTAAAGCTAATGCAAAAGTTCAAATATTAATTCCATATAATGCGCCCGAAATAACTTCACTACTCAACATGTGTTATCAAAATGCTCTTTTGGAATTGAACGAAATAAAACTGCAAAGGATGAAAAAAGACGGGAAATTATCTTACGTTCTCAAGTCGCTTCAAAGAGATATTTTCCTAAAGACTGTTCCAAATAGAATAGAGTGTTTTGATATCTCAACCCTTCAAGGTTCAGAAACTGTTGCGTCTCTTGTCGTGTTTGAAAATGGAAAACCAAGAAAAAGTGAATATCGAAAATTTATAATTAGAGACACAAAAGGAATTGATGACTTCAAGAGCATGAGTGAAGTAATTGAAAGACATTACCGCCGAGTGTTGGAAGATAATAAAAAGTTACCCGATCTAATTATGGTTGATGGTGGTAAAGGACAACTCTCTTCGGCTTTTAGCGTATTAAAAAAATTGGATTTAACATCGCTTGCTGTAATCGGTTTAGCGAAACGACTTGAAGAGATCTTCGTTCCAAATGAACTTGATCCATTATTAATTCCAAAAACTTCATCCTCACTAAAACTTTTACAGCAAATACGCGATGAGGCACATCGTTTTGCGATTACTTTTCATAGAAAAAGAAGAAGCGAAAGAACATTTCAGACTGAATTACTAGCAATAAAAGGTATTGGTAAGAAAACCGCACAAAAGTTATTAACTAAATTCGGGAGTATAGAGAACATAAAAAAATCTTCTTTCGAAACGATTGCAGAAGTATCGGGAAAGACATTGGCAACAAAGATTCATCAGCACTTCTCAGGATAGAGCATGCGCTTTGATTTAATTAGTAAGAAAATATTATTCACTTTGTTGGGATTAAGTTTCTTCATCATAATTTTAAATAAGTCAGTAAACAGCAGTGAACCATATAAGATCGAATCAAATTTTAACCGACCTTTCATTAAAATCAAATTGACCGATATTCTCGATACTGTATTCACTGCAAAAGATTCTTATTTGACAGTTAATCTCAAAACTCAAAGATTATTTCACCATTTCAGAGATGGAAGAATATTTGAGTATCTATGCTCGACAGGAAATCCTAATCTAGAGGATGGTGTGGTAACGAATGAGGGAATCTTTGTGATACAGTACAAATCGAAGAAAGTTTATTCAACTCAATTCGATAGTACTCTTTTGCTAAATTGGATGGGATTCAACCATGGAATTGGAATTCATGCCTTGCTTGGTTCTTCATATTACAGAACACTAGGTAAGCGTGCTGCATCACATGGTTGTGTAAGAACAGGGCGTGAGGATTGCACCGAGATATATAATAGTGTTGAGATCGGGACTGTAATCATGGTTCATTCAGATAATAATGCACGAATAATCTCATTTACCGATGACATCAACAGGTTTACATCTCCTTCGAAAAAGGAAATCAGAGTTCTCTCGGAAAGAAATTTAGAGTTGCTCTATTCTGGAAGAGTGCTGATCAGAGACACGGATAAAATGATCATATCTGAGGATAATATTTCACATAATGGAATCTCTATTGGTGATTCAAAACATGTTCCAAATAGTCAATACTACATTCCACCATTGAATTTAAACTCTTTTCAAGCAGCGGACCGATTAAAATATTCAAATTTGATAAACAGCGGTGATTATTATCTAAAAATTAATTATGAACAATTATTAGAATGAAAATGAATCTATTTTTGATTAGGCATGGCAAAGCAGAAGTAAAATCAGAGAGTGGGCGGGATTTCGACAGAGAGCTTACTCCGAAAGGTAGACGTAAAATTGAATCTATTGCACTTCGGCTAAATAATCTTGGGATTATTTTTGATAAAATTTATTCAAGCCCATTGGTTCGTGCAAAACAGACCGCAGAACTATTTCTCCACCATATGATAAACGAATGTAGTTATGAAATTAATAATTCCTTGGCTGCTGGGTGTGATACAAAATCATTATTGGATAATATTATATTCGAACATGAAAACATTGCAATCGTTGGCCATGAACCTGACATGTCTCAAATATTATCTGATCTTTGTGGTGCTGTTCATGTTCAGTTCAAAAAGGGTGGGCTGGCAAAAATAAGTTTTGAGGGACAGCCCCGCATTGGTGCAGGTAGATTGGAATTCCTCGTTACTCCGAAATTATTAAAATAAAAAAGGTCAGAGAATACTCACACGAGAAATTTACTGACCGCTGCTTCCTTTCGGATCTGACGGAGTTGGGTAAACTCAAGTCGAGTAAACCTGACCAAAATTGTGGAGTTGATCCCGCTTTTGCGGGACGACCTCTTCGTTGCGAACCTCGACAGTTCGGAAGTATCTCAGCTGTTATGTTCTTAACAATCTTTTTTGTGGAGTTGAGGAGGATCGAACTCCCGACCTCTTCGTTGCGAACGAAGCGCTCTCCCAGCTGAGCTACAACCCCAAAGATAATTGAAAATTGAGAATTTAGAATGAATAATTAGCAATGCGAAGGTTAATTTTTTTAAGTTTCATTGATTTAAAACACGACGAATATCCAACAAAGTCTCTTCCAAATAAAACAATCCAATTCAATTTCAAAGAACGTTACAATAATAATGAAAAGAGATAAATAAATAAATGCTTCATTTTACCTTTCATTTGAATTAAATTGGTCTCAGTTCAGAATGAAGAAGAAAATTTCGAATGTAATACTAACAATAATGGGGATTATCATTGCAATCGATTTTGTATTAGCGATCTTCTACATTCAATACGGTAGACCAATCTCTGCAATTGAACCTGCGCTTCAAATTGCGATTTATTTGCTTCTTAGTTATGGCATATTCCTAATGAGACGTGGATTTTATTGGGTGCTTTTTATCTTTAACACACTTATGATTCAATTTCCAATATTTCTATGGATATTTCGCGACATAAAATTTTATGACAAAGAACCCGTAATTCTGGTTATAACTCTACCGTTAATTGCTTCACTCATTATCTTGAGTCTGATATTTCTAGGGATTAAAGATGAGACGTAATATTATGCAAATTTCTTAGTACCAGTGGAATGAGTCATTTCCAAATAGAAATTAAAAAGCCCATTACTTAAGTAACGGGCTTTCAAGAGCTTACTGATTATGAGGTATGCTCCAAGCAACGGAGCATAAGTTATCGCACTAATAACTTCTTATAATACAATAACTTACAGCATTTCATATTGAAACTTGCTCCCCTGCAATAGCGTTTGCAGGAGGGAGATAACTTTGACTTCACAAACCGTAATAAAGTGAGACTCCAAACGAATGTTTTGCTACGATTTGATACATTGGTGTGCGTTTAGGATCTTCGTCTGTGATATAAGAATATTGATAATTGAGCTTGGCGAATAGATCATGAAAGAGTTCAAATGAGACTTCGAAACCAATATTTGATTCATTCCTTCTCAAGCCGTATAAAAAAGATTCTCCAGGATCTTTGTACTGTTCACTTACATCATCGAAGCCGCCTTGTCGAATTTGTTCTCCCCACAGCTTGAATTCTAAACCTCTCAAAAGTCTGTAGTCAATTTGTGCGAACACTTGATCAGCATTCTGTCCAATGTAGTGTCCGAGAATGTAGCTTGAGCTTGTATAAGTTTGTGTCGGTATGTAATGAGAATAAACCCATGGCAATATTCGAGTGTACTCTAACCTGAATCCTAAATTATCTACCGTTCCATAATTGTATATGCCGAATGTATAGCCGAACTGATTCCTATCTGTTTCACCTTTTAATAATCTTGAAATTGATATCTCATCTATAAATAAAGTTGAGTATATCTTTAATCCCTGGATAATTCTAGTATTAATATCCACAAAAAATTGTGA
>CAZNDS010000164.1:0-6404 GCA_964571865.1 uncultured Ignavibacteriaceae bacterium | reverse complement strand
TTATTAGATATTAATACTATGAGTTCAACATGATTCTTTTTTACACCCCAATTAACTTATAGTGTAATTGAGAAAAAAAAGTAAGGATAAATAAAATTAATAATCAGTTTATAAACATCCTTGTTATTCGACTTGGAAAAATCGGAGATATAATTACTTCATCATTTGTTTTTGATGTTTTGAAAAAGAATTACCCAAGCTCTAAAATTACCTTATTGACTCGTAAGAATAATAAAGACGTTGTGAAATATGATAGCAACATCGATAAGACAGTGTTCATAGACAAGATCGTTTTGTCAATTCCCACAATACTTAAGCTTCGTTCAACCGCTTATGATAAAATATTTGAGTTGAATGATGATCCTTCTACAACTTCCTCTGTGATTCTTAAGTATCTCAAAGGGAAAACAAAAATTGGCTACGCATTTAATAACAATATCAAATACCTAACAACCGCCGTGGACAGACCGGAAAAAATAAAATCTCACATCATTGAAAGAACTTTGCTACTGCTTGAGGCAAGTGGGGCCTCTGTCAGAAAAGATGACATTAGATCGGTTTTACATTTAGGCGAGAAAGAAAAAATGGAAGTTCTGGAGCATGTAAAATCTGAAAGGAACTCATCTCTTTTGATTTCTGTAAACCTTTCGGCAGGAGCGCCTGTTCGCTATTGGAAGGAAACTTATTGGATACGATTAACTCAACTGATTTTCAATCACTCACCATTTGTTAAGATACTTTTTTTGGCACATCCAAAAGATGTTGCTTTGAGGGATAGAATATTGGCTGAATTTGAGCCAAACAGTTTCATTCTGCCTAAGTATTTTAATTTTCAACATTTTGCTGCGTACATTTATGCATCTGATTTGCTGATAACTCCAGATACTTCAGCAGTTCATATTGCCTCTGCATTTCAAAAACCAGTGATTGGACTTTATCCCAACTACGAGTGGTCGTTTGTAAGCTGGCAGCCCTATAAAACTCCTCATCGTTCAATAAAGTCTTGTACAGAATCAATCTCAGAAATTCAACCAACAGAAGTCTTCAATGCCTACTTAGAATTGGCTGACGAAATTAAACTATTTAAGAAATAACTCAACTATGAAATCAAAATTCAATATTCCCGATTGCAAAAATTTCACAGGATACAAACCTTGTTCTCCCGGATATGATTGTTTGGAAAATGGATGTAGAGAAGAAAATCCCTTCGGCAAAAAGATATTAATTATTAATCTCGATGCTATGGGCGATGTAATTATGACCACTGCCCAACTTGCAGGATTAAAAAGAAAATATCCAGTATCCACTATTTATTGGATCACATTAAAAAATGCTTTTCCACTTATACAGAATAATCAATACATCGACTTCCCGCTTGAGTGGAGTTTTGAGAACCATTTATTCCTTAATCAAATCGAATTTGATATTATTCTGAATGCAGACAAATCGAGAAATGCTTGTTCTTTGCACAAATCATTAAATGCTAAAGAGAAATTTGGATTTACGTTAAATGAGAATGGAACTATCGTTCCGGAGAATTCTTTTGCCGATTATGATTATCTGCTTGGTCAAAATGATCAACTAAAATTCCGTGAAAATCAGAGGACCGGACAAGATATTTTAGCCGAGACGTTCAACAACGATTACCGAAGAGATAGATACATTTTAAATTTAACGGAAGAAGAAAAACTATTTGCTGCCGATTTTCGAAACTCGATTGCTAAAAGTAAGAATCAGATTGTGATTGGATTTAACACCGGCTGCTCACTATTATATCCGAATAAAAAAATGACCATTGAGCAGCACGTTGAATTTATAAATCGGCTATCAACAAACCAAAATTATAAATTAGTATTGTTAGGCGGCCCTGAGGATAAAGATAGGAATAATAAAATAAAAGAAATTTGCGGCGATAAAGTAGTATTGACTCCAACGCAAGATGGACTTCGAAACGGATTGTGCTACATCGAGGTTTGTGATTTGGTAATTACTGGAGATTCTTTTGGTATGCACGCTTCGATCGGATTGCAAAAATATATTTTAGTTTGGTTTGGTGTTAGCTGCTGGTCAGAAATTGATTTGTATGATTATGGGAAAAAATTTATACCAGAAGATTTATTTTGTTCCCCATGCTGGAAGAAAGTTTGTCCCTATAATCTGGAATGTATTCAAATGGTTGATTTAGATGGCATGATTAGAGAAGTAAATAATTTTTACTCCAATATTTTCGGGAAACAGACTTGATCGACAGACAATTTCTGTACAATCTTCCCAAACCTCTGTTGCTTGATGGCCCAATGGGTTCTCGACTAATTGAAATTGGTCAAAAGCTAAATACACCGATTTGGTCTGCAGAAACATTAATATCTAATCCTCAATTGATAAAATCGATTCATACAGATTATATAGATTCAGGCGCTGATATAATCCGAACAAATACATTTCGCACGAATCCGTATGCTTGTGAACAACACCGAACACAATTTGACTACAAACATCTCGTGAAAATTGCAGTTGAAGCTGCAAAGAACGCAATAGACTTTTCTGAAAGGGCAAATTTATTCATAGCAGGTTCAAATGCTCCTGCAGATGACTGCTATTCAAAGACTAAACGACTCAGCGCAAATGAACTTTCCGATAACCACGCGAAACATATATCGGCTTTGAACGAATTCGGTGTTGACCTAATAATCAACGAAACTTTTGGTGATCAATTTGAATTGGAAATAGTTTCAAAGATCTGCAATGAGCAAAAAATTCCGTTTGCAGCCAGTCTCATCATAAAAAATGAACATGAAACATTTCATGGACAAAATCTAAAAAGTGCAATACAAAATATACTTAGGTATGAACCGATTTTTATTTCATTGAATTGCAGCCGCCCAGAGTCTTTAATAAATGCTCTCCCAATGCTGGCTGACTTCAAACCATTTGGAGTTTATCCCAACCTTGGATCGCTTAAATCATTTACAGAGCACATACTTTTGCGGGATTTTACCAAATCAGAACTAACCGATTTTACAAATTTTGTTCTAAACGCTGGAGCGAGTGTTCTTGGAGTGTGCTGTGGAGGTAATCCTGATGACATAAGATTGATGCGTAATTTAATTGATGCGAGGAGTTATGAAGTTTGTAAGTAATGCAAAAATAAATATTGGGCTGAATGTAATTTCAAACCGGATAGACGGTTATCATAATCTTGAAACAATATTTTATCCAATAAATTATTCCGATGAGCTTGAATTTATCGAAAGCGATCAATTCTCAATTGAGTGTAATGATCCAAATATTCCAACTGACAGTTCGAATTTGATTTGGAAAGCTAAAGACCTTATTCAAGAGAAAAGCTCTGACGAAATAAAAGTAAAAGTAAAATTACTGAAACGGATTCCATCATTTGCAGGCTTAGGCGGTGGAAGCTCAAATGCTGCGATCACTTTGATGGCACTTAATCAGATTCTCAATATTAATTTGACGCAAGATGAATTGCAGTCAATCGCAGTTAGAATTGGTGCAGATGTTCCATATTTTCTTGAGAATAAGCCTTGTTTTGCTGAAGGCAGAGGAGAAATATTATTTCCTTTAAGTGATTTTCAAGTCGATGGTAAAATTGTAGTCGTGTTTCCAAAAATAAATATTTCTACTGCTTGGGCATATAGTAACATTGCACCTAAACATCCAAATTTCAGTTTAGCATCCATAAAAACCTTTTCAGATTTTTTAAACAATCTTAATGCAATAGAAAATGATTTTGAACGTCCCGTGTTTAACAAATATCCTGAGATTGGTGAAATAAAAAATATTTTGTTAGGTCAAGGTGCAATATATTCTTCCCTCTCTGGCAGTGGCTCGGCAGTCTATGGAATTTTTCCTTTAGACACGAAATTAGAACATATAAAATCAGTGTTTTCAAATTATGAGGTCTTCGAATGTTGAAAAATATTTTTCTTCTATCCTCAACTTTACTTATAGCTTCATTTATTTCATGCGGTCATGTAAAGCTTCTGACCTGGAATGAATTAGAAATCATTCCCAGATCTGCTTGGAACGCGAGTGAACCACGTGAGTACAAAACCCACATGATCAATCGTATTACAATTCATCATGAAGGTACATTTTTTCATCAAGACAGCTCGGCTCTGCGTCATGTAAAAAATGTTCAAACATGGGGAATGGGACCAGACAGAAATTGGATTGATGTTCCATATCACTTCTTAATTGATGGAAGGGGGAATATCATCGAAGGAAGAGAACCTTTAACAGTCGGCGAGACAAATACTTCCTACGATCCAACTGGTCATGTTTTGCTCTCAGTTATCGGGCAATATCACAAACGGCAAATTCTTAGAAGCGAGCAGTTGAGTTCGATAATTCAGCTTTCAGCAAATTTATGTTTAAAATACGAACTATCGCCTGATTCCATTAAAGGTCATAGAGATTTTTGTAAGCCTGGTGAAACAAGCTGCCCTGGTGATAATATTTATCACTACATTGAGAATGGTACAATTAGAGAAAGAGTTAAAAAGCTTATAGAATCAGACTAAATATCTTTTACAATAAGTCTTTCTCTGGATGAATAAAAAATTACTTCACACATCCTTCCAAGATTTCAAACTCGCCTTTAGTAGCGTTTATACGAGCCCTGACACCCATAGGAATCGTATTCTTCGATTTTACATGTCCGTAAACTACATTATAGATGATTGGTTTCTTCAAGGTTGCGAAGTAATCATAGACAACTTCGTTGATCGTCAAAGATTTTTTTGATGGATCAGTTTCTTCGCAATCAGTAAAGTTGCATAAAATCATTCCTGACATTTTATCAAATATTTTTGCGAGTCTCATCTGAGCAAAATATCGATCTACTCGATAAGGTTTCTCATCCACATCTTCCAAAAAGAGAATTGACTTATCGAATTTTGGCAATAATTGTGTTCCCAATAAACTTCCGACCAACGAAAGATTACCGCCGATAAGTCTTCCACTAGCAATCCCCTTGGTAAGAGTCGATATTTTTTCCCCACCAGGATTTTTCACTTTGCCAATTTTTTTATTTGAAGTAATCATTCCCCAAAACATCTCTTCCGTAAAAGGATCGACATCATTCGCGAAATCAACTGCAGCCATCGGGCCTGAAAATGTTATCAAACCTGTCTTCACATAAATAGCGAGCTGTAGGGCGGTAATATCACTGTGCCCAATAAGGATTTTTGGATTTCTCTTTATCAAACCGTAGTTAATTTTATCAAGCAACCGAATTGTACCATCCCCGCCCCTAATCGAAAATATCGCCTTAACTTTCTTATCAGCGAACATCTCATGAATATCAGACAATCTTTCCTCATCCAAGCCGCCAAGATATCCATACTGTTTGCCCACATTTTTTCCCAACTTCACCCTATAGCCAAGCTGTTCAAAATGTCTTACTGAATCTTGAATTTTTGTTAGGAGCTCAGGAGTTGATGCGGGTGTTATTAGTCCAATCAAATCTCCTTTTTTTAGTCTGGCTGGTTTAATTACTTGCATACTGCCTCTCCGAATTTTTTTCTTACAGGTCGATGTTAAATTTTACTCCACCGATGAAGTAATTGATATTGTAGGTTTCAAACCTTGTATGTTGGAATGAACCGACAAGACTTAAGCTTTGAAATAATTTATATTCTAATTGTATTCCTGCTAACAATCTTTGTTCTAATGCTTGATTAAATATTACTAACAAGTCTGGATCAAGAAAAAACATACGTTTGCCCAACATTAAATTAGTTTTTATTAAAAGTATCGAGAAGGGCTGATAATTTATTTTTCCGGCTAATGAAATCATCGAACTTTCATTTGTCGAAAAAGATGCAGTAGCTCTGATTCCTAATAATATTTTATAATGAGGA
This sequence comes from uncultured Ignavibacteriaceae bacterium, assembly GCA_964571865.1. Lineage (GTDB taxonomy): Bacteria > Bacteroidota > Ignavibacteria > Ch128b > Ch128b > JAHJVF01. The sequence goes on along the minus strand of CAZNDS010000164.1, from coordinate 519 downwards.
ATGAACTCAAATCTGAAATTCGCTTGGTGCGAGATAATATTCGACTGCCCTTTCTGGTTAAAATATGTATATCCTGCACCATAATAATATGGATAATCACCCTTCACAAAATCAATATTTACCACATTGGAACTATCAGCGTAATTATATGAATTTACATTCTCATTATAATTACCATCAATTTTTAAGTAATTAAATTTCAAATAATAATTAGAGATGTTGTAGATTAATCCCGCGATAAGATTGCTCTGCGAATACTCCCACTCATTCCCTTTGATTTTCAATTTATCATATGCGAATATGACATAATCCAGATTATTCCAGGTGCCACTCAAATAACCGGCTATCGAGTTTGAGTTGTCTTCATTTGAGTAATTTCCACGTGTATAATACACAGAAGGTCTAAGAGTAATAGTTGACTGTGCAAAAACTTCAGCGACAATAATGAAGGAGAGCAACAAAAAAATTTTTGGGGTGTAAAAAAGAATCATGTTGAACTCATAGTATTAATATCTAATA
>CAZNDS010000163.1:0-6479 GCA_964571865.1 uncultured Ignavibacteriaceae bacterium | reverse complement strand
CCGTTGTCTTGGCTGCTGTGGCCTAGCTGCTGTTGTTACAGTTGATAGTGAACTTCATGGACAAGTTAGTGCTGGCAAAGTTAGTAGGTTATTAAAGAAATATAGCTAAAGGAGATTTTTAAAATGGCAAAATTAACAATTGAAGAATTGGAAAAATTAAGAGAAAGTGCCAAAGACAAAATGCGTCTGCGAGAATCTGAAGGAGTACGTGGGAAAATCACTGTGCACTTAGGAACTTGCGGAATTGCTGCCGGCGGTCGACAAATTCTCACAACATTGCTGAATGAAGTTGAGAAAAAAAGTATAAAAGATATTTTTATTTCAACCGCAGGTTGTGCAGGACTTTGCAGTCGCGAACCTATGGTAACTGTCGAATTGTACGGTCAGCCGCCAGTCAAATATGTCCAACTTACTTCTGACAAAATAAAAAGAGTCTTTTACGATCATGTATTGAACGGAGAAATAGTACAAGAATATGCCTTAGCTATTGGGAGTGAAAGACTCGGCTAGAAAATTTTTTTAAGGTTTTTTAATTAAAATAAAGAGGAAATTATGGCGTATAGATTAGATTTAATGGCATGCACAGGCACAGGTTGTGTTTCTAATGGAGCATTTAAGATTATCGAAGCTCTAAAAAAAGAAATTGAAAAGCACAACATTGAATCTGAAGTAGCTATCGTTCCAACTGGATGCAATGGTTTCTGTGCTGTTGGACCAATTATCGTTGTTCAGCCTGACAATATATTCTATCAAAAACTTCGGATGGAAGATCTTCCATATCTTGTTGAAGAACATTTTTTGAAAGGAAGACCTGTCAAGAAGTTTATGTATGTTCCACCTGAGGAAAAAGAAGTCATCCCTGTCATGTCTGATATTCCATTCTTTCGGAAACAGTTGTTAATCGCACTTCGTAACAGAGGATTGATTAATCCAGAGAATATTGATGAGTACATCGCTCGAGATGGTTATCAAGCTCTCACGAAAGCACTTTCTATGACTCCTAAGCAGATTGTTGAAGAAATTAAAAATTCTGGACTAAGGGGAAGAGGAGGTGGAGGATTCCCTACAGGAATAAAATGGCAAGTAGCATTTGATACACACAGTGATGAAAAATTTATAATCATAAATTGTGATGAAGGCGATCCGGGTGCTTTCATGGATAGAAGTATTGTTGAAAGCGATCCTCACTCAGTGATCGAAGGAGTTCTCATTGGCGCTTATGCTCTCGGTGTTAAACAAGTTTACATCTATGTGCGAATGGAATATCCACTCGCTCTGAAACGGTTTTACCGTGCAATCGAACAAGCAAAAGAGTATGGTTTGCTAGGGAAAAATATTCTTAACTCTGGAATGGATTTAGAAATAGAAGTTCATCGCGGTGCAGGTGCTTTTATTTGTGGGGAGGAAACAGCTCTCATGCGTTCAATTCAAGGGTTTGTTGGGGAAGCTCAAGCGAAATATATTTATCCCGCTCAGGTCGGGCTCTTTGGTAAACCGACGATCATCAATAATGTTGAGACTTGGGCTAATATTCCACAAATAATTCTTCGAGGTGCAGAGTGGTTCGCATCTATTGGGACTCGAGGTTCAAATGGTAATGGAGGGAGCACTGGTACAAAAGTTTTCTCTCTTGTTGGAAAAGTGAATAATACAGGGTTAGTTGAGGTACCGATGGGTATCACTTTGAGAGAAATCATCTATGATATCGGCGGTGGAATTAAAGACAATAAAAAATTTAAAGCAGTACAGACTGGTGGTCCATCAGGTGGTTTTCTGCCTGAAAGATTGCTTGATCTTCCCGTAGATTTTGATGAATTGACAAGAGTTGGGTCGATGATGGGTTCGGGAGGTATGGTCGTTGTTGATGAAGATAATTGTATGGTAGATATGGCAAGATACTTCCTCGATTTTGTGCAATCGGAATCGTGTGGGAAATGTGTCCCTTGTCGTGAAGGTACAAAACGAATGCTTGATATTCTTGAGAAAATAACTTTCGGACAAGGTACGGAAGAAGATATCAAAAAATTAGAAGAACTTTCAATGATGGTGGTTGAATCGTCCCTATGTGCGTTGGGTGGGACAGCACCTAATCCGGTTTTAACAACATTGAAATATTTTCGTGAAGAATACGATGCCCATGTAAAAGAGAAAAAATGTCCAGCACATAATTGCCGAAGTTTAATAACATATACAATTGATGGTAAGATTTGTGTTGAAGCTGGACATGGTTGCGATATTTGCCGGAAACAATGTCCGGATAAAGCAATAATAGGAGAACTGAAAAAGTCGCATTTTATTGATCAGACAAAATGTGGTAAATGTGGTATCTGTTTCGACGTTTGTAAATTCGATGCAATTTTTGTTGAATAATATCCAGGAGTTAAATCATGATAAATCTTAAAATAGATGGAAACACAGTTCAAGTTGCTGAAGAAACCAGTATTCTGAAAGCTGCTGAAACAGCTGGAGTCTGGATTCCGACAATGTGTCACAACGAGTTAATCGAACCTTATGGTGTATGTCGATTATGCAGTGTCGAGATCATTCGCGGAAAACGGAGCAGAGTTGTGACTGCATGTAACTATCCGGTACGTGACGGTTTGACGGTGCACACGAATACTGAAAAGATAAAATGGATCAGAAAAATGATCATGGAGATGATGCTCTCCAGATGGCCTAATGTTAAAGTTGTGAAAGATATGGCGAAGGAAATAGGTGTTGAATCACCTCGGTTCCCAAGTCTTGAAAAAGATGAAGATCCATATGCATGTATTTTATGCGGAATGTGTGTGAACGTCTGCCGTGATCTGGTTAAAGCTGAAGTGCTCGGCTTTGCAAATCGTGGAATAAAACGAGAAGTAGTCTTACCATTCGACCAGAAATCTGAAAATTGTATTGTCTGCGGTGCGTGTGCTCATGTTTGTCCGACTGGACATGTCAAAATGGTGATTGAAGATTATCGCGGAAAGAAACCTGAATTTACTCTCGGAGCTAAGACCGCAATTCATGTCCCTACAATGCAAGCGGTCCCGCGCGTTCCGGTTATTGACACAAATTCATGCATCTATTTTAAAACAGAAGGATGTCAAACCTGTTCGAAAGTTTGTGAGCCGCAGGCAATTAATTATCAAATGGAAGATGAAATCATTGAAATTGATGTTGGACAAATTCTTGTTTCCACAGGTTTCGATCTATTTGATGCATCGAACATGGCACAATATGGATACGGCAGATACGATAATGTTCTAAGCTCCCTTGATTTTGAAGCGATGTTAAATTCCACCGGTCCAACAACGGGAAAAATTGTCTGTAAAAATGGGAAAGCACCGCGTGCGGTTGGGATTATTCATTGCATTGGTTCACGCGATACTAATCATCATACTTACTGCTCAAGAGTCTGTTGTATGTATGCGTTGAAATTTGCCCATCTTGTTCACGATAGAACAGACGCAGCGATTTATCAATTCTATATAGACATGCGCGCATTTGGAAAAGGATACGAAGAATTCTACAATCGCCTTTTAAACGAAGGAATAACAATGATCCGCGGAAAAGCCGCTGAAGTTGTCGAAGCAGGCTGGTCAAAAGAGGATGAAGGGAAACTTTTAATTCGATGCGAAGACACGTTAATCGGAAAATTCCGTGAAATTCCGGTTGACATGGTCGTATTGTGCAATGCGATCGAACCAAGAAAAGACGTAGATACCGTAAGAAAACTATTCAGTATGAGTAAAAGCCCGGATGGATTTTTCCTCGAACGGCATCCAAAACTGGATCCGACTTCAACAACCACAGATGGAGTCTACATCGCCGGCTGTGCACAAGGTCCGAAGGATATTCCGGACACAGTTGCACAAGCAAGTTCAGCTGCTGCCAGAATTCTTTCATTGATCGCAAAAGCAGAAGTCGAGATCGATCCAATTCGTGCGTCAGTGCAAGATGAGTATTGCAGCGGATGTAAAGTCTGCAATAATCTTTGTCCGTATACTGCGATTTCATTTATTGACGATAAGAAAATTTCTTATGTCAACGAAGCATTGTGCAAAGGATGCGGAACCTGCGTTGCAGCTTGCCCGAGCGGCGCAATGACAGGAAGCGGATTTACTGACAAACAAATTTATGCCGAATTAGAAGGATTGTTAGAAATATAAATTAAGGAAGAAAGGCTTATCAAAAAGGCAGTTTTAAATGTATACAGAGTCTATTGCAGAAATTACAGCTGAACTCTTAGTATATTCAGTGGTTCTCTGTGAAAAAAATAGAAATGTTTTCAAAGAGTCCCACCAAGAAGACACTGTCAATAGCCATGGGATACACAGATAAAAAAATCAAATAAAAGTTCTGTAATGGAGAAGGGATAGTTTATACTGATGCACGATTAAGTCAGGGGACTCTTTAGATAATGAGAAAAGAGGGGAGTGATAAGAGAAGATTACTTTATTATTAAAAAAAGAGATGTTTTATGAAAAAATATTTTTTCGTATTACTTTATTTATTAAATGGTGCCGTACTCGGGCAGGGTGAAACAGATGCTAAACAAATTAAGCACTTACCTAGTGTTTTTAATGGTAGAGAAAAAAAATTAGATCTTCAGCTATTGGAAAAAGGTGGGAATCATAAAATTACTGATTATTGGGAGCATACTAAATTTTTTGCTCGGGATTCAGCAGAAATATTATTGGAAGGGTTGTTAAATAGAGAAGAAAAAATTTTTTATGCATTCGGTGGGTTAGATGGATTGGGAATAGGAATATCATTATTTAAAATATTTGACTTGCAATACAGTGCATTTATTACATATCAGTTAGTTAAAGCAAAGATGTTTTTATTTAGTACAAATTCTGCCCCCTATTTAGGATTAAATTCTGGTAATCAATGGTCTATAAATTTGGGTGGCGGTGGAGATTCAAACAAATGGTTCGCAATATTAGTCGGTTGGCAATTCTACCCATTTGATACAAGAGGTTTTTATGAAATAGCAATACAACATGCATTATTTCAGGAAAACAAAAATACTTTTCAACCCACAGTAATATCATTCACTGCAGGAATTCGATTATTCTAAAATTTAAAGAAAGAGATTAATATGAAAAAATTATTAACTTATATTTTAATGGCTTTGGTTTCTGAATTACATATTTATGCACATGAACAACCAACCCATCAATACATTGTAAGGGAAGCATATAAACTTCTAGAAAATCAAGTAGGAGTAATTAATGAACTAAACATGTATGTAGGGACTACGCATGGACGGGGCACTTTACAGTTCCAATCTTCATATATTGTAGGAGGTGCATGGACAGAAGATCAAGAAGATGTAGTGTATGGAATTGGTTATAAAGAAGGTTTGGCAGTGCACATTTCAGGATTTGGAATATCATCACTACTTAGCTTATTACCATTTTCTTATGTTACTATTCCTGTTGCAATAGTTGGTGCTGCAATTGGTAATAGTGAAATAAAAAGGGGCTTGGTTAGCACAACGCATTTTTGGGATGCTGACAAATCTTCGCAACCAATAGACAATGTTACCCTTACTTTGAGCAATACGGCATTTTCCTCATTGGGCCATTTAGGACCTTATCCTAATGCACTAAAGAGAGTAAACGCTTATATTAATGGAGGAGTTGATTTTGTAGATAAAATTATTATTGAAGATGGCACTTATGCTTATGGAGCGTATTTTTTAAAATATAGATACAATGGCTTGATTCATCTTTATTCAACGGGTCAAATGTATTGTTATGGTATGTATAATGCAATTGGACAAAAGGTGATACCGGAAGGATGGGTTACCTTGAGTGAATACGACAGGAAAAGGTTTACATATAATATCCTTGGAAGAATTGCTCACCTATTAGCAGATATGAGTGTACCCGCTCATACTCACGACGATGAGCATGGCTTATGGCCAGGTGGGGATAGATATGAAAAGAGTATGAATGTTGAAGGTAATTTTCCAAATTTCGCAACATACTGGAACGCAAATAATGTATTAGGTGGGTTTATTAATCCTTATTTGCATTATTTTGATCCTATATTCGATTTAATGTATGGAACTAATCAGATAGCAGATCAATTCGCCACAAATCGATACGATGGTGATAAGAATGTTCAGCTGAATGGTTTTATAGGTTATCCAGAATGGAAAATGATAATCGATAATACAATTTGTAATTCTTCGTCAGCAAATTATTCCGATTCAGACTTGGAAAATATTCGCAATATAACTTTTCCATATGTTATCCGCGCAACTGCTGGCTTGCTCTACTGGTTCGCAATGGAAACTGATTTACTTCAAAATACTCTCGTTCAAAACAGCTTCGGTGGAGTCCGTATAAAAGTAAATGGAACAGAATATTATTCTGGTTATCGTATTCCCGCTTGGAACCCACAGACCTCAACACTTACGGTACTTGATCAATCCTTCAACGGCTGTAATTGGACATTTCGTAGCTGGCATAAAATTGTTAATG
>CAZNDS010000162.1:0-6520 GCA_964571865.1 uncultured Ignavibacteriaceae bacterium | reverse complement strand
AAATTTAAGCAAAAGACTAAACTTTTTTTTAATTCCTTAAAAAGTGCGGAAGACATGAGAAATTATTTTCCTTTAGAAATAGAATAGAAGAAATAATATCGGCAATAATACTCCAATGGCTGTCAGCCACTTTCCTCTTCCGGTAATTCCTTTTTTCCCCTCAACCATGAATAATCCGGTAACAGCAAGAAACACAAGAATGATTGCATAAAGATCAGCTATGTATGTCCAGAGTTTTTTGGGATGATTCAAATGAAGAAAATTTACTTCGCGAAAAAAAGTGCGGCTGCCGACAATTTCGTTTTCAACTTCGCCAGTTAGTAGATTAGCTTTAAGTGTATTCCCTTCTAAATATATTTGGATCGTATTTCTATCAGGCTTGAAATAACCCTTCAACTTTCTCGTCTCATTTAACTTTTTTAGAATGGAATTGATTAAAATCGAATCGGGAAGAGTCCCGGTTAAATCACGGACATCAATGTTGGTTTTAGTTTTTTCAATAACATAATTTGGATTCCATTCGTCGACATGATTTACCGCAATTCCGGAAATTGCATATACAACTGTAAGTCCAAATGCTATATAACCGAAATCTCGGTGAAGAATTCTTATCCACTTTCTGATTTTCATGAAATTGCTCCAATACAAAAAAGCCCTCGCATCAACTGGGAGGGCTGATTACAAATTTGCAGAACGATTATTTTATTACGGCACCAAGCCCTTTAATTTGATAAATTGTTTTTTCAGTCTTTGTTTTTTCATGTTCACACTCATCACCATGTTCTTCACCTGAGTGATCTCCATTGCTGCATGCCTCAACCGATGAAGTTATTGCATAAACTTCACCTTCGACGGTTGCGGTTTTACCTTTGGCTGTCAATGGAAAAACGATAACTCCATCATCAACTTTCACTTTTATCTTTTCAAATTCTTTGTCACTCGAAATGTCCATCCAGCATCCACGTTTCTTGCATACATCCACAATGGTTCCTTTAATCAATACTTTTTTGCCGACAAATTTTTCGGGATTTGCAAGAATTTTTGACACCTTAGTCGTTTTTTTCAAGGTAAGTTTGTTGCCATACTGTTTTCCATCGCCTGCATATAAAGTCAATGAAAAAATTGTGAAGATGATTAAACTAAAGAATATTTTACGATACATTTTTTCTCCGTTAAGTTATAGAATTAGTAAATATTTTTATCTCGCTGTTCCAGTGATCGAAACACCACCTTTACCGTTAGGCCCTTCGGTCAATACTTTGATAAACACGGGTTTAGCAACATTCAACGAATCGTTCGTGTCTGAAATCAAAAATGAAAATTGAGTCCATACTTTGCTGTGAGTATCTGGGAGATTTACGTTCAATTCACCGCGGGCGCTGATGTTTTCGCCTTCCACAGTTACTGTAATATTTTGTCCGGGAGCTAATGGATTTCCATTTTGGTCTGCAACAAAGTAATTAAAAAATTGAGATCCTCCATTCGGAATATCAAATGTTCTTGGTGAAATGGAAACTGACGAAGGCACGCCAGAGAACAGGACAAGACAATTTGTCTTTATAGTTGCATAAGTTTCGTCAGCAGTTGAAGCAGTAATTGTAGCAAATCCGGGTCCGAGTGTGGGATGAATAGGTCTTGGGTCTGCAGCAAATAGATTCACTGTACCATTTCCTGAATTGTTTGTTAATATCGATCCTTCAATAATTCCACCAGTTGTAGTAAAATAAACAGCAGTTTCAGGCTTCACTGGATTTCCATATTTATCTCCCACATAAGCTGTGATAGGATTGATTAATCCGGAAATATTAAATCCGGGGAAATTCAAACTTGCAGGAGCGATGCTAAAGTGAGCGGCATCTGGCAAGCCTCCATGGATGGAAATACTTACAGGTTTTGATCGAATAATTTTAGTTCCAATCGATACTTCAGCGATAATTTGAATCGCACCTGCTTTTGTGCCGCTGACAAGGTTCACGAATGCACGTCCGATATTATCTGTTTTTGCAAAGAGCGGAAAAATGTATTCGCCGCCGTCAGGCTTTGCTCCGATTTGGAAGTTCACTGTTACACTGCTTGAGAGATCGATCGGCTGGCCGGTTGAATCCTGAACTTGAAATGTTATTTTAGCGATTTCAATATCACCGCTTTCTTTAACTCCGATTTTGGTAACAGACTGAGAATACAAAATTATACTCGCAGCTTTTCCTGAAGGAGTGGAGATCGCTTCACGGGCAAGTTTTAGTGTTGGGACTTTTGTTTCTCTGCCAGCGATCGCAAAAGCTTTCGCAGTATCTGAAGAATATCCTTCTTTAGAAGCGATTACTTTTAGTTCCTTACTCCCGACAATACTAATTTTCTTTGTGAAGCTGCCAGTATTGTTGGTGGTGGTGCTGGTTTCAGTCGAATCATATTTAATTCTTATGACTGCACTTTCGATAGCAGTCCCGCTGGAATTGTCGATCACAGTTCCAGTTATAGTGACCTCCTGCGGTTCAGTTCCATTGGCACCTGTGTCAGGTTCAGTACTCAGCTTACAGCTGTTTATGAATGAAGCTAAAGTGAAAACGAAAACGAATCCAAGAATAAATAAATTCTGTTTTGTACGAAATAGTGTTGCCATCTTTTTACTCACTGAGATGTTAATAATTTTGTTCAAGTTTATCCGTATAAGGAATAAATGTCAAGTATTTTTTCAAATACAATCGATAATTATTTTTGCAATTTCACATTCACTGTTGGAGCTGCAGTCAATTCAAAAGTTGCCGAAGCTAATTGAATTTTCCCTTTAGAACTTTCTGCTGCCTCCAAAATTTTTTCAAAGAGCAAATCTTTAGTTGTTCTTCTCCGTTTATGGTCAATTACATATCTTATCGTATAATCAATCCAATTATCATGAGCGACTAAAGTCACCATTGGTTCGACAGACGCATCTTCAATTAAATATTTTTCTACCATTTCGCCCCCAAGCGATTTTTGCCTTTTCTGCATATTCGCCAACTAATTCAACTGCGATATTTTTAAAAGTCTCTTTCGAGTATTTAAAATCAGAACCAAAACGAACTGGAATTTTTATCTCATCCCAAAGAAAAGGGAAGTCTCCTGAATAATTAAAAACAGGTTCTTTGAAAACAAAACTATTGGCAACTCTTACAACTCTTCCGTTATAAAGATCTCCATCTACCCACTGTCCAACTTCCATTAGAGTTGTACGCAGAATCCCAATATCAATAACATCCCCCTTAATTCCACCAACTTGAACACGATCACCTTTGTCATAGAAATTCCCCAATGAAATGGCAATCCACCCTGCGGCACTTGCGATAACCTCTTGCAAAGCAAATGCAATTCCAGCTCCTGCAACTCCCAGGGCAACAGTTAATCCACCCAATTTATCTGAGTAGATAACGGTTAATAAAACTATTGCGAGGAAATAGCTGGCAGAAGTGAATAATTTTCTTATTCGGTACTTAGATTCTGATGACTTAACATACCTTCCAACATTCTTTCCAAGGAATCTTGCAATCAGGACAATCAAAATAATACCAACTATTGCAGTAACTAATTTGCCCATAATTGGGTCGAATAAAATTTGGTCTAAAAATTTTTCCATATGATCTCAGAAAGCGATTTGTGAATTGATCAAGACTTGGTGCTTCTTAACACCAGATTGCTCTGTATCAACAATATAATTTAGTTGAAATCCTACTGCTTGAGTAGGTAAATAATTACAACCAAGAATGACGAGGTTCGATTTTGTAAATAAACTTGTTTCAGGTATAAGCGAATCCCATCTTCCTAGTAATTGAATTTTATCTGTAACCATATAGCCGGCTGTAATGTGGTAACCTCGATGATTCAGTTCAGCTCCATTATCGGGCTTTACATTTTGGTAAATGTATTCGCCGCTAAACAAAAATTTATTTAATGTCAGACGAAAATCAGCTCCTGCAAAATTTTTCTTCTGAGAAAAAATTGGTGCAGGAACAGGATCCTTCGATGTGGCTGCGTTAACAGCTATCTTAACGTTTGAATGACCGCAATCAGAAAGTTGATTCATGAATTCTAATCTGCCAACATACATGAAATCACGATTATCATTTGAGTTGGCAGCAGTTCCGTTTCCGTTGAAAATACCTGCTTTGTAAGCCAATGCGTTTTTGAGAATATCACCTCGCGCTTGAAGCCCAATTTGTCTTTTTGGAACTAACGAAGCATTTTGTGCGCGATTAACGAAATCGATTGCTGCTGCACTGATTAAGTATTCAGTTCCGAATGGTGCTTTGAATTGTCCCATATCAAATATCAAATGTGGTGACAACTTATAATATAATCTTGCATCTAAAAGTGTCCTAGCTGCAGCAAAATTTGTTTGAAAAAAATATCCAAAACCTTCATCGAGTTCACCAGAAACAATCAACCTCACATTTGCAAGTGAAAATCCATTTTCACCTGGAAAGTTCTTTCAACTTGGTGGTCGAAAACGCCCTGGAATAGAAATCCAACTTTGAAATACTTGGTTTGAAAATTCTCTTGCAGTTTTTCAAAAAGCGTTTCTTCTTGTGAATTAATGATTGAAACTGAAATTAAAAGAACACATGCGGATATAAAAAGCTTTCTCAACATAATAACTCCAAATTACCTTAATTTTTTGTATAAAATAAACTTTAAGTGTATTTAATCAAAATGTATTTTTCATTTGGAGCAGTGCTGATTTGTAGCGAATTTTATAGTTGCTATAACTTCAACGGCAACGTTAGTAAATTTTTCGAGTTTGAACAACGAATTGTTGAGCTAATCAGTTTGAGGCATGATCGAGAACTCGAGGGCATAAACAAAAGTGGAAAAGTTCACAATTAATGATGCAATTTATATTTTAGTTCTATCCCGATTCACTTCGTTCATCGGGGCAGGGGAGACAAAGTTTAATAACCTGTTACTAACAAAAAAAGCCTTGTAGTGATTGCTACAACGTTTTCTTGTTAGCTGGGCCGACCCCGATTCACTTCGTTCATCGGGGCAGGCGAGACATCATCTCATATTCTATTACAAACAAAAAAACCTTACAGTTTTCAACCGTAAGGTTTTTTAGTTGCGGGGCCGACGAGACTTCCCGACATCAAATTGGTTTGATGTCGGGACGGCCTCCTGCTTGATGTACTAGATATTCAATGTACTTTTTACTTTTCTTTCTCTTCATATCTTTTTCCCTTCTTAGAGCTTCAGTCTTCGTAGAGAATGATTCGTAATAAACAATTCTCCAAGGGATTCCTGCTTTTGTAAATCTTCCCCAGCCTTCGTTATGTCTTTCTAACCTCCATTGTAAATCATCAGTAACACCGACATAGTATTTACCGATACTATCTGAATGCAATATATAAGTGTACCATATTTTCATAAAAAAAAAGCTCAGACTTAAACTGAGCTTGTTTATTGCGCGGGGCCGACGAGACTCGAACTCGCGGCCTCCTGCGTGACAGGCAGGCGTTCTAACCAAACTGAACTACGACCCCGAAAATTAAGAATAAAATTTCAATAACCTTATTTCAAAGGCGTTCTAACCTCCGTCAATTGACGGATGAACTACGACCCCGAGATTAAAAGAACAAATACATTTTTTGAATTGAATCAAAATGCGATGCAAGTTTAAGGAAATTTCTCTTAGTTTTCAAATCAAAATTTTATGACAAGTTAAAAAATATTTTGTAAGTTAATTTACATTTGAAACACTTAATAGGACACAGAAACAATATGAAAATTACAATCTCAGCGATTTTTTTTTCTCTGCTTTTATTAATTGGATTGGTTGGGTGCCAGAATTCACCAATTGAAAAGGGAACGCTAGAATACTTAAATGAGATCAATCAATGGCACAAAAAACGTATTGAAAATCTAAAGAAAGATTCTGGATGGTTAAATCTGGTTGGGCTTTTCATTCTAAAAGAAGGGGAAAACACCTTTGGAAGCGGTCAAGGGAATGATTTCATTCTCGAACTGGATCTGCCTACTAGAATTTGCAGCTTCAACTTAAAAGACAGCATTGTAACCTTTCAAAGTGAAAAGGGCGTAGAAATTCTTAATAATGGTGAACGAATTGAATACGCAGAACTTAAACATGATATGACCGGCAGTCCCACAATTTTGGAATTTAAATCATTTAGATTTTTAATAATTAAAAGAGGAAAGAAATATGCACTCAGAGTAAGAGATTTAAATGCACCACTCGTGAAAGAATTTCAGGGTATTGAAAGATTTCCAGTTAATGATGATTGGAAAATTGAAGCTAAATTTATTCCTTTTGATCCACCGAAGATTCTTCGTATTTCAAATATAATTGGAAGTATTGATATTGAGAGGTCGCCTGGAATGATCAGTTTCAATTACGATGGTAAGACTCATACAATAGATGCAATCGATGCTGGGGAGAACCTTTTTCTACTTTTTGCTGACGAAACGAGCGGAAAAGAAACTTATGGTGCAGGACGATTTCTTTACTGCAGTAAGCCCGATTCGAATGGTAATG
>CAZNDS010000161.1:0-6528 GCA_964571865.1 uncultured Ignavibacteriaceae bacterium | reverse complement strand
TTTTTCAGTTTTGATGTATTCTTCTTATATATTGATCGTTCTGCAACAGACTCGTTAGCTAACGGACTCTAAGAATCACAAAGATTAATTACTTTTTGGACAACCTTAGCTGGAGGATGAGTTTCGTTACCTAACATGACTCGTTTTTATACCCCTATTAATTTTTTTTGTTACTCCTATTTCGCCTCTTCGTTAAACCAAGCTTCAATGCCGATGATTGAATCGAGGTTGTAGTTCTACCTAATTCTTCCGACAATAACTTAATCGGTTTTTTACCATAATAATTACGAAGATATTCTTTTTCTTCTTCCGACCAAGGTTTCGGAGGACCAGCAGAGAGACCTAACTTGCCTGCATAATTAATAACATTATCGGGATGTCGATTAAGATGCTGTGCGATCAATTTAGTTTTCATTTTCTTATAATTCTTCCGAAGGAACTCTTTATCCTCGTCGGTCCAAGGTTGGGGTGTATTACGTTTTCTCATATTGTGTCTTGAAAGATAATGTGAAACTGCGCTTCTACTCAATCCTAGTTCCTGAGCCATTTCAGGAATGGTTTTGTGCTGATAATTTCTAAGTAGATAATTATGTTCCTTTCGAGTCCATTCATGGTCATGCTGTGGCCGCGAAACTCCTAAAACTTGAGCATGTAATAAAATGCTATATTTTGTTCTGCCAACTCGTTTACTAAGTTCTTCCAAAGAAATTGAGCGATCTGGATAGTACTGTTTCAATATTTCTTTTTCTTGTTCTGTCCATCGCGGTGCGGGTTTACTTCTTAATCCCAATTTCTTGGCACGCCCGAGTATAGAAGGCATTGACCTATGCAATGCACTTGCCATTGCTGAATTAGATTGTTTCCCATAATATTTCTGCATAAAGCGTTCTTCCCAGGTACGCCATTTTTTAATTCCGTTATAGCTGATTCCTATGTTGGCAGCCTTTGCAATAACAGCATCTTTAGATCGATTTAATAGTACGGCTACATATTTCGAACCCCGCCGTTTGTAAAATCGACGTAAAATTTTTATTTCTTCTTCGCTCCATTTTCCTTTCATATTTTATTGATCCTTAACTCTTAATGTCTAAGAAAAATCATTTCTATTTAAACTTAGTATAAAATTATAAAAAAATGATGTTGGATTTATAAAAATTTTTATTATTAAAAATATAATAATCTTATTTAAGGATGTAAGACTTAAAAAGTTTTTAAGCACTTGAAATTTATCAAATAAAATTTAAATCACTACAGCTTTATAACCATAACATAATATTCCGGCTTTACCATCTTCTTGAATTTTACGGAAGACGAGTTTTACTTTTTCGCCGATTTTAACTTTCTCCAATTCAGTATCAACAATTTGTGCGGTCAATCTTAATCCATCGCTTAATTCAATTATTCCAACAGCATAAGGAGTTTCTTTTGAAAATTTATCCGGACCGACTCTGATAATTGTGTAGGTTAAAATCTTTCCTTCATCATTGAGTTTAATAGTTTCAAATTCACTCGATTTGCATTTATTACATACCAACCGCGGTGGAAAGAATACAGCTCCGCACTTTTTACATTTGCCTGCTTCGAGCCGGTAGCGCTGAGGAATTTCGCGAAAATATCTTGGACTAATCATATTGCCTCCAATATATGAATTAAGCAGCTAGCACCGGAGCCGCCCATGTTTTGAGCCATTCCGATTTTAGCATTTTTAATTTGCCGTTCACCAGCTTGATTCGTAAGCTGCTCGTATACTTCAATGATTTGTGCAATTCCTGTTGCCCCAACCGGATGACCTTTCGATTTCAATCCGCCGCTTGTGTTGATTGGGATTTTTCCATCGAGGGATGTCAAGTCTTTTTCGGCAGCAGCTCCACCTTTTCCTTTTTCGAAGAATCCTAAATCTTCAGTAACAACTATTTCAGCGATTGAAAAACAATCGTGCACTTCTGCGAATTGAATTTTTTCAGGTGTCAGATTCGATTGTTTATAAGCTTTTGCCGCCGCATGTTTCACTGAATTAAGAGTCGTAAAACTCTCTCTGCTGTGTAATGCGATCGTATCAGAAGCCTGCGCCGAAGCGATCACTTTGACTGGTTTGATGGTGAATTTCTTTGCCATTTCTA
Source organism: uncultured Ignavibacteriaceae bacterium (assembly GCA_964571865.1). Lineage (GTDB taxonomy): Bacteria > Bacteroidota > Ignavibacteria > Ch128b > Ch128b > JAHJVF01. Next base: position 4,408 of record CAZNDS010000161.1, on the reverse strand, counting down.
ATGGACATAAGATCACACAAGCAGCACCGTCGCTTACTGGTGAACAATCCAACAATCTCAAAGGATCAGCAACCAAAGTCGCTTTCAATACTTGCTCGATAGTTACCGGAGAACGAAATTGAGCATTTGGATTCTTCGAACCATTTTTATGATTTTTCACAGATACATGTGCAAGCTGTTCGCGTGTAGTTCCGAATTCGTGCATATGAGCATTTGCGATCATTGCGTAAAGTCCTGGAAAAGTTACCCCTTGATAAACTTCATATTCTTGATCGGCCGCGGTTGCAAGCGATTCGGTGACATCCGCACCGTCAGTCATTTTTTCAACTCCGCCTGCGAGAACAATGTCACTATGACCTGAAGCAACTTCAAGATATGCCTGCCGAAAAGAAACTCCGCCAGAAGCACAAGCAGATTCAACTCTAGAGGCTGCTATTGGAGTAACTCCAAGATAATCAGCCATTACAGCACCGATATGTTCCTGTCCCACAAATAATCCGCTCGACATTGTTCCGATATACATCGAATCGATGTGATCAACATTTGCATCTTTAATTGCATCGAGTGCTGCTTGAACGAACATATCGCGAATTGACATCGTCCAAAGTTCACCGAACTTTGTCATTCCGATTCCAATTACTGCTACATCTCTCATAATACCTCCTAATCGTTTAGAATAATTTTGTGTCTGAATTTCGCATATCGTCCGTAGTCGAGGTAGATCTTATTCTCATGCAAATAGTAACTCAGCTTTGGAGCTAAATCCCTAACATTGTCAATTTCATTCGTGACTTGAAATACAAAGCCATCACTCCCCGCACCCGAACCAAAAGAGACCATGAAGATCTTATCTCCGGCTTTAGCAACATCAAGAATCGCTGCTAATCCAGTCGGTGACGAACCAGAATATGTATTACCCATCCATGGAACGATCCAGCCGACTTCCATTTGTTCTTTTGAAAAACCTAAACGCTTTCCTACCTCTTGTGGAAATTTTCCATTCGGCATATGAAAAACTGCATACTTGAAATCCTTTGGATTCATCTTAGATTTTTCAAGCAGTCTTTTACCGGAATTAAAAATGTGCCTAAAATATGCAGGTTCGCCGGTAAATCTTCCGGCATGGCGCGGATAGTATTCATGCTCGCGTCTCCAAAAGTCGGGAGTATCTGAAGTATAAGAATTCGTGAATAGAATTTCTGCAATCACCTTTTCGCTCCCCATGATGAACGCTGCGCCGCCGGCAGAAGCCGAATATTCTAACGCATCTCCCGGAGCGCCTTGAGAAGTATCCGCACCAATTCCAAGTGCGTATTTCATTTCACCAGCTTTGACAAGTGAATAAGCAAGATACATTGCTTCGGAACCCGCCTTGCATGCAAATTCAAAACTTGCAACGTGAACATCCGGTCCAATTCCAACAGCATCGATTAAAATCGTTCCGCTTGGTTTCACTGCATACGGATGCGATTCAGAACCAATGTAAACCGCACCAATTTCTTGCGGATTTATCCGTGCTCGCTTCAATGCGTTTTTTGTTGCTTCGACTGAAATGGTGATGGTATCTTCGTCCTGACCAGGAACGGTTTTTTCATAAAGCATGAGACCTCGTTTGATTGCCTCAGGGTCCATTCCCCACTGATGGGCAATATCATCTGCTTTTATTCGATAACGTGGAAGGTAGGAGCCGTACCCGACTATGCCAATCATATCTCCCTCTTGATTTGTTTTGTGATGAGCAATATTAGTTAAATAATAAAATGTGAATCATTAGACTACTTACAAATCCAATATAAAAACTTATAGAATTAGTTTCCTCTAAATTCTTTTATGATTTTATCTTTTATGGATGAAAAATCTTTTTCAACGGTCAGTTCAAACCAATGGATTTCTTCGTTCTTTCTGAACCAGGTCATTTGGCGTTTCGCATAACGTCGTGTATTTCGCTGGATCAGTTCGATCATCTGAGGTTTCGTCAGATTTCCTTTCAAGTGTTCAACGACTTCTTTATATCCCACTGTTTGAAGCACAGTCGTATTTTCGGGTGAATACTGTTTAATAATTTCTTCAACTTCTTCTATCAAACCGGATTCAATCATTTGAAGAACTCTGTTATTAATTCGAGCATATAGTATTTTTCTATCCCAATTCATTCCAAACAGCTTTGCTGAAAAATTTTTATTTTTTGTTTCTTCCCTATGAAGCTGTGAAATGGAGATGCCGGATGTTTCAAAGACTTCTAATGCACGGATAACTCTTCTCGGATTTTTTAAATCAATTTTTGAATAAGTTTCGGGATCGAATTTGCTCAGTTTTTCTGTTAAATACGACAAACCCAGATTATCATGTTCCCTCTCTAATCGCTTTCGAATATCCATGTCGATTGCATCACATTCAAAAATTCCAAACAACAATGCATTCAAGTATAAGCCGCTTCCACCGACAACAATTGGAACCATATTCCTTGAAAAAATTTCGTCTATGACTTGTTCAGATTGGCTGCTGTATATTCCAACATTGAAAGTATGATCTATTGAAATGTGATCAATGAAGTGATGCTTAACTTTATTCAAATATTCTTTTGGAGGTTTTGCTGTCCCAATTGTCAGCTCTTTATAGATTTGTCTCGAATCGGCTGAAATTATTTCCGAATCTAGTTCTTGAGCAAGCTGCAACCCCACTTCACTTTTGCCGGAGCAGGTTGGACCGACGATTGCGATTAATCTTCTTTCCATCCATTCATCCCAATGAGCGGAACAAATTGAAAGGCGGGAATCTTTGTAGTAGAATAATTCTCTTCGTCTTCCCTCAAAACAACATACATGATTTGAGTAGAACGGCTTCCGACGGGAATAACAAGAATTCCGCCAACAGTTAATTGTTTTAAAAGTGATTTAGGGACTTCCGGCGCAGCAGCAGTTACGATTATTCTTTCGTATGGTGCAAATTCGTTCCAGCCGACGCTTCCATCACCGCACATACATGCAATATTTAATCCCAACTGATCAAATCTCTTTTTAGCTTCGATATATAAATCGTAGTCGCGTTCAATCGAAAAAACTTTTGCACCCATATAATGAAGTATTGCTGCTTGATATCCAGAACCAGTGCCAATTTCAAGAACCTTTAGACCTTTTTCTAATTTCAGTGCTTGTGTCATTATCGCAACTGTATATGGCTGCGAAATTGTTTGACCGCGCCCAATCGGCAGAGCAATGTTACTATAAGCCTGATGCTGCAAAGCTTCAGGAACAAATTTTTCCCGTTTGATATCATGAATTGCCTTAATTACGAAAACATCCGTAATACCATGCGATGTTAATTCATCAATTAATTTATCTCTTTCTGATTCGTACATAAAACAAAATTCTGTTCATACTTATATTTAATTTGTCGAAATTTAATTAATGATGAGTTAGAATGAAAATTGTTTCTTGATCGTAGATTCATAAAAATGCTTTGTACATAATCCTAATTCCAAAATTCGAAATTCGAAACAAATTCAAATCACAAATTTCAAAAATCAATAATAAAATTAAAGGGGTATCAAAAGGTGTCATGTAAGCTGTTCCTATGCCAGAGTTCAAACTTTACATTATAGACCGGAAATCATTCACTTTTAATTCAATTCTAATGTTAAACTAATTATGCTCTTCTGAATAATTAACCTTAGTAACAGTCTTTGCTCCCAAATCGATTAACCTTATTTCTTTCAGTCGCTGAAACTGATCTAAATAAGGTAATTTTTTTGGATTTGAGAAGGTTACTAAGGTTTGAGAATTTCGATAAGGTCTAATTTCCAAAAATCAGTTCGTTCAAAACATTATTCATTATTATACCCCTAAATAAAAATTTTCCGATAGATACCATTTTAGAACTATCATGTATTTGATATAATTCTTATTAGTATTAAATTTTAAAAAAAGAGGTTGGTTATGAGAACTGTTCTTTTTTCAATATTTCTATTATTCTCTGTTAATTATTCTTTTGCACAATGGTATTGGCAAAATCCTTTACCGACGGGAAATCATTTAATGTCAGTCAATTTTATAAACTCAACAACAGGCTGGGCGGTTGGAGATGAAGGCACAATCTTGAAGACAACAAATGGAGGGACAAACTGGACTACCCAATCAAGTGGAACTACAAAGTGGTTGGAATCAGTCCATTTTGCAGATATTAATACCGGCTGGGCGGTTGGACAGTTGGGCACAATCTTAAAGACAACAAACGGAGGGACAATATGGACAACACAATCGAGTTGGACTACTAATTTGTTGTATTCAGTCCATTTTACAGATAACAATACTGGCTGGGCAGTTGGAAGTGAAGGTACAATCTTGAAGACAACCAACGGCGGAACAAACTGGGTATCACAATCAAGTGGGATTACAGATTGGTTGCTCTC
>CAZNDS010000160.1:0-6547 GCA_964571865.1 uncultured Ignavibacteriaceae bacterium | reverse complement strand
TTTTTTCTAATGGCGGTCATTAGAAATTGTTACCTAATGACAAATCTGGGTTTAACTGATTTTCGCGGAGAAGTGAAAACTCACCATTGAAAATATTTTTTATATTTTATTAATCATTTAGTAAACGCGGTTATCAACGCATTCAATAAATCAGCACGCCGCACAGGTTTCGGAATAAAAACTAATCCCATTTCTTCGATTTGTTCTTTCAATCCGCTTAAAATATCCGCTGAAGTTGTTACAATCTTTAAATCTTTCAATCTTTCTCTTTTTTTAATTTCTTTGATCACATCCATTCCAGCGATATCGGGCAGGCGAAGGTCCAAAACTATTCCATCGAAATCTTCGGTGATTAATTTATTAAGTGCGAGCTTTCCTGAAAAGACAGTCTCCACGTTACACTCGCTAAGCATAAGTTTGAATAATTTGTGATTGTACTCCTGATCGTCAATAACTAAAACTTTCTTTCCTTTTATTATTGATAAATCCTTTGGCAATTCAGATACTTCAGCTTCTTCGATCTGCTCAGCTCGCTCAGCAGGATAGAAAAATGTTACTGTTGTACCGGCGTTTTTCTTGCTCTCGATTTTAATTTCACCCTTCCATAGAGCACAGATTTCTTTCGAGATTGCCAGCCCCAAACCGCTTCCTCCATACTTTTGAGATATTTCCCAATGAGCTTGTTCAAATGGTGTGAAAAGTCTATCCAGTTCTTCCTGCGTCATTCCGATTCCCGTATCGCTGATCGTGAAATTCAATACTCCGTTTCTGTATTTCACATCGACAGAAATTAATCCTTCGTCAGTGAATTTCACTGCATTGTCTAACACATTTAATAAAACACGCTGCAGGTTATGAGCATCAATGCTGAAATAACTCTCAGGCTCGATGTTCGAGTTATAGTCGAGTGCAACTTTTTTCCCTATCAGCTTTACTTCAATCATCGAAAGCACCGATTTCATTAAAGTGACAAGGTTGTACGGTTTTTCGATTAATTTAATTTTGCTCGCCTCTGCTTTTGAAAGATCAAGAATATCGTTCAAAGTCTTTAACAGATGTTCGGCACTTTTTTGTATGTAAGTTAAAAATTCTTTGATCTCGCCATCAACTTCCATACTTATAAGAATATCAACATAGCCAAGAATAATGTTGATCGGCGACCTCAACTCGTGTGACATGTTCGCCATAAATCTCGATTTTGTTGCAGCCTGCAAATCTTTTTGTTTGCCTGATTCTTCAAGTTTCTTTACATAATCGCGCAGCTCCGAATTATCAAAGAACAATAATAATGAGCAAGGACGTCGGTGATAATTTATTCTTGAGGCGTAAACATCGATCCAAAATTTTGTTTTATCACGGTAACGATGAATTTTAATCCGTTTTGGTAATGAGGTGTAAAATTCAACTTCTGTAGAGATCAAATCGTTCACTTCGTTTACTAAATCTGGATCAACCAAATCCCATATTTTTCTTCCGACATTTTCTTTTCCTGTCAGCTGAAACATTTTCATTCCACGCTTATTCATGAAAATTATCTCTGCAGTCTCATTGTCAAGAATCATCATTCCCATCATCATTCCATCGACAATTTCCGTATGGGCATTTTGAAGCGTGAATAATCTGTCTCTGAAATTTTTATCTTCTGTTATATCACGAATTATTAATACATAATCGTTCGTTTTTCTTTTTTTCTCTTTGAAAGCCATCATCGAGACGCTTGCGAATATCTCTGTCCCGGATTTTGTTATTAACATCGTTTCGTAGTTAGAAAGATCTTTTTCAGATATAACCGCTCTGACGATTTCATTTCGTCCTCTTTCATACTCTGAAATCAAAGCTCCAATATGTTTGTCTAAAATCTGCTTTTCGGTGAATCCGAAAATCTTTGATGCTGCCCCCTGCCATGATTTTATTACCCCACGCGGATTGATCTGAATAATTGCTTCATTGGAGTATTGAATATAATTATGACTTCCATCATCAGGTTTAGAAAATTTATTTGCTTTGACCATTTTGGGTTTTGCTGTCTTTGATTTTTTAATTGACATTCTTGCTTTTTTCATTTCAAAATCCTTGAAAATTGTAAATAAAATAATAAAAATTGAATGAAATGTGGAAGAATAATTTTTTATTCAAAACGAAAAATTCAGTATATTTATGACGAATTTTATGGATACAAATATCTCAAACCTCACAGTAAAAAAAACTAATCTTCCTAAAAAATTTCCAAAGGAAAGCGAATTAGGTTTCGGTGTATATTTTACGGATCATATGTTTGTTTGGGACTATTCCCCCGAAACTGGCTGGGTGGAACCGACTATTCAACCGTATTCTTCAGTATTAGTCGAGCCGGGTTGCGTTGTTTTCCATTACTCACAGGCAGTTTTTGATGGTTTGAAAAGTTTCTTAGGAGTTGATGGTAAAGTTCGACTTTTTCGAGTAAAAGATTATTTCAATAGGTTTAATCGTTCAGCTGCTGGATTGTGTATTCCTCAATTCGATGCTGACGAGGTAGTCGAATACCTTAAGGAATTAATAATTATAGAGAAAGAATGGCATCCAAGCTCGATTGGAACTTCAATTTATATTCGTCCTCTGATCGTTGCGCGCGATAATCTTCTCGGAGTTAAATCCTCCAAAACATTTTCGATGTTTATAGTTTTAAGTCCTGTTGGCGCTTACTACGCCGAAGGATTTAATCCCGTAAAAATACTTGTCGAGGAAGAACATTCTCGCACAGCTCCGGGCGGATTAGGCGATTTGAAAACTCCAGCTAATTATGCTGCGAGTTTATTTTCAGCTGAGCGTGCAAAATCTAAAGGATTTACACAAGTCCTTTGGCTCGATGCCGTTGAAAAAAAATGGGTCGAAGAAGTCGGGACAATGAATATCTTTTTCCGGATTGGAGATGAACTAATTACTCCTCCGCTCGAAGGAACGATTTTACCAGGAATTACCCGCGACTCTATAATTAAAATCGCTAAGCGCGAAAAGATGAAAGTCAGCGAAAGAAGAATTTCTATTGACGAAGTATATGAAACTCACAAAAAAGGAACATTGAAAGAAATTTTTGGTTCCGGAACTGCAGCCGTCGTTTCGCCGGTTGGAAAATTAAGCTACAAAGGCGAAATGATAACTATTAACAATAATGAGATCGGCGAGTGGAGTCAATATTTGTACGATATTATTACTTCGCTTCAATATGGGAAATCGGAAGACGATTACGGCTGGATAACTATAGTCGAATAAATTTTTGGCTGGTCAACTTTTCCTTGTTTCAACGCCTATAGGAAATCAGAACGATTTAACCTATCGAGCGAGGCGTACTATTTTAGAAGTAGATTTTCTTGTTTGTGAAGAATATAAATTCGGTAAAAGAATCTTAAAACTGTTAAATCTTGAAAAAGAGATTCATTTACTCAATGAACACAACGAAAAGGAAAACTCGGCATTTATCATCCAAGAACTTCTGAGTGGCAAATCTTGCGCTGTCATTTCCGATGCTGGCACACCAGTATTTTCGGATCCAGGACATTTTCTGATTTCCCTTGCAATAAAAAGTGGAGTTTCCATTTCACCAATACCGGGAGTCGATTCACTAATCCCTTCATTAGTCTCATCAGGCTTTGATATCAGCAGATTTTATTATGCCGGATGGCTTTCCCCTAAAAAAGACAAACGCCTGAATGAACTAACCAAATTATCGGATGTGAAAAGAACACTTGCGATAATGGAAACACCTTATCGGCTTAAGCAGCTTCTCGAAGATGTTAAAAAAGTATTTGGAGCGGAAATAAGAATTTCACTTTCATGCGATTTAACTACGGAGAAGGAAATGTTTTATCGCGGGAAGGTTAGCGACATAGTACGAGAGATTGAAGTGTTAACTGAAAAGTGCGAATTCGTTTTGATAATAGAGAATACTAATAAGTAATCTCACCCCAACTAAAAAAGGGAGAATCTTTATTCTCCCTTCAAAGCAGCATTAACTTTCTCAATTAACGATTGATACGATACCGGTGAAGTAATAAAATGATTAGCTCCAAGCTGGAATACGAGCTCAACTACTTCTTTGTCATTCAAAGCCGAGGCAACAATAACTTTAGCAGAAGAATTTTTTGCACTCGTACGGAGGAATTTTAATACTTCAAATCCACTGACTTCAGGCATCATTAAATCAAGAATAACTAAGTCATATTGATTGTCTGATATTTTTGATTTTGCCTCTTTACCGTTAGGTGCTGTATCGGCATCCATGCCGGCACGTTTCAAATAATGCAAGTGCATTTTTACGACAAGCGGGTTGTCGTCCACGATTAAAATTTTATAATTGCTCATTGTCCCTCATAAGATAAATTTGATTCCGTTACTGATGATCTGTAGACTCTCCATTTTGAAGTCTGGTAAACAAGTGTAGTATAATCAAATCCTTGTTCAAATGCATCAGGATACATTGCTGTCAATTGATCAAATCCAGTCGCAGTTATTTCTGGCTTTGGTACTACAATATAATCCGCCCTGAATGCTGGCTGCTGCAAAGATTTCAGATAGTCATGTTGATAAGGTAAAAAGAATTGCTGAGGACTATTGTAAAAACAGACTATGGGATAACCAACTGCATCATCGATAAGTATTTTACTCTTTTCTGTTGTATTCTGCTTAAGGAATTTTGCTACGTTCAATTCTTCCTCAAACAGATCTTGAACCTGCTCACCTTGTAGTGCTTTTGTGAAATTTACTTCTGTGAAATCAACTGAATTGGATAATGAATAATATCCAAAAAATAATGAAACAAACATCAAGACCGATATTAATCCACCATAAGCCGGCTGATAACTTGGAGAGTTAACAAAGTAATAAACTACAATGATCGTTATCGGAATCAAAACCGCAAACCAGCTGACTGATAACGACGATATCCCCAAAAAGATAACAACTATTTGGAGAATTATTGGAGCGATTGCTGCAACGAAAAGCGTTACAGTTCGTATTGTCGGGAAGACGAAGAAATACGCTGGAAACGCGAGAAATGCCATCTTTAAAACTACCCAAATAGACTTTATTATATCTCCCTTTGCATCGAATAACTCAGGACGAAGTGCCATTTCATTTGAAACTTGTTTGAAATAGGAATATGGGCTAAAATAAAAGTAAAACGGTTCGCCAGCAAAAATCCAATTCAGATAAATCCATGACCCAAGTACAATAAACGTCGGTAAAACCAACATCATTGTAAGTGCAAATATTCGAGTGATATTGAAATCTGTAGATTCAGATATCAAGAATGGAGCAAAAGGAATTAAAGCCATCGTTAAGAAAAATGTATCGTATCTAATTCCTGCCATTGCGCCCAAAGCTACACCCGACAAAACAATGTAGTATGGAATTCTCGTTTCGTGAAATCTGAAAAATGAATAAACAAAGATGACGAAGAATACCATGTAGAGCGTCAAGCTCGGCTGAGCGAACATCACATATAGAAATATAGGATTTAAGAAAAATAATACTGTAACGACAATTTTTATTGCAGTATTTCCTGGAATCCATCTTAAATACCTAACGCAAAGCGCAACGCAAAAAGCACCCCAAAATGTTGAGACTACTAAGGATGCTATTGGTGATGAAGAAATCGATAAAGGTAAATAAAAAAGATATGGCAGTGGTGGATAGATTAATCCCATATTTTCTAATCTGGGTGGATTTCCACGCATCGCAAGTTGAGCTTTTTCCATCAAGAAAATGCCTTCTTGTGCGTAGAAGTTATAGCTAGTGTAGAAGAAAACACCGATAATGAAAAATGCTATCCAGAAAAAGAAAAACACTAATATGTCACGTAATTTAATTCCCATTTACGAACTCTTTATTTCTGGTTTGGAATAAGTTGTTAATCCGTGTGTAGTTTTTTCCCAATAGAATGGTTTGACAATTAATTGCCACAAAGCTTTATATGATGCTAACGAATGCAGAATCCAATAAGCAGGATTCAGTAATGCGAACGTTACAAGGTTGTATTGTCTTCTGCGAAATACAGCAAGCATGTTCATATAAACAACCATCGCATTGCCAATCAGCAGGTTAAATAGTGATATATATAAAACCCATGCTGGGAAAACATCAGAAATCCATGCAGGCTGGAAAACCAACCACACTACAAAAAGTATCCACAATGGTAAATTGATCAAGAATGTTGCAGGAGTGCCGCCAATAAACATAAAGAATGCAAAAATACCCCGCACACCAATTCGTTGAAAAAGTAATAGTGGATTGCGCAAGTGCACAAGAAATGTCTGCATATATCCCTTTACCCATCGGGAACGCTGGCGAATCCAGCTTGCAGTATGTTTATTAGCTTCTTCATAGGTAGTTGAGTTTATAGTTCCAATTTTATAACCTTTTGCATACGCTCGTATACCCAAATCTGCGTCCTCAGTAACATTGAATGGATCCCAAGCATTTAACTCTATCAGCTTGTCCTTAATAAAGTGATTGCTTGTTCCACCTAGAGGAATTGGCACGTTCAATCTATCCATACCTGGCAGCATATAAT
>CAZNDS010000159.1:0-6657 GCA_964571865.1 uncultured Ignavibacteriaceae bacterium | reverse complement strand
GCCGTAAATCCATCTTTACAAATGATGTTTCCGTTTTTGGTTTTTTCGTAGTCTATTTCTCCAAGCAGCCCGGCATTTGATTGCAGTTGAAACCACTCCAGACGATGCTTCCAAAATTTTTTGAAATAATTTTAAATGAAACTAATATAAACTTATTATTCCAATATCTTTGTTCTCACTTAACATTCTGATTTCTTCGAAATTATCTTTTAAGATTTTTTCAATATCTTTCGTAGAACAGTTACCTTTTCTAATCCAAATAATTTTTGGAGGAAAACCGAATAACAAACTTCGTTCAGCAAAGTCACTATCTTTAGTAAGAATTATAAGATTATTCGCTTTAGCAAAAGCCCAAACTTCTTCATCTGACGCAGAATTCAAACTCACATTTTGTGTATGGACCGATTCTGGAAATAACTCCGAAAGAGTTTCCACCAATTTTGGAGATACATTTTGATCTAATAAAAGTCTCATGCAGACATCGAGAATAACTTACTTTCACGATCCGCTGCATAACTAAGACATGCGTAAATGTCTTCTTTGGTTAAGTAAGGAAAATCGTTAAGTATCTCCTCCATTGTCATCCCTGATGCAAGATAGCTGAGAACATCATAAACAGTTATTCTCATACCTCTGATGCATGGCTTCCCTCCTCTTTTGCCAGGCTCAATGGTAATAATATCTTTATAATCTTTCATATTTAACTCAGTTTTATTTTAACTAAAAATAATTATAATCCAGTTAACACAAAAGTATAAACCAAGAATTACATGACTGATACGAGTTTACTTTACGTCAATCTCACAAAACAAACTCGACTCATCAACTTCTTCTATCTTCATCGAGATACTGTTTATATTTAATGTTAATGCCTTGAACTGATCTGGCGAGATAGTTGTAGCCGTAAATCCATCTTTACAAATGATGTTTCCGTTTTTGGTTTTTTCGTAGTCTAATTCTCCAAGAAGTCCAGCATCTGACTGCAGTTGAAACCATTCCAAACGATGATTCCAAAATTTTTCTGAGTAAGTTGAAAAAAGAACAAGTCCGCCGCGCTTTGTTATGCGGATGCTTTCTTCAATTAAATTTTTCATGTCAACGTGAAATGCAGAAATCCCATTTTGAACGTAGACAACCGCGTCAAAAGTATTGTTAGGAAATGCAAGCTGAGCCTCATTCATCTGAGCAAAGTAACAATTTGAAATGCCGCTGAACATTTCTCTGCCAAGCATTAGACTTGAAAGTGAAGTATCAATTCCAATTATTGATCTAGCTTTTTTACTGAGCGATGGAAATATTCTTCCGTAGCCGCAGCCAAGCTCAATCACTAAATCGCTCGAACGGACTTTCTGCAAAACATAATTTACTTCCGCATCCAAATACTGCTGAACACGCGGAGTAACAACTTCATAAACGCGTTTTTGTTTTTGTGCGGAGAGAGAGTTAGTGTAGTAAGTGAATCGTTGTTCCATGTTTAAGAGAATAGGATTATCTGTGTTTGCTGCGGTAAAAAAATACGTTCACATTCACGCGGCAACTCATCTTCCCGCCGAAGAGCATTTATTACTTTTTGTGAAAATCTTTGATAATTAATGTTTCCCCTCATCGCTTCGACTTTTTGTGAAAGAGATATGAACTTCTCGGCTCTTCAACCTTAAAACCAATCTGGCGTTTTGGTTTTTCTGGCTCAGTCTGAGAAGAAGTTATTAGTTGTCGGATTGCTTCGAACACAACCTTGAATTGCTGATCATATTTCTTTTCCATCTCTTCTAACTTTTTAGCAAGATCTTTGTGTGTGGCAAGAATTTCACGTAGTGTTACAAATGCACGCATAATCTGTATGTTTACATGAATGGCACGTTTACTGTTCAGTACGCTGGAAAGCATCGCAACGCCCAACTCGGTAAAAGCGTAAGGAAGTTTTCGTGTGCCGCCCCATCTTGATATTCCAAAATGGAATTTCAAGTTAAGGAACTCCTCTCGTGTCAGCTGAAACATGAAATCTGCAGGGAACCGGTCAATGTTTCTTTTTACCGCTTTGTTGAGATTAAATGTTTCTACGTTGTACATCTCTGCAAGGTCTTTATCCAATATGACCTTGAGCCCTCTGATAAGAAGAATTGAACGTTCAATTCTCCCATACGGAATTAATGAATCGTGAGTTGTCATATTCAATTTCTACCAATTAACTAATAGGTTTTGCAAATAAGTTTTTACTACCCCACGCTGTATAAATTGGTGTGCAAATTGATTTCTATAATTACGTAAACAACCTTAACAAGAATCATTCTCTCCGCATCCAAATACTGCTGAGCACGCGGAGTAACAACTTCATAAACACGTTTTAGTTTTTGTGCGGAAAGAGAGTTAGTGTAGTAAGTGAATCGCCGTTTCATGTTTAAGAAAATAGAGTTGTCTGTGAGCTATCATCTCTCTTTCTTTTTTCCGTTTGTTGCGATTGTCCAATATCGGGATTTTTTTTTGGCTCACTGATTAATAATGGTTGATCAGGTATCACTTGGTAAGCTTTATGCTCAATTTCATTTCCATCGAAGTCTACAGGCATAGCACCTTTCTGAATTAAAAGTTCATTTGCATTTTTTTCATCTGGTTCAGGTTTGCGAACAAATATCTTTCTTCCTTTTCGCAATCCGTCAATAACACCAGACCAAGTGCCACCTTCTTCGGATGATTCCGCAACATAAATTTCATCTGCAAGTCCGTAGATAATCGGATTACGGGCCATCGCCAATTCTACTTTCCATGGAGCTTTAGGATGAAATGTGCTCAAAACTAAAACATTACCCTCAACAATTTGTTTGTAATATTTTTTGAATCCAGAGGTGAAAGTCATTATTCCTTGAGGCAAAACTATTATGCTTCTCCCGATGTGTTTAATTGCAGAATCGAGTGCTTGCTTATCTACACCTTTCGCAAATCCACTAACAACGACTTTGAATTGCTTACTGGCTAGTTTAGCAATATTATCTGTGAATTGTAAAGAAATTTCCGATGCATCGCGAGAGCCGACAATTGCAATTGACTTTTCAGTTAGCATTTGTTTATCACCTTTAACATAAAGCAATGGCGGCGAGTATGTACTTTTAAGATTTTCTTTTAATGATCTAGAATAATCGGGGGAGGTTATCGGAATAATTTCATAACCTTGATTTAGCATATCTTCTACAAGGAAAGCATTATTAGGCAGTTCATTCTTTTCAGTTTGCAGAGCGAAAATTTCTTTTTCAGTTAGTCCATAATCAGTTTTCCATTCCGATTCAGAAAGATTAAAAAAATCTTCTAAAGAAACCTTTTCTTTCTGAAAAATGGTGCTGAGCAAACCATTAATTTTTGCATTTCCCCATCGGGGGATTTGCGTAAGTGCAATCAAGTATGGAAATTCTGATTTTGTAATCACGGCTTCCTGTCGGTTTGTTTATATTGTTTAATTATTTTCAAGATAGACTCGCCGTATTTTTGAATTGTAATCTTACCGAGTCCTTTAATCTTAAGGAGGTCCATAACAGATAGAGGCATTTCTTCTGCTATGTTTTGAAGGGTCTTATTACTTAGTATACAATAAGCCGGTAAATTAACTTCAGCAGCTTTTTTTAGTCTCCATTGTTTTAAAATTTTTAGAATCTCTTGGGAATCCTGCGTAGCCTTAGATGAACTTTCAAGCTTTGGACTCGATGATCGATGGAAATTAATCTGCAGCTCCAAGCGATTGTCTATATCTGAACCAACTGTTTTTGCGATAACGAGCGGTGCGATTTTCACTGCGCCGAGTTTTGTCAGCAATTTTCCAATTTCTCTCACAGTTGCACCGCTGTCTAAAATATCATCAATAAGTAAAATAGATTTTCCCTGTATTTCGTTTCGAACTGCATACTCAAAAGCTCCAGCCACATTATCATGCTTTAAGAAATAATTTTGGAAGACCTTTTGTGGTTGAGTTTGTTTTACCTTTTTTAAATTATGAGATAGAGGAATATTTAACTTTACCGAAAGTTTTTCAGCAAAATGTTTCACTAAGTCTCCTGATTCTGTAGGTGGAACATAGAGAATCATATCGAATTTTTCATTACAAAATTGTTTCCTGGCTGCCCTCAACGTTTGTTGCAGAAGAGTATCGGGAAAATCGCCGCCGTTTTCGTATTTACATTTGTGAATTATAGAACCAACGTTTGTTACACCATAGTACGAGGATGCGATGCCATTGATCAAATTTGTTTTAGCGGCATTTACTACTATAACGGGGAAATCCGTGTTATGAAATGCTTCTACTTTTTCTTTCCACTCCTGTGTGTAATGCACTTTGATATTTTTCTTAACATCATTATCACACTTTCCGCATAACCCTGTATGCGTATCATCTAAAAAGTCACGGAGAAAACTCATTCGACACTGCTTGGTTTCAATGTAATCGATCATTTTGCTCAGCTCGTTCAACTTGGCATTGCGTAATTCTTCAAACGCTCTGGTGTCGAGTTGTGGAGCATTAAACTGATACTCATACTTCCTTTGTTTTCCATAAGAGACTTCCTTAATGATATTCTGTTCCAATAAATCTGCCTTTATCACTCGCACTTGTGTTGACTTTAAGTTTGTCAGTCGTATAAGTTCACGTTCGCTAAGAGGTTCTCGTTTCAATGCGTTTATTATTCTATCGTATTTTTCCAATGATGGTCTGGCAGTTTCTATGAATGCTTTAGGAAGGTCGACATCTTCTGGAGCGTAAAATAAAATGAGGTAGGTAGGCTGACCGTCGCGTCCGGCTCTTCCTATCTCTTGATAATAATGGATTGGAGAAACAGGAATCTGTGTGTGAATAATAAATCGTATATCGGGTTTGTCGATTCCCATTCCTAATGCGTTCGTCGATATAACACACTTCCAATGATTATTCAGCAAACCTTCTTCTATCTCTTTTCTCGCTTCTCCTCCTAATCCAGCATTATAAGCAACGGAGGAGATTCCAAGGTATTCAAGCCAGCGAGAATAGACTTCTGTGTTAACCCTAGTACCAGTATACATTATTCCATGACCGGGAATTTTGTTGAGCGTATCTCCAAGCCAAGCTAATTTTTCATCTTCAGAGTTTACTTTTACAACTCTTAAGTGAAAATTATCTCGCAGAAGATTCCCACGTAAACAATGTGTATTGCCTCCCATTTGCTTTGTAATATCTTCTTCAACGCGTTTTGTTGCAGTTGCGGTTGTTGCTAATACAGGCATTCCTTTCGGTAAAAGTTTAACTAAATTAATTATTCTCCTAAACGCCGGGCGAAAATCATGACCCCAAACAGAGATGCAATGCGCTTCGTCAACCACAACCATCGAGAGATTCATTTGTCTTGTGGCTTCAATCCAATCTGTATTTTCTTGCCGCTCAGGGGCAATGTAAAGAATTTTGATGCTTCCATGTTTTGTTTGCTCAAATATAGATTGATTTTCTTCGATCGACTGTTCGCTGTTGATACATCGTGCGGGAATGTTCAATGCATTGAGTTTTTTAACTTGATCACGCATCAGTGCAATTAGTGGAGAGAAAATTACAGTAAGTCCATTAAAGATTGTTGCCGGAAATTGAAAACAAAGTGATTTGCCGAAACCGGTTTTTTCTATAAGAAGCACCCTTTCTCCATTCATGATTTTCTGGATTGCTTGCCACTGTCTATCATAGAATTGATCAATGTTGAATGTCTTTTTAAGTAAGATCTCGGCTTCTTCTCGTTTCATTCTTCTTAAAATTAAGAAAATTTATTTTTACTTAACAATTTTCTTCCAAAATCTAATCTATTTTCTTTGCCTTCTTCCTTATCAGCTTCTTAATCTTATCGTAAGGTGTAAGAATTACATAGTATTTCCGATGATGATTTGTGGACAGACGAAATTCATATAGGTTTGGATAAGCAACAGCAAACCACATACTCATTGTTAGGCAACCTGAATGGCAAAGCTACAAGCATTCTTTTGCTCAATTTGTTATCATCTTATATTTGTACACGAATTGGATAAGCAACTAAAACACCTTCTTGCCAAAGTTTGCTCGGATTAGGTATATCAACAAGTTTTGCTAGCTCATTTCCGGAATTGTAAACCCGATAGATATGAAAATTGTTTTTCTTTTCTTGAGCTAATTCCCATTCTCTTTCTGTCATATCAAACCATTCTTTTGTATCCGTCTTCGTAGATTTTACTTCGATATATTCTTCATTACCATTTTCTATTACTTTGATATCGCAACCTTCTCCTTTATCTACTATTTTATTAAGCCAGTGAACATTAACATGCGTCTGGCTATTAAAAATAATAGCAAAACCATCTTCAATTTCCTTTACCTCACCTTCAGGATATTTTTTCCTAAATGTATCTTTTAAACATTTAAGAGAATATTCTTCACCCCATCTGCCAATTGCTATTTTGGCCTCCTGAGTTAAAGTACCTTCTACTTTCTCTTCGGAAGGCTTTGGAGACGGTTGTGGTCTGCTACGAGGTTTCTCTCCCTCTGGGATTTCAGGTTCAATTCTTTCCAACACCTGTAGCTCCTCAATGTGAGTTTCAACCTCTGCAGGTGTACGCTCAGGTTGCCATTCTTTTTTCTCGATCCGTTCTTGTTCAATAACGCTTTTCGTACCTTCAGGAATTTTAAAC
>CAZNDS010000158.1:0-6691 GCA_964571865.1 uncultured Ignavibacteriaceae bacterium | reverse complement strand
TAGCTGATAAAAATTCGAGTCAACACAATAAAGAATTAGAAGAATTAGATCTTAAACCATTCGATTTGGTGGTTGTTAATTTTTACCCATTTGAAAAAGTCATAAAATCTGGTTCAAACGAAGAAAGTACAATAATCGAAAATATTGATATTGGCGGACCAACTATGGTTCGATCAGCGTCGAAGAATTTTAATAATATAGTTGTGCTCTCTTCAACAAATCAATATTGTGATTTTATTAGCGAATTGGAAAATAATAACGGCTCGATATCTTTAAAAACACGAAGAGTTTTAGCGTCCGAAGCATTTCAAAGAATTGTTGAATATGATACAGCGATCGCTAATTATTTTAATGGTGACAATGTATTTAATGTTGCTTCGCGAAAAGTTTATAATATGAGATACGGTGAGAATCCGCATCAAACATCAACTTTATATGGAAACTTCTTTGAAACATTTCAACAGATTCACGGGAAGGAACTTTCCTATAATAACATTTTGGATATCAATGCTGCTGTAGATCTTATAGAAGATTTGGATGAATTCAGCTGCGTTATTATAAAACACAACAATCCATGCGGTGCTGCCGTTGGATCAAATACTTTTGATGCTTATACAAAAGCGTTAAGCTGCGATCCAATTTCAGCTTTCGGTGGGGTTGTCGCATTTAATAATCAAATTGATAATGCTACTGCTCAAAAATTGAATGAGATATTTCTTGAAGTTATTATTTTACCAGACATAACCGATGACGTAAGATCCATTTTGTCTGCAAAAAAAGATAGGCGCATTATTCTCAACAGCAAGAGACTCGCTGATGAAATCGAGTTCCGTTCGATTCGAGGCGGGGTGATTGTTCAATCAAGAAATAGTATTACATTTGACAAAAGTATTTTTAATTTTGTAACTAAAAAAAAACCATCTGCTGAAGAAATGGATGATCTGCTATTTGCATGGAAACTTGCAAAGCATGTCAAATCAAATGCAATAGTTTATGTTAAAGATAAAATGTCAATTGGCATTGGTGCAGGGCAGATGTCACGTATCGATTCAGCACGAATCGCTAGGATGAAAGTAGAACAGTTCAAACATAATTCTGAAAAATGTGTAGTAGCATCGGATGCATTTTTTCCGTTTGCAGATGGTCTTGAAGAAGCTGTTTCAGTTGGTGCATCAGCAGTAATTCAACCAGGAGGTTCAGTGCGAGATCAAGAAGTAATTGATGCAGCCAACAAAAAAAATATTTCAATGGTATTTACTAATATTCGTCATTTTAAACATTAGGAACTTACGATGGGATTTTTCAACATTTTATCATCTGATATTGCTATTGACCTTGGAACAGCGAATACTCTGATATTTGTACGTGGGAAAGGAATTGTATTAAATGAACCTTCGATCGTTGCATTTGACCGTAATACAAAAAAAATTATCGCTGTTGGAGATAAAGCTAAGGAAATTCAGGGCAGAGAACATCGGGATATTCGAGTCACACGTCCAATGCGTGATGGTGTGATTGCTGATTTTGAAATTGCCGAAGGGATGCTTCGGGCATTCATAAAAATGATTCGAGGGGGATTATTCCCCAGCAGAAGGATAATAATTGCAGTTCCAACCGGAATTACTGAGGTTGAAAAACGCGCTGTTAGAGATTCTGCCGAACATGCTGGTGCAAAAGAAGTCCATCTAATCGCGGAACCAATGGCAGCAGCTATCGGTATTGGATGTGATGTGGAATCTCCAGTTGGTAATATGGTTATAGATATAGGTGGAGGTACAACTGAGATTGCAGTAATAGCCCTATCCGGAATTGTGAACGATGAATCGATCCGAATTGCCGGCGATGAGATGAATAATGCCCTTCAACAATTTTTCAAAAAAAATTATAACGTTTTGATTGGTGAACGAACTGCCGAGATGATTAAATGCCAGGTCGGTTCTGCAGCACCAATGAAAGAGGAAGTTGCTATTCAAGTCAAGGGCAGAGATCTGGTGCAGGGAATTCCAACAGTGTGTGAAGTAAGTTCAGAAGAAATCAGAGAGGCGTTAAGCGAGCCAGTTAATCAAATCGTTGATGCTGTCAGGCAGTCTCTCGAGAAAACGCCGCCTGAACTAAGTGCAGATATTTTGGATAGGGGAATAATGCTTACCGGCGGTGGTGCACTTTTAAAAGGACTGGATGAGAGGATCAGAATGGAAACAAATTTGCCAGTTCATGTTGTAGAGGACCCCTTGTCCGCAGTAGTCCGCGGGGTGGGAAAAGTTTTAGAAGATATGGGAAGATTCGAAAAAGTATTAATCCGAAGCAGAAGATATTAAAAATATGATCCAGTGGTTGGCAAGATTTATAAATGATTTTCGCTCTTATATAATTCTATCAATTCTTGTAACTGCTTCACTCTTATTAATAACTTTCAATAAGTCAACTCAATTGGTATTAATTAGACAAGTTTCAATCGGATTTTTTGGAATAGCAAAAAGTTTAATCACTCCTTTTGAACAGGTCGTAACCCTTAAAGAGGATGTTGAAGATCTTCAAAATGCAAACTCCCGATTGATGTCTGAACTAAATTCTTTACGAGCGTCACATGAAGAATCAATTGAGCTCAAAAAAATATTAAAATTTAAAGAAGAAAATAAGATTGATTTCCTACCGGCAAAAGTTATTTCAAAAATATCTTCTTCGAATAAAAACACGTTCATTATCGATGTTGGAAGGAATTCAGGAGTAGTTGTTAATTCACCAGTATTGGCTGATGCCGGAATTGTTGGAATTGTAAATTTAGTATCCGATGATGTTTCAACTGTTCAAACGTTAAACAATTTGGAACTGAATATCAGTGTGCAAAATTCCAGATCCAAAGCACGAGGAATTTTTAAGTGGAATGGAAAGCGATTTACTATTACTAATATCTCAAAATCTGCCGATATAAAAGAAGGAGATGTTTTTTTTACTTCACAGTTCAGCACGATTTTTCCCTCCGACATCCCGATAGCTTCAGTAACAAAAATTATTTATGAAGGGGGAGAAAGTTTTTTTGACATTGAAGCCGACCCAACAGTAGACATTTACAATATCAGAAATGTTCTTCTACCGAAAAATCCCAGCTCACTGAAAAAACAAAACTTAAACTTTTTTCTTAAGACAGAGTGATAAAAATATACCTAAAATGGTTGGCGATTTTCAGTTTACTGATTTTTCTTCAGGCAACTATTTTTGACTACTTCGTTATATATGGGTATAAGCCTGATTTAGTTTTAATTGGTCTGGTCTTTTTTACATTAACCTTTGGTCAAATTACTGGAATTATTGCTGCATTTTTTGTAGGGATGATATTAGATTTTTTTATCGGAGGAGTCATTGGTTCGTCCTCCTTATCAAAGGTGATTGCGATTTTTATTTGCGGCTATTTTTACAACGAGAATAAGGTTGATATTGTGCTTAGAAATTATAAATTTATAATGATTGTAGTTCTAATTGCATTTATTGAAAACACTGTTCATTCTTTAATTGTTTTTTCTATAGATATTCCTACTCTGCTGAGAATTATATTTTCTTATGGACTATATCCGGCAATTTATACTGCTTTAGTTAGTAGTGTGGTTTTAATGAGACCAGGTAAAAAACTTTTTAAAACATGACTTTCATTGATTTAAATTCAGAAATCAGATTGAAGATTATCACTATTATTATAGTAACGATTTTCTTTTTTCTTGGATTCAGATTGTATCAGCTTCAGGTGGTCGATAATGATAAATACACTGCTGCTTCAGAAAGAAATGCAATAAAAGAGAAGATCATCGAGCCGTTCAGAGGAGTATTTTACGATAGAAATTGGAAACTCCTTGTTGATAACCAACCCTCTTATACACTCAGAATCACTCCAAAGGAATATGATAAAAGCTTAACTCCACTCATCGAGAGTTATTTCAGATTTCCATCCGGATATATCCTAAATGTTCTTAAGGCAAATCGGACATACTCACCATTTATTCCAATAAAAGTTTTACGCGGCTTGACCTTTGAACAAATTAGCTGGCTGGAAGAGAATCAGTCTCAATTAAGCGGAGTCGATTACTCTATTGATATGGAAAGGACCTATCCTTTTGGAATTTCTGCTTCCCATTTGTTTGGCTATTGTAAGGAGATTTCTGATAGGCAATTGAAGGAAAATCAAGAGTTTTACCTGCCAGGTGATTTTGTTGGGCATAATGGTTTAGAAAAGTATTACGAAGAATATCTGAGAGGTGTTAAAGGCAAAAATTTTGTATTTGTTGATGCACACGGAAGGGAAATCAGTCAAGTAAACGATGGTAAAAATGATATCACGCCAATACAAGGATATAACGTTCAACTTTCACTTGACGGTGAACTTCAAAAAAAATCTGAGGAGTTGATGACAGATAAGCAAGGCGCAGTGCTTTCTTTTTTGAGTAAACCGGATTTCGATTTGAAAAATTTTTCAAGTGTTACGCCTGTTAGTGTATGGAGACGCTTGAATAATGACAATTCACGTCCTCTTTTTAATCGAGCTACAAGTTCCATTTATCCGCCAGGTTCATGCTATAAAATGCTTTCAGCCATTGGAGCGCTCCAGGATAAAATAATATCTTCTTCGTATACCTACAATTGCGGGGGAGGTTTTTCGTATGGTAATCATTTCTATAAGTGCATGGGAGTTCATGGTTCAGTAAACGTAAAAACTGCAATTGAGAAGTCCTGCAATACATTCTTTTTCAGTCTTATCTTGAAAATGGGATTTGAAAGATGGACAAAGTATGGTGATATGTTTGGTTTCGGGAAAAAAACCAATATCGATATTCTTGAAGACACCAAAGGAATTCTTCCCTCAATTGAATACTATAATAAAATATACGGTGTTAAAAAATGGACTCCTGGGTACATCGTAAGTCTTGGTGTAGGACAGGGAGAATTAGGCGTGACACCATTACAAATGGCTTCATACATTTCGGCAATTGCAAATGGTGGTACGTTGTATCGCCCTCATACTGTTAAAAAGCTTTTTAATCCGGCTGCAAAAGAGAGAGAGATTCCAATAAAAGTTGAGGGGAAAAAACTCCCAATTGACAAGCAAGTAATGGACCTTGTTCGTGAAGGAACTTTTCTCGTTGTGAATGGCGCCGGAACTGCAGGAATGGTTAGAATAGATGGAATTCACGTTGCAGGAAAAACTGGAACAGCTCAAAATCCGCATGGTAAGGATCATTCATGGTTTGTAGGATATGCACCTTACGAAGAACCGAAAATTGCAATTGCAGTTATTGTAGAAAATGCAGGATTCGGAGGTACAGTTGCGGCACCCATTGCAAAGCAATTAATAGAATTATATTTATATAAAGAAAAAGCGAGTGACAATATTTTCGCGTCAAATAAAACTCAAGACTGAAGATAAAGTTGAAATTCCTATCACAGAAAAGTTTGATTTCTTTCTGGCATTCTCGGCGATCGGACTAATTTTAATTGGGATTTTATCTATTTACAGTGCGACAGTAAATCTTGGTGTAAGTCAAATTAATTATCAAAAACAAATTATTATTGCAATTGTAAGCTCGGTTGTGTTTTTGATCGTTTATTTTCTTCCCCTTAAATATTTTAATTTCTTTGCTTTTCCTGCTTACGTAATATCAATTGTATCACTATTGGCAGTATTAATAGTCGGCAAGACAATCTCCGGTTCGCAAAGCTGGATCCAATTGGGATTCTTTGATTTTCAACCCTCAGAAATTGCTAAAGTCGGTATGGTTTTAGCACTTGCAAATTATTTATCTCAAAGAAATGTTAACATTAATTCTCCAAAGCATTTTGTAACTGCAGTGATAATGGGAGTAGTTCCATTTGCATTGATTTTAAAACAACCTGATTTAGGAACAGCTTTAGTCTTTGTATCAATATTTTTTGTTGGATTGTTTTGGCAGGGGCTATCTGCATTTGCGATGTTCGTAATTATTAGCCCGATAGTTGTCGGACTCTCTTCAATATTCGGGATTATTCCAGCAATAATTTTACTCTTATTTGTTCTTGCGGCACTCTATTTTTTTAAGAGAGACTTTTTCGTGTCAACAGGAGTTTTTATCCTGAATTTGAGTGCAATCTTCTTTGTGGATTATGCCCTTCGAGTATTATCGCCGCATCAAATCAAACGAATTCAAACTTTTCTTGACCCGGCAAGCGATCCACTTGGGAGCGGTTATAATGCATTTCAAGCGAAGGTTGCGGTGGGGTCAGGAGGACTATTCGGCAAAGGATTTTTGTCGGGTAGTCAAACACAGCTGAAGTTTATTCCTGAACAATGGACAGACTTTATCTTTTGCGTTATCGGAGAAGAGTTTGGTTTCATTGGAGCTATGATGACTCTAGGATTATTCATGATTCTGATTTTCAGAATGATCCGAATTGCCAAGCTCACCAAATCGGATTTTCGGAGCAATGTCATAATTATGATAGTTGCAATTTTCATTACACATATATTTATTAATGTTGGAATGTCGATTGGTATAGTGCCGGTTATAGGAATACCACTTCCATTGGTAAGCTACGGCGGAAGTGCACTCCTAACAAATGTTGTTATGCTCGCAACTGTAATGAATTTTTATAAAAACAGAACCAGTTTGTAATGTGTCAGGACATCGTTACCAGGCAAAATAATAGAGTTATAATTTTTCACAAGATT
>CAZNDS010000157.1:1736-6757 GCA_964571865.1 uncultured Ignavibacteriaceae bacterium | reverse complement strand
CTATGCAATCTGTTACAGAGAAATATCTTAATCAAAATGTGTAAGTTTTTTGTGTTGGAAAATTTTTAAATAATTCCAATTTTTTATAAGAATAACTTATTGTATTCAAATAAGTTAACTAATGTTTTTTCTAATGGCGGTCATTAGAAATTGTTACCTAATGACAAATTTGGGTTAACTTCATTTTTCAGTAAACTTCAAAATTTTAAGAACATTGTGAACAATAAAAACTTTACGAACTTTAAAAACTTCATGAACTATAAAACCTTTACTAACTTTAAAAACTTTATGAACTTTCTTACCAACGTATTGCTAAAATCAGAAGCTACGCTTTCATTCTCTCGCCAAGATCCTCATAAATAAATATCCAACCGACTATCTTTCCGATGTCAATCTCATTAAAATTATTCCAGTAATCCTTATCGCGTACATATCGAGAACTTGTATCATCAACTGGAATCGATTCGGTCGTTTTAATGATCGTATCAAATCTGTTTAACCACTTTTTCCAATTTTTTTCTCTTAAGTCAATCCATCCATCATTAGCCCATAGATCAATCTTATTATTGTCAATTAATTGTTCATTCTCACCGCGGAAAGGTGGAATTTTAATGTTATTCCCCCTTAACAATCGTTTCCCATCAGGCAGCAAAATGGGTATCCCGATTGAGATCACGTTCGATCGTATTTCGGTATTTTTCTGAATAAAGTAGAAAGTTTTTTCCGAAATTTCATTTGAAGTTTTCTTTACCACATTTCCAATTGAGCCGTATAAAATTTTAAGCAGCTGTGCTTCGTATAGAAGTTTTGATAATCTTGGAGGTCCAAGCATTTCGAATGCAACACTGTCTGTCTTGTGCTCTTCCTCAAGTTTCTTCATTTTTTTAATTGCGCTGTGATGCATGAATCCAGCTCTGTAGGTCGGCTCTAATGATGCATGATCAAGTGCATTGATGATGTCATGCCCTGTATTACCTCCCCGAATTTCTTGAACGACAGATTGAGCAATTTCTTCTGGAGTAACATACTCCATCTGTCCAAGACTTGAAATGGCATCAAATTCACCGCGCGAAAAAATACCGTTCTCACCGGTATCAATAAAAACAGCTTTTAGCGTGTCGCCGGTTTTATCGGTACTTATATCATCTCTGATTTTAAATACTTTATCTAAATGAACAGCATTTTCAAGTTTGCAGTCAAAAAGTTCTACCGGTTTGCCGCCTTTTCTTATTTCACCAAAAGCAATTCGTTTCCAGGCAATTGCTGCAGTAGGTTTTATTTCTTTTGTGATAGGTGCATCCGGTGTTCTTGCGATCAGAAAAAGGAGCAAAGTATGTGCACCGGCAACGGAAGATTTGCTCAATAAAACTCTCGATGGCTTTTCCTCGCTGTGTGTATATGGAATGTTCAATCCCATGCCGCCGGTTCCGCTTGTTCCGATCTTCACATAAATCTGCGAGTTAGCATCACTCATACTTTTGTAAAGAATTTGAACATGCCGGATTAACTGCGGAATATATAAAGTTGCAAGAAGACGTTCAGTTTGTTCGGTAATGTTCTCAACATTCTTACTTTTTATGGCTCTCCGAACATCTCTGCTTACTGCGTAAAGGTCTTGATATGCAATTGCAGTTGCGGTATTGATACAATCGATAACGATTTTCGGCTGATAAACCGCCATCAAATCGTATAAACTTGATGCATGCAAAATCTCATCACTTAGTTCTTCGAGTGTGTCATTGATAAGAGTTTCTCGTGAATTTGGATCAGCAAGCAAGTCAAGACGATTTTTATCCTTAAATTCCTTTCGAATAAAAATATTCCCCCACCATGATATAATATTTTCAGCAGGAAAATCGGGAAATTCTTTTCGCAGGTTTTCTACTGCTTCTTTCGCTTCCCATTCCTGAAGTGATGCAAGAATTATCTTTTCAGGATTTTGAATAATAATTTTACGGGCAACTGCTGAGCCGACTAAACCCCAGCCGCCAAGGATTAATACTGTTTTATTTTTTATATCCATTTACGCCTCTCACAAGTAGGATTTAATTCAATTAGTTATTAAACAAATTTCATACAAAATTACTCAATTGAAATTTGTTAAGCCATCATTTTCATCCATGTGATTTGATTCTCATGAAAATAATGCTATCGAAAATTCTTCTTTCTGTCATGAAAGCTTGTGAAAGATATTTCGAATGGAAACATGTAATTGCTTTTAGGATGCTGTTAATTTATATTTGAACGCTTAAATTATTTATACAAAAAGATGAAAATCAGCGATTTAATTAATGATGAAAATGTACTTCTCGATTTGGCAGCGAAGGATAAATATGAAATAATCGATGCTTTAATCGAAGTGGTGTCGAAATCCAACAAAGTTTTAGACAAGGAAAAAGTCAGAAATTGTGTTATCGAGCGGGAAAAAGTTCTTTCTACCGGCGTTGGAAAAGGTTTTGCAGTGCCGCATGGGAAAACCGATGCAGTTACAGAGATTGTCGTTGCATTTGCGATCACAAAGGAGCCAGTCGAATATGAAGCACTTGATGATCAACCTGTTCGGCTTATATTTCTTATAATTGGCAGAGACAGCTTAGTAAGCTCACACATCAAACTGCTGAGCAGAATTTCACGTTTGATGAATAACGAAGATTTCAGGGAAAAATTACTTGAGTCAAAATCAATTCCGGAAGTGCTTGAGTATTTTAAAAAAGAAGAAGCAAATTATTTTGATATATCGTAATGGTTGGATAACGACACAAGAAGAATTTCGAATATCGAACAAGAAATTTTGAATAACGAAAAATGATATGAATGTCGAAAGAAGAAAGTTTGATTTAGGAAATAGACTGATCGAGTCTGCTCTCCTAATCATTGAGATTCGTGAGAATGGATTAAAAACAAGAGCTGGAAATAACGTTTCTGGTCAATTAGTCAGCTCTGCTACGTCGCCGACATTGCATTATGGAGAGGCGTAAAGCGATGAATCTTGAAGTGATTTTATTTACAAACTTAAGTTTTTACTCAAGGAATTACGGGAAACCATGGCAGTATTGAAAATTAGCAGAAGAGTGCCTCTTTCCAATAAGTTAGAAAAAGTGGAAAGGGGAATATTAGAATGCAATGAACTAATCTCTATATTAGCAAAAAGCATCGATACTGCAAGAAAGAACAAATTAATGAAGTCATAACTCATATTAGTACATGTAAAATTCATAACTCATTATTCCTTGTTCAACATTCAATATTCGAAGGGACATAGTATTTATTATCTACTATTGGTTTTTTCTCCGAGATCAGAAACTAAATTATTACCTCATTAGTTAATTTATGTACAAATCTATTCGCGGAACAAAAGATATTTTTCAACCTGAAATTTTCCGATGGCAAAATCTTGAAAACTATATTCATGAATTAATGCTGTGTTATAATTATACCGAGATCAGAACACCAATTTTCGAAGAGACAAGTTTATTTGCCCGCGGAATCGGAGACGAAACTGATATCGTCGGAAAAGAGATGTACACTTTCACTGATAAAAGCGGTTTAAGCTTAACACTAAAACCTGAAATGACTGCCGCTGTTGTCCGTTCATTCATTCAAAATAATTTGGGTGAACTTAGACCCATAAATAAGTTGTATTATATTTCTCCCATGTTCCGGCAGGAAAGACCTCAAGCGGGGAGATTCAGGCAGTTTCATCAAATTGGTGCAGAAATATTCGGGACTAGCAGCTTTACCGCGGATGGCGAATTAATCTTTCTCGCAGATGTGATGCTGCGAGGATTGAGCATAAAAAATTTAGAATTACAGATCAATAGTGTCGGATGTCCCAATTGCCGTCCTGGCTATGTGGAAAAACTTCGATTATACTTCGAGCAATTCCAAGATTTACTTTCTGAAGAAAGTCGTTCGAGATTGAGCAAGAATCCTCTGCGAATTCTCGATTCCAAGGATGAGAAGGATGTCTCACTAAAAAATAATGCACCTTCGATTTTAAATAATTTATGCAATGAATGTGAAAATCACTTTAATGGATTAAAGGAATTCCTGAACAAAAATGAAATTGAATTTAAAATAAATTCAAATCTTGTCCGTGGATTGGATTATTATACAAAATCTGCATTCGAGTTTATCTCGAGCGATCTCGGAGCTCAAGATTCAATTTGCGGTGGAGGAAGATACGATCTGCTTGTTTCTCAACTTGGGGGAAAAGAAACTCCAGGTGTCGGCTGGGCGTGCGGAATTGAGAGGATACTTCTTGCATCGGAGAAATATGAAAAATTTCCTGAATCGAGATTAGACTGTTTTGTGTGTATTATTCACGATGAATATAAAAGTTCAGCATTTAAATTGGCGACGGAACTTAGAGGGGAAAAATTCTCTTGTGAAATTGATTTATTGCATCGCAGTCTTAAAGCACAAATGAGAGAAGCAAATAGACAGAATTCAAGATTCGTTATTATTGTTGGTGAAGAATTAAAAGATGGAAAGGTTTCGATCAAAGATCTGTCGACTGGTGAACAAGAGATTATTGAAATCAGTAATTCCAGCCAATACCTTAAAAGCAAGTTGAAGAAGAGTTAATAGAACAATTCATTTTATTTTTCAATGGTGAGAACAAAAAAAGAAAAGCCAGTAAGTGAATTAGCAGTTGTTGATAAAAATACCGGCTGGACTCTCAAATATGAATACCAGATCAGACCAGTTTTTGAATTCGATGAAATTTTAAAGAAAGATTTTTTTGTAATCGAGCTTTTGACTTACAGAGAATTCACTTCATTCAGATATGTTATTGATTATATTTTATCAAATCAGAATAGAGAGTATAAGATCAAGATCAATGGATTAAACTCAAAAGATATTTCTTTCCCTTATGCAGGAAAAGCATCTGTAAAAATTAAGCTTTCATCTTTAATTGGTTTGTATACTTTCCATATAATAAAAAAAAATGGTGAGACGAATTCGTTCGATCTGAAAATAAATCCTCATGAAAGAAGCGTTATTTTGGAAAGAGAATT
>CAZNDS010000157.1:0-1726 GCA_964571865.1 uncultured Ignavibacteriaceae bacterium | reverse complement strand
AAAGGATAAAAAAAAACACAAGAAATTTGTAGAATACTTAGGATGATTTATGTGCCCAAAACTTTTTGAAATAGGACCTTTCACTGTGTACAGTTACGGCTTGATGCTTGGAATTGGATTTCTTATTGCAAGCTATCTCCTTTCGCTTGAGTTCAAACGAAAAAAGATCCACACGGATCTCGCGACAGAGATTACACTGCTTGCTTTAGTGTTTGGAATAATTGGTGCGAAAATGTTTCACTTATTCGAAACATGGGATACCTTCATTCAAGATCCGATCGGAGAAGCATTTTCTGCTGGCGGATTGACATGGTACGGCGGTTTTATTCTTGCTGTAATTGCAATTTGGATAAATTCTCGTAGAAGAAATCTGCCATTTTTTGTAATAGCAGATTCCGTCGCTCCTGCATTAGCAATTGGGTATGGAACCGGAAGAATGGGCTGTCATCTTGCCGGTGATGGTGATTATGGAATTCCTACTACACTGCCCTGGGGAACGGATTACTCAGCAGGCACATATCCGCCATCATTGTCACTGCGATATCTTTATCCTGACGGCAATGTGCCCGAAGGAGTTTTGTGTCATCCAACTCCTGTTTATGAATTTATGCTTGCTGGTGTAATCTTTTTATTGCTTTGGAAGTGGAGGAAGAAAGATAAGCCTGATGGAAATCTGTTTATGTATTTTCTCGTGCTCCATGGAATTTCACGCTTCGCAATTGAATTCATCCGTATCAATCCAAGATTGTTGGCTGGACTATCTGAAGCTCAAATTATTTCTGTGATTTTGATTCTAATTGGTATTGCAGGAATTATCTTCCATAAAAAAAATCCAGAGATAAAACGATTCGATCCAACGACAGTAAAATATAGTCCAAAATCAAAAAAGTGATTTAATAAATGAGTTTGATCGTAGGCAGGCACCCTGTTCTTGAGGCGCTTAAGTCTGGAAAATCAATCGAGAAAATTTTTGTCCTCTTCGGCTCAAAAGGGGGATCGTTAAGCGAGATACTTAAACTTGCCCGGAATAAGCAGGTAAAAGTTATTGAAATTAACAAACAAAAATTTCGCGAGATAACTAAAGACCTGCCGACTCAGGGAATCGCGGCTTTCATTTCTGATAGAAAATATTTTGAGATTGATGACATCATCAGCGAGGCAGAAAATAAAAACCAAAATCCCTTCATTCTTATTTTAGATAATATTCAAGATCCCCATAATGCTGGAGCTTTAATCCGCACTGCAGAATGCATGGGCGCTCACGGAATAATCGTTACGAAAGATAACTCAGCGAGCTTAAACAGTACCGCAGCAAAAGCGTCAGCTGGTGCAATTGAATATGTGAAAATCTGTAAGGTTACAAATCTCGCACGCTCAATTGATGAACTGAAAGAAAAAGGAATATGGATAATTGGCACTTCATCGAGGGGAGAAAAAACAATAGATCAAATTGATGCAAATCTTCCGCTTGCTTTAATTCTGGGCAGTGAAGGCGAAGGAATGCGGCGATTGACTGAATCGAAATGCGATTTCCTTATTAAGATTCCGCTCTACGGTAAAATCGATTCATTGAATGTATCTGTCGCAGGGGGAATATTAATGAGTGGAATACAAAATCGAAGAAGAAAAGATTCATTCTAAGTTAAAGCAAAGAAATTATTTTTGCTCCCATTTTCCGCATTGGGTCAGTTTTTATGTTGATTATTGTAAAACAAAAATAAGGTAA
>CAZNDS010000156.1:0-6812 GCA_964571865.1 uncultured Ignavibacteriaceae bacterium | reverse complement strand
GGTGACGGCAAAAAAGGATTTTATAGGATTACTTTCTTGGCGAGTCTTTTGAGGTTGAGCTGGCTTTTTCAGATTCTTTTGCAACCGGGAAAAGAATTCTAAATTTAGATCCGACGTTCAATTCACTTTCAACGTGGATTTCTCCTCCCATCATGGTGATCAATTTTTTGGAAATTGAAAGTCCTAATCCCGTTCCTTCGATATTTTTTTCGACTGCGGATGTTGCTCTTCTGAAATCGTCGAATATTAATGGCAGTTCTTCTTTCGGAATTCCAATACCAGTGTCTTCGATAGTTAATTCAGCTTTTCCGTTTTTAATCGCAGTAGAAATTTTGATATAACCCTGCCGGGTAAATTTCATTGCATTGGAAATTAAATTCGATAAGATCTGCTGCAAACGGTTTTTGTCAATGTAAATCAGCTCATTCATTTCATCTAAATCTAAAAGCAGTTCCAAACCTTGTCCCTGGATTCTGTCGCGATACAGTTCAAGGCAATCGTGAATTTCGGAATTAATATTAAGATAGCTGTTGTCGAATTCTATTGTTCCAGCATCAATTTTTGAAAGATCGAGTATGTCATTTATTAAAATTAGAAGCCGCCTGCTGCTCAAGTTAATATAATTCAGATATTTTGATTTTTCGTCGTTGCTCAAGGGCAGGTTTTGATCATTTAAAATATCTGCAAATCCAATAATTGCATTCACGGGAGTTCTGATCTCGTGCGACATACTTGCCATGAAGTTTGTTTTGAACTTATTCGCACGAAGCATTTTGTTCGCCTCAATCCTTAGCATACTATTAGCGCTCTCAAGGTTTTCCGTTTTGCGTTTAACAAGATTATTTACTCGCTCATGGAATAGATTTTTATTGAAATAATTAACAGCTAAATAAACTCCAAGTGCAACAAGTAAAATTACTCCGAGATAAAACCAAATCGTTTCATAAAAATATTTTGAAACGGAAATTTCACCGGAAGAAGCCACACTGCTCCAATCCGAATAACTCGATTTTGCACGCACTAAGAATTTGTAGTCGCCGGAAGGAAGATTAGTATAAAGAACTTCTCGTGAAGTCGTAGCTTCATTCCAATCTGAATCAAATCCTTCGAGCTTATGCTGAAACATGACGCCTCCATTTCCGGCAAGCAGTACAGCATTGTAACGAATGGTCAAATTGTTTTTTGTTTTTATTTCCAAAATGTTGAACGGCGATAAGCTTTTTCCATCTAAAAGATAATCGACAATATAAATTTTGGGAATTAATGTTTTGTAGTCAGCTTCGTCCTTAGCTATTTTTACAAGTCCATTATTAGTTGCAAAGAATACGTTCCACTGATTTTCAAATACTGCATTTTGATTGTCCATATTGAATGAAAACTTCCTCCAATTAGATGGAGAAATGAATTCACGCCAATTCCATTTTTCAAGTCCCGAGTTTGTAACAATCCAGGCATTGTTCAATTCATCAAAATGAAGTGAGTAAATTAAATTTCCGATTAAACCAGTTTCTTTTGCTAATGTTTTTCTTTCGCCGCTTTTTTGAATTATGAGGATGCCTGCGTCTGTTCCGATAAATGTATTTCCACCCTTATCTTCTTTGATAGTCGTAATACGTTTCGAGTTTAAATTCTCTGCGGTGGTGTACGTCAAGACTTCTTTTTTATTCAATTGGTAGACAAGTGGAGAATTTGTGCCGAGCCAAATCGAACCGTCTCTCGCCTGAGTGATGGAAGTAAATTCAGCATGAGGAAGACTTACATCAAAGGTCTTAATTTTTTTATTGAAACCAATTTTTATGATTTTCTCGCTATTATTTTCTATGAAAAAATTGCCCGATACTATCACTTCCCTATTTAACTTATCGATGAAAAACGACTTAATGTATTCCCCTCTTTCTTTTGCTTCAAAAAAGCTTTCAACGGAGGAATTTAATTTCAATTCAATCAGCATCCGGTCACTGAGCTTAACCAGAAAAGAACTTGATGAGTAGGGGAGAATTTCTGTTACATCAAAGTCGCTGCCGGATGAAGATGAAGCTTCTCGAAAAATTTTCTTTTTCAAGTCTATGGTTGAAAACCGATCTTTAATTGAAAGCGTCACCAGTCCATTGGGATGTCCAAGTGCAAAAATATCATTGCTTAATTGGGATGAGGAAATAATAGTATTGTCTGCTAAACCTAAATTTGCATCATAAACTGCCAGCTCGTTCATGATAATTCGCGTTATTCCTTTTTCAGAGCCAACCCAAAGATTATTTTCTGAATCGACAAAGATTACCTGCGGTTTGGACCCGCGTAAACCATCAACAGCCCTCAATAGACTTATCTCATTAGTTGCAGCGTTTATAATTTTTAAGCTCTCGTTTCCTGCCAAATATATTTTGTTGCCGCCATTTGCATAAATAATTTGATATCCTTCACGAGCGGGATTGAAAAATTTGTATGTTTCATTGGTTATGCGTTCGTTTTCAATTTTTAGTAGCGAATTGTTTGCCAGGATCCAAATCGAAGGAATATCTCCTTTAGAAAATGAACTTGAGCTTAGTGCAATCGAGAAGTTGTCAATCCGAGAAAATAGATCAGTTTGAAAAGTATAGACAACTTTTTCGTTTCGAATTACTTGAATCCCTTTTTCGGTTGCGACAGAAAGAAACTCGCCGAACGATTTAATAGCTAGAACTCTGTTTGTCAACAATCCCTCTGATTCGGAAAATCTTATCCATGTTTCACCGAGCAAATAGTATAATCCGCTTGTATTTGTGGCTGCCCAAACTTTTCCGCCGCTGCTTTCCTGAACAAATTGAATATTAAAAAACTTTTCTCTTGTGATCGCTTCATAACTTAAATTCTTAAGGGACTCGTTATGGTGATTGACCTCTGACGGCGAAGTAAATTGTACCTTCCCATCTGATGTGAGAAAATAAATCGAGTTGTTTCGGCCTGCAGCGATTCTTATGACATTGTTCGGGAATACACTAAAGATATTTTTTTCGTGAGGGAAATTTGTGCTGAAGTTAGTCCACCGCAGTCCATCGAAGTTCGAAACGCTTCCTTTAGCTGCAATCCAGAGAAGTCCTTTAGAATCTTGAGTCGCATCGAGGATGTACTCATCCATTAATCCTTCGCCAACTCCGAAGTTCTTGACGGAACTAAGTTTTGAGGATAGGAACGATGTAGAAGCAACAAGCAGCAAAAATATAACAAGCCGCTGTTTCATGCGGATATTTATTATTCTCCTCAATTTGCTCATTTTGAGCTTGCTCATATCGAGCATTTGATATTTACTCTATGTTAATTTAACTTATTTCTATGTTTCTTTCATGAAATATCTCCCTTCCTTTCCTAACATATTTTCGGATGAAAAATGGGTTTTTTTAACTAAAAATTAAACTTTGGCAATAAAAAAATAGTATTTCTATTATTGCTCCACGGTAGAATTGATAATCAGGCAGATTTTTTAATACAATATCTTCAATTAGAATCATTTTACATTACCCGCATGATTTATTACTTTTGCGGTGGATTTAGAGACAAATCTAAATCTGAGTTGAGGACTGCTGCTGTGAGGTGTTAAAGAATATTAAGTTGAATCGTTTCTTGAAAGGATAAATTATGAATAAAAAGCAACTTAGCGGCGATGTTTATTACCCATCAAAAGATGTGTTAGATCATGTCCACATAAAAGATTGGGATAAAGTAAATAAATACGCTGAAGAGAATTATTCTGAGTTTTGGCAAAAGGAAGCCGAAGAGCTTATTTGGTTCAAAAAATGGGATAAAGTAATAGACGATTCAAATAAACCGTTTTATAAATGGTTTACAAATGGAAAGGTAAATATCGTTTACAACTGTCTCGACAGGCATTGTGATAACTCGCGCCGGAATAAGCTGGCACTCCTATGGGAAGGGGAAAAAGGAGATTTCAGATCGTTCTCATATTTCGCCTTGAAACGGGAAACATGCAAATTTGCAAATGTGCTTAAAAGTCTCGGAGTGAAAAAAGGAGACCGCGTCACGATTTACATGGGAAGAATCCCTGAATTAGTAATTGCGATGCTTGCCTGTGCAAGGATTGGAGCAATTCATTCTGTGGTTTACGGCGGATTCACTGTCGAAGCTCTGCATGAAAGACTTGAAGACAGCCAATCGAAAGTCTTAATTGTGTGTGATGGCGCTTATCAGCGAGGTAAAATTGTTCCGCTTAAAGCAATTGCCGATGAAGCTTTGCAGCGTGCAGCTACGGTTGAAAGTGTGCTTGTAGTAAAACGAACCGGCGAGCCGGTGAATATGGAATCGGGAAGAGATATGTGGTACCATGAATTGATGGCACTGCCAATCGCTAATTCATACTGTGCGAATGAAGAAATGGATGCAGAAGATCCGCTATTCATGCTGTATACTTCTGGAACTACTGGAAAGCCAAAAGCCATTTTGCATACACACGGTGGATATATGGTAGGGACATATACAACTCTCAAATACGTTTTTGATATTCACGAAGAAGACCGCTACTGGTGTGCTGCAGACCCGGGATGGATTACCGGACACAGTTATATTGTTTATGGTCCTTTGTTAAATGGAACAACATCATTTATGTACGAAGGAGCTCCGACTTATCCATACCCTAATCGCTGGTGGCAAATGATCGAAAAGTATGGTGTGAATATTCTTTATACTGCACCGACCGCAATTCGCGGCTTGATGAGATTCGGTGAATCCTGGCCGAATCGCCATGATCTTTCCACGCTTCGATTACTTGGTTCTGTTGGTGAACCAATTAATCCCGAGGCATGGAAATGGTATCACAGAGTAATTGGAAAAGAAAAATGTCCTATCATGGATACATGGTGGCAAACCGAAACAGGAATGTTTATGATTACACCGATGCCATCGGTTGAGTTAAAACCTGGTTCTGGTACGAGGCCGTTTCCGGGAATCCAAATGGATATTTTAGATGAAGATGGAAATTCGGTAAAGCCAAATGAAGAAGGAAATTTAGTAATCAAAACCCCATGGCCGGCAATGCTGAGAACAATTTATAACGATCCCGACAGATTCGTAAAGCAATATTGGAGTAAATATCCTGGAGTTTATTTAACCGGAGATTCTGCAAGAAGAGATGAAGATGGATATTATTGGATCATCGGAAGAGTTGATGATGTAATAAAAGTTTCGGGATACAGATTAGGAACTGCTGAAATCGAAAGTGCCCTGGTAAGTCATTCGGCTGTTGCAGAAGCCGCAACAATTGGGCTGCCTCACGATATAAAAGGGAATGCTATTTACGCATATGTCATTCTCAAAGCCGGGACTGCCAAGCATGATAATCTTGTTGAGGAACTTCGTCAGCATGTTTCTCATGAGCTGGGACCAATTGCCAAACCCGAACATATTGAGATTGTTGATTCACTCCCCAAAACCCGAAGCGGCAAAATTATGAGACGAGTTCTCAAAGCGAGAGCTCTCGGTGAAGAACCCAAAGACTTATCAACTTTGGAAGAGTAGCTTTTCAAGCTAGAGATGACAAAAAAAATTTTTTCTATTTCACAACTACCATCTTTACGAGTTGCCTGAGATTACTGTAAGTCAATTCAAGAAAATAGACTCCGCTCGAAAGATTGTATCTGCCAGCGTTGAATTTCAAATCGGGATATCTGCCGGCAGATTTCACTTCATCAAAAATTGTCACGACCTCTTTTCCAATCGAATTATAGACTTTCAATGTACTTCTGCTCTGACTTATGATTGAATTCGTAATTTCATCATAGTACTCAGGAAGATCGTACCGAATGAAAGTGATTGGATTAAATGGATTAGGGAAGTTTTGATAGAGAATTAGATTTTTTGGCGGTTTCATGGAAGTCGTATCATTGGGATCGCGGGGAGTAAAATAAATCTTACCGCTTGAACAATATTCGAGAGCACGGGCTCTTAAGTTCCCATTGTCGGTTTGAGGTGATGTCATATTTGGAATTCCTGCACCAAAGAGCATCGAGATAATTCCCGAATTGGCAATATCTTTTCGATAATCAAAAAGATAATCAAGCCGGTTATCTGTATACTGATTTACTTTGTTTGGAAGCTTTTCATTTCCTATTGGTATCTGCCAGAGAATGGTTTTCTTCCCGGCATAATACGAAATGAGATTGTTGAATAAGATCACTCTCGAAAAATTCGGAACAGATGTATTTTTCTTATCCCACCAAATTCCATCGAATCCGGCGTCTCTATCGGACCAATCTGTAAAAACAAGATCAAAATCTGGTGAGCATTGAGTTAAAAAATCGGCAGTATTTTTTGCTAAACTATCAACATTCAAATTCTTTTCTGTGTTTTCTTTTAAGCTCACTATACCTCCCCATAGTGATGCATGAAATGCGATTAATCCCTTTCCGCCAGTATGTTCACGTACTAAATCGACCAATCTCCTGTGCATTCCTTGAAGTGTATTTGGATATTTCGAATCACCCGTAAATGCAGTTAAAGTTGCTGGATTTTTTTTCTCCGATATAGCACGCTGCTGTAAATATCCGAGCATATCCGGTTCGATGTGAAAGATCACTTTAGACGCCAAACTGTTTTTTGCTTCATCGCACATTTGAATGAACCGTTTCCAAAACTCAGTCATCAAAGAAGAGTTGTTAACCACGCAATATATTTTGTCATATTCATTTCCGTTGCAGCCGTAACTATCAGCGGCATGCTGAAAAAGATAAAGTGGAAGTATAGGAATATACCCGCGGCGTTTTGCATCGTCACAAAATCTTTTTACGAATCCACTGGCATACCAATTCCACCAACCCCAGGTTAAG
>CAZNDS010000155.1:0-6887 GCA_964571865.1 uncultured Ignavibacteriaceae bacterium | reverse complement strand
ATGAACAAAGCAATTATAAATTTTCTTCTATTTACGCTCATTTTTATTTCAAGCTGCATAAATTATGAGCAAACCACCTGGCTTAACTCCGATGGCAGCGGAAACATGGAAGTTCATTATTGGACTGACGTCACCAGCTTGTTTAGAGATGAATCAAATGAAAATCAATTATCATTTAAAGAAGAGCAGATTAGGAAAAACTTTACTGCACCAGGTATCATTGTTGATGAAGTAAAAATTTGGAAAGCTGAATCTGACAGTGTAGCTCATGCACTCATCAAGTTACATTTTGAAGATATAAATAAGATTAATGAATGCGATTTCTTTAGTGATACAAAAATCGAATTTGTTGACGGTGCATCTGGCCAAAAGGTTTTTAACCATGCCATCAATAACACATCGGGCAGTGAAAGAATTTTTGATCGCTACACAGTATCGTATACATACTATTTCCCTGGTGAAGTTATTACTGATAATGCTACAAATAAGGAAGAGAGCAAGCTGACCTGGAGTTTTAAACTGAGTGAACTCGGAACCCAAAAAAATCTTACCGCAACAATAAAAGTTCAGCAATTTAGCTCGTTCAGTGATGTTGCGATCATTCTTGGTATTCTATTAATAGTTATCATATGGATTATTTTGATAGTCAAAAAGAAAAAGAAAACAAGCGCAGAAATGGAGGCGTCTGGTACAGAATAAGTGGGTCTACGACAAATGAATAAGTTCTGTAATTGACACCAGAACTATATTTTACTATATTCGTACCGCTTTTTTGCATTAATTAGTGAAAATTAGGAGTCGATGTCTAAAGGTTTTAAGGTATTTGCAGGGAACTCCAATAAACCATTAGCTGAAAAAATTTGCCGAAGCATCGGAATTAGACTCGGTAAATGTGAAATTCGCAGATTCAGTGATGGCGAAATTTGGGTAAAATATTCCGAAAACATTCGCGGTTCGGATATTTTTATTGTGCAATCCACCGGAATGCCTTCGGACAACATTCTCGAACTTCTAATAATGATAGACGCTGCTCGAAGATCCTCAGCGAATAAAATCACTGCAGTTATTCCATATTTTGGGTATGCCAGGCAGGATAGAAAAGATCAACCACGCGTTTCGATCTCGGCAAAGTTAATGGCAAACTTGATCACGGTTGCTGGAGCAGATAGAGTGATTACAATGGATCTGCATGCTGGACAAGTACAGGGGTTTTTCGATATTCCGCTGGATCATTTGTATGCATCTGCAGTTTTTTTGAAAAGTCTTTCTAAGCAGAAATTTGAAAATTTGGTCTTTGCCTCACCTGATGTTGGAGGAATAAAATTGGCAAGAGCATATGCCAAGAGATTTAATGCCGAGCTGGTAGTAGTCGATAAACGCCGTCCTCAGGCTAATGTCTCCGAAATCATCAATGTGATTGGCGAAGTTGAAAACAAAAATATTATCATTGTTGATGATTTGATTGATACAGCCGGAACCTTTACTCAAGCTGTATATAAATTTAAAGAAAGAGGAGCAAAGTCGATCGTTGGCATTTGCACGCATGCTGTGTTTTCCGGCGGTGCAGTTGATCTTATTAATAAAGCTCCAATTGATAAATTGTACGTAACTGATACGCATCATAATCCAAAAGTAGATTTGATGAAAAGAGTATCTATCGTATCTGTCGCACCGATTTTCGCGGAAGCGATAGTAAGAACTCATAAAAATCAATCGATTAGTTCGCTATTCGATATTGATAAAGGATGAAATAATAGGAGATATGTATTTATGGCTGAAGTAGCTTTAAATGGAATAAGAAGAGAAGTAAAATCTCAAGGTCATATTAATGAATTAAGACGGAAAGGTTATATTCCGGCTGTCTTTTATAAACATGGTGAAGAGAATAAATTATTAGCTGTCAATGAATTAAAAATTAGACCGCTCATTTTTTCGGCAGAAACCCATCTGATTAATTTGAGTATTGATGATGCATCGCCAGAATCATGTATTATTAAAGAATTTCAATTAGATCCATTAACAGATAAAATCGTACATGTCGATTTCTACGGGCTCAAAGCTGGTGAAAAGATTACTATTGATGTTGTATTACATTTAACCGGTTCTTCACAGGGAGTGAAAGATGGCGGTGTGGTTCAACATTCATTACACAAACTTCATATTGAATGTTTGCCAAGTCAGATTCCCGACAAGATTGACGTTAATATTACTAACTTAAAAATTGGCGATTCGATCCATGTACGCGATTTGAACATTCCTGATATAAGGATTTTATCAAACTTGGATTCAACGGTGGTTGCAGTTGTCCCACCAACAGTTCAGAAAGAAGTAACTGAAGTTGAAGTTGAACCAACCGAAGCTGCTGAACCTGAAGTTATTTCCAAAGGAAAGAAGACTGAAGAAGAATAGTATTTAAGTTTTGTGCGTGTGATTTTAGGTTTAGGTAACCCTGGTAAGAAGTATGTTATGACAAGACACAATGTTGGCTTTATGGTCGTTGATCGGATCGCCTCTAACCATTCTCTAAAATTAAAACCTGGCAAAGGGGATTATTTCTTTTCTACAGGAAGCTGTTCTAATTACGAATTTGCCTTAGTCATTCCAACAACCTATATGAATAATTCTGGATATGCAGCAAAACACTTCTTAGAGAAATATGAAATCAATACACAAAATATGCTTGTTGTGTGTGATGATATTTACTTAGAAGTTGGAACTTCTCGAATTCGAGCTAAGGGAAGTGATGGCGGACATAACGGATTAAAATCAATAATTTATGCACTTGAAACAAACGATTTTCCAAGACTCCGAATTGGAATTGGAAATAAGTTTGAAGAAAAACAACAATCGGATTTTGTATTATCGCGATTCTCAGAAGATGAACTGAATATAATAAATAACTCAGTCGGTTTTGCGTCGAGAATATGTGACGAATTTATTACGGGCGGATTGAAAGCAGCGAGGGATTTCTTCTCAAAAGAAAATCAAAA
Source organism: uncultured Ignavibacteriaceae bacterium (assembly GCA_964571865.1). Lineage (GTDB taxonomy): Bacteria > Bacteroidota > Ignavibacteria > Ch128b > Ch128b > JAHJVF01. The sequence goes on along the minus strand of CAZNDS010000155.1, from coordinate 3,897 downwards.
AACCATTGATACTGAAAATATGAGGGCTATTAACTGATGGATTCATTGATTTATTTATTACCTGCTGTTTCAATTCTTGGACTACTCTTTGCCTACTGGAAAACAAGATGGATCAACAAGCAAGATTCCGGTACTGATAAAATGAAAGAAATTGCAGGCTACATTCAAGAGGGTGCAATGGCTTTCCTAAAACGGGAATACAAAGTTCTCGCTTGGTTCGGAATCGCAGTGGCGCTTCTTCTCGGTTATGGAGGATTAAGCGAAGCAAATTCATCATGGTTAGTTGGAATGAGCTTTATCTTTGGCGCACTCGCATCAGCTCTTTCAGGTTACATAGGAATGAAAGTAGCAACAAAAGCTAACGTCAGAACTACGAATGCAGCGCGAACTAGTTTAGTTCAAGCACTACATGTGGCTTTTTCTGGCGGGACAGTAATGGGAATGACTGTCGTTAGTTTAGGATTATTAGGACTAAGTGTACTGTTCATTGTCTATCAGGGAATTTTTTACAATGTTGAAGGAAATATAGATTTTGTACGAGTGATTAATGTATTAACTGGCTTCTCACTTGGCGCATCATCGATTGCACTTTTTGCGAGAGTTGGTGGTGGAATTTATACTAAAGCAGCAGATGTCGGTGCTGATCTCGTTGGAAAAGTCGAAGCTGGAATTCCTGAAGATGATCCAAGAAATCCAGCTGTTATCGCAGACAATGTTGGCGATAATGTTGGTGATGTTGCAGGAATGGGAGCTGACTTGTTCGAATCATACGTTGGTTCAATTATCGGAACTATGGTGTTAGGAGCTGCTTATGCTGCAACGGCTGGAATCAATTTAATCATTCTTCCAATGGTTTTAGCTGGAGTTGGGATCTTAGTTTCGATAGCCGGTACTTTTGTCGTCCGAACAAAGGAAGGCGGAAATCCCCAAAAAGCGCTAAATCTTGGGACATTCGGATCTGGAATTTTAATGGTTATTATCTCCTATCCTATTATAGACTATTTCATCCCATCCGAAGTATCCCCCTTAGTAAACATTACCGGCACTCTTTCAACAGTTTCAGCAAGTGGAGTTTTTATTGCAACAATTGCTGGATTAGCAGCTGGAATAGCAATAGGACTCGTTACAGAGTATTACACTGCTGAAGCAAAATCTCCTGCTCAAAAAATCGCTGAACAATCTTTAACTGGTTCTGCAACAAATATTATTGCAGGCTTGGGATTAGGAATGGCTTCTACTGCAGTTCCTATTTTACTTATTGGCGGAGCAATTGTAGTTTCTTATGCACTTGCGGGTTTATACGGTACTGCGATTGCTGCACTGGGAATGTTGTCAACAACTGGAATTCAATTAGCTGTAGATGCTTATGGACCAATAGCAGATAATGCAGGTGGAATTGCAGAAATGAGTCATCTCGGTAAAGATGTCCGTGCTAAAACAGATAAGCTCGATGCTGTAGGCAATACTACTGCAGCGATTGGAAAAGGATTTGCAATTGCATCGGCTGCACTAACAGCGCTGGCGTTATTTTCTGCATTTCAAACGGCAGCTGGTGTTGATAAAATTGATGTAAGTAAACCTTTTGTTATTTCTGGTCTATTGATCGGTGCTATGCTTCCGTTTTTATTTTCTTCGATGGCGATGAGAGCTGTGGGTGAAGCAGCATATGATATGATCGCAGAAGTCCGTCGGCAGTTTAAATCAATACCGGGATTAATGGAAGGTACTGGAAAAGCTGATTATGCAAAGTGTGTCGAAATATCAACAGACGCAGCAATTCGGAAAATGGTTTTACCAGGATTGCTCGCAATTGGTGCACCTGTGTTTTTTGGTTTCATGAATAAAGAAGCTCTTGGCGGATTACTCGCGGGTGTAACAGTTTCTGGTGTGCTGCTTGCAATTTTTATGGCAAATGCTGGTGGAGCTTGGGATAATGCTAAAAAATATATTGAAGGCGGAAATTTCGGAGGCAAAGGATCCGATGCACATAAAGCTGCTGTTGTTGGTGATACTGTCGGAGACCCATTTAAAGATACCGCGGGTCCCTCAATAAATATTTTAATCAAACTAATGTCGGTTGTGGCTTTAGTCATAGCACCATTTATTAAGTAACAATACTATTAACCCTGCTCTTAAAATATTAAGAGCCGAAAGTCCATAGGGAGAAAAAATGGAAAATAAAATCAGAACTTATGAAACAGTTGTGATAATCAGCGCTTCATTTGAAGATGAAGTGCTGGAAGCCATTCAAAAAAAATATGAAGAATTTCTCAAGACGAATAATGTAAATATTATTAAAGTTGAGAAATGGGGTAGAAAGAGAATGGCGTATCAAATTAAAAAAGTTCGTACCGGGTATTATTTAATTTTCAGGTATGAATCTGATGTTAACTTCGTTCGCAAATTCGAGCGAGCATTGGAAATTGACGAACAAATCCTTAGATATCTTTCAGTAAAATTAGACAAGTTAGCACTTGAATACCTAGAGACTGCCAAGAGTGTAGCAGAGCCAATTATCGAAGAAGATATTGAAGATTTTGAAGACGTTGCTCTAAACATTGATGAAAAAGATATTAGTAACAATAACTAAACTCAGAGAGGAGTGAATGCAATGGCAGATCTCAAAATGCCCGAATTGAATGCAGTTATTATCGCTGGAAACTTAACCAAGGATCCAGTATTTCGTCAGACCACAAATGGAACACCTGTTGTTAACTTTACTATAGCTTCAAATAGAAAATACAAGAACGATGGTAAATGGCAAGAAGATGTCTGTTATGTTGGAATTGTGGCATGGAACAAACTTGCCGATAGCTGTAAAGATAGATTAAGAAAAGGAAGCGCTGTATTGATTGACGGCGAACTTCAGAGCAGAAGTTGGAAAAACGATGACGGCCACAATCGAAGTATTGTTGAGATTAAGGCTAGAAGGATTCAATTCTTAAATAAGAGAGTTAAAGGTACAGACGAAATAGATGATGAACCTTCAGTAGTGTCTGAAGATGATGAAACAGATTATACTGATGACGCTTTTGATAAATTCCTCTCTCCAAAAGAGAGTGAACTTTTGAATGAAGAAAATAATTCATAATTTTGAATGGAGACAAAATTGAAAATACAAAAGAAACGCGTTTGCAGATTTTGCGATGGAAATGATACATACATCGACTATAAAGACGATAGAAAACTTAGTAAATTTATTTCCGAACAGGGAAGAATAATTCCGAAGAGAATAACCGGAACATGTTCATTGCACCAGAGAGAATTAGTAATCGCAATAAAGCGGGCAAGACATATTGCTCTCTTACCATATGTATCAGATACGGTGAGATAGGAGAATAGTTTATGAAAGTAATATTAAGAGAAAATTTAGAAGCACTCGGAAAAATTGGTGACATAATTGAAGTGAAAGATGGCTATGCGAGAAATTTTCTAATTCCAAAAAATTTAGTTTACGCAGCAACAGCTGGAAACCTTAAAGCGCTTGAAGAAGAGAAAAAAAGATTTTCACAGAAAATTTTAAAAGAGAAAAAAGCTGCGGAAAAACTTTCCGACGAATTGGAAAAAATTTCGATATCTATCCCGGTGCAAGTAGGTGAAGAGGATAAAATTTTTGGAACTGTAACAACCCAAATGATCTCTGAAGCCCTTTTAGAAAAAGGCTTTGAAATTGATAAAAAGAAGATTGAAATCGAAGAACAAATTAAAACCTTAGGTATTTATAATGTTCGAATTAAGCTGCATCCTGATGTAAGCCCCAAAGTAAAAGTCTGGGTAGTCAGGCAGTAATTTAATTTTTAAACCTACATTGTTTTAAGGAGTGAGAGATCACTCCTTTTTTATTTTAACCCAAATTTGTCATTAGGTAACAATTTCTAATGACCGCCATTAGAAAAA
>CAZNDS010000154.1:4866-6986 GCA_964571865.1 uncultured Ignavibacteriaceae bacterium | reverse complement strand
TTAACAAATTATAAAAAATGGTATGAAAATGAAACTCGATACCCTCAGCTTAATTTAACACTGTGTTCAGCGAAGGAGTCAATCGTTTCGAAAACTCTAACTGTAATTATATTTACGTTTTGGGGAAGATTTGAATTAGCAACTCTATCGCACAAATACATTGAAATATTTTCTGCTGTTGACGGACAATCGATAAAGACTATTTTACTATTAAGTTTTGACAACAAATCAGATAGTTCAGTATCACTTCTCTGACATAAAAATGAATGGTCAAGTTCACCAATAATTGGATTTACAATTTTATCTATTTCATAATAGTCGATCACCATACCATTTTCGTTTACATCGCCATCAAAATCGAATATTGCTTTGTAAGAATGACCATGAAGGTTCTTGCATTTCCCCTCATGATTCTGCAAGCGGTGACCCATTTCCCATTTATATTCTTTTGCAACTTTCATTTAACTATTAATCCTATTTCTTTTATCATTCGTCAAGTTGTTTCCCACATTTAACATCTTTTTTTCGATAGACCAGTTTTACATTATACATTTTACATTTTACATTAATTTCGTACCCCCGACAGGACTCGAACCTGTGCACTCGGCTCCGGAGGCCGATGCTCTATCCAGCTGAGCTACGGAGGCATAAACTAAAACAAAAATAAGAAATTTTCGGAAGGATTTAATCACATAAAAAAAGCTTCTCAAATACAATAAATGTTTTGTACCCAAGAAGCTTTAAACTGTGGAAGTAAAGTTTACTCTTTTTCTATTTTCTTTTTGATAATTTTAATTTCTTTTCCATCTTTATCCTTGAACATTATTTTATGTTCACCCTTAGCTTTATGTTCTTTCAGAAATTTTTCTGCAGCTTCACCCTCTAAGACTTCAACTTTTTTTTCACCATCTTCGGTTGTTGTAATGGTTACTTTCTTCTCGCCATCTTTTAATTCAACATTGATTTCTTTTTTGATCTTTTTATCCCCTTCACCAATCCGTTCAAAGTCATCATCTGATTTTTTCATAAAAACTTTTAAGTCTTTATAATCATCTCCCCTAAAAATCATAACTCTCTCATCTTCATCTATACAAGAGAAATCATCATCTTCGTCTAATATCATTACTCTTACTCTCTTCTTTGATTCTGGCATTAATTTCTTGAAAAGCTTTTGTGCTTCATCACCCTGAAAAACTACATCTTTCCCATCAGCAGTTATGACTATTTTAGTAACTTCTCCTTTAATTCCTTTAACTTTTTCATTGATAGAAGTTTTTTGTTTTTCCTGAGCAACAGCGTTAAGATTAATTGAAGCCGCAATTACAAAAAGTATTGCTGAAAACATAATCTTATATGTGACTGTTAAATTTTTCACTTCTTTCTCCTTTTTTTGAAATTAGACGCATTGAAAATTTAAATTGTTCCATACAGAATCATTTTCATTTTTTAAATTTACATTTTACACTACCATTGTACCCCGGAGAGGATTCGAACCTCCGACCAACAGTTTAGGAAACTGCTGCTCTATCCTACTGAGCTACCGGGGCTTATCATACCTTCTATAGGTCAAAATTAGAGTTGATAGGTACTTAATTGAAAATATTTTTTTCTCTCTTTCTTTACTATTTCTATATCTCCGGCCAATCCGCCGAAGGCGGACTGCTCTATCCTCCGTCAGCTGACGGAGATAGATGAGCTACCGGGGCAACAAATCAAAATTACGGAATTTGATTAATGAATGAAATTAGTTTTTCTGGTAAGTGAAATGACTTGGTTAATCAGTTCATAATTCTTAATTTTGCAACCGATAAATTCAATCTGACCTTTGATAAAATGTTTTTTATGGAGAGGTGGCTGAGTCCCCGCAAATGCGGGGTAAAGGTTGCCTGTCCCTCTGAAAGAGGGAAAAGCGGCGGTCTTATTATCGCATGCAACAAGGTCACGTTGATAGCGTGATAAACTGTTTTATCTGTTCTTTATGTTCATTAAAATTTTGGAGAGGTGGCTGAGTGGTTGAAAGCGGCGGTCTTGAAAACCGTTGTAGTCTTTGGCTACCGGGGGTTCGAATCCCTCCCTCTCCGCGATTGGCATGTTTTTCGTTTACATCTTACGTAGTAAAT
>CAZNDS010000154.1:0-4766 GCA_964571865.1 uncultured Ignavibacteriaceae bacterium | reverse complement strand
GTAGTCTTTGGCTACCGGGGGTTCGCCACCGCCTTTGGCGGGGTCCCGACTTGGCGGGAAATCCCTCCCTCTCCGCGATTGGCATGTTTTTCGTTTACATCTTACGTAGTAAATTTAATAACCGATATTACATCGGGCATACTGAGAATTTGGATAAACGAATTAAATATCACAATTCCGGAAAAGTTCGTTCGACTAAAGCTTACAAACCTTGGATAATTGTCCATACCGAAAGCTATAACACAAAATCCGAAGCAATTAGAAGAGAACGACAAATCAAATCTTACAAACATGGGGAAGCTTTTTTAAAACTAATTAATAAAGTATGAGCGGCGGTCTTGCCATCGCCTTTGGCGAGGTCACGCTGAAAGCGTGAAAAACCGTTGTAGTCTTTGGCTACCGGGGGTTCGCCACCGCCTTTGGCGGGGTCCCGACTTGGCAGGAAATCCTCCCACTCCGCATTACATTCATTATTAGAAATTAATTTTACGTATAGTCTTTCATTTCAACCTTACTCATCGCTCTTTCACTGAGTGCAAGAATTGTAAGTGAGGGGTTCACCCCAGGATTTGCTGATATCATTGAGCCATCGCAAACAAACATATTTTTATATCCATAGACTCGATTATCTTTATCGATCACTCCTTCATCAATATTTTCTCCCATTGCCGCTCCGCCGAGAATATGCGCCGTCGTTGGAATGCCCAGTATAATTTCAGAAAGCAAAGCGCCTGGCGTTCCATTTACTATTTCACCAAACCTTTTAGCCAGCTTTGCTGCTTCAGGCATGAATGCAGTTGGTAATGTTCCTTCTCCAATTTGTGATTTCATTCTAAACCAGCCGCGTGTAAATCGAAGTGTCCCGCTGATTGTCCGCATATAGAGAAGTATTTGCGTCTTTTTTGCCCAGTCCCAAACAAAATATATTTTAAAATAAGTAATTGGATGCCTCAAAATTTCGGCTGCCGACTTGAGTAATCTTATGAAAACATTTCTCCCTGAAGTTAACGGTGCAAGCTGCAGCCGCCAAAATCCGGAACCTGATGGATATCTCACCGGCTCAAGATGACTGTGTTCATCAGTGTGAAGAATTGAACTGATCGCAATTCCATCCGAAAAAATTGTTTCTTTATTCGGAGCAACCACTCCCATCAAGCTTTCGGAATTTGTTCTAATGTTATGACCAACTTTCACAGAGAGGTTTGGCAAAGTTGTCTCTTTCAGTTTCAACATCAATGGAATTGTGCCCAGGACGCCGCCTGCAAAAACAATTCCTTTCACCCTTGCTTGAAATTTTTTCTTTATCAACTTTGTCGATGATTTCCATTTAACAATGTATCCATCGCTTCCATCTTTCTTATCTATTGTAAGAATATCATATACTTTAGATTCTGATAAAATTTCAGCACCTTTTTTTTGCGCAAGAAAAAGATAATTTTTGTCAAGTGTGTTTTTTGCATTCTCACGGCAGCCGATCATACATCCACCGCAAAAAGTACATCCAGATCGATCAGGTCCTTCCCCATCAAAATATGGGTCCTTCACAGTTCTATTCGGCTCACCGAAAAAGACTGCTACCTGAGTGGGCTCAAAGAAGTCTCCTTTATTGATTTCTTTTGCTAATTGCTGAAGTGCTCTATCACCATTTTCTAATCTCGGATTTTGCACGACTCCCATCATTCTCTCACTTATTTCATAATATGGGGCTAATTCTTTTTCCCAATCAGCAAGATGCGCCCACGATTCAGCTTGAAAAAATTCTTTTCGTGGAATTGGTAGTGTATTCGCATAGACAAGTGAGCCGCCTCCAACACCAACACCTGATAGTATTCCTACATGACGATAAAAAGTAATTTTGAAGAAACCAAAATATCTGAGAATTGGCAACCATAACCATCGTTTAAGGTTCCAGTTAGTCTTTGGAAAATCTCCAGCTGAAAACCATTTTCCCTTTTCAACGACTAGAACTTTATAACCTTTTTCAGATAATCGAAGTGCGACGACTGAGCCGCCAAAGCCGCTTCCGATGATCAAGTAATCATAATCGAATTGAGATTTTTCAGTCATTAAATCTTTGAATTTCTTTTTAATTAATTCATTTTGATGAATCTCAACCTTATCCTTAGTCTTAGCCTTAGTCTCAGCCTTAGTTCATCCTAATTGAGTCCCTTCCTTTTCAGCAAAGGTTCAACTTTCGGTTCTCTGCTTCGAAACTTAATATAGAGTTCCATTGGATCTTCTGTTCCGCCTTTTGAGAGAATATTTTCTCTGAAACTTTTAGCAGTTTTTTTGTCGAACAGACTTGTTTCTTTAAAAGCTACAAAGGCATCAGCATCGAGAACTTCTGCCCAAACGTAACTGTAATATCCCGATGAGTATCCGCCTGAAAAAATATGATTGAAGTATGGACTTCTATAACGCACAACGATTTCTGGAATCAGTTTAATATTTGATAATGACTTTTGTTCAAATTCCATTGGGTCGATGGATATTAGGTCTGTTAGAGTATGCCAGTCCATATCGAGAAATGCAGCAGCAAGATATTCAACAGTTGCAAAACCTTGATTGAAGTGTTCTGCTTTTTTCATTCTATCGATAATTTCATCTGGAATTGGTTCGTTGGTTATATAATGCCTTGCATAAGTTTTTAGAACTTCAGGTTCATTCGCCCAATTCTCCATAATCTGAGAACAAAGTTCAACAAAGTCACGCGGAACTGATGTGCCAGTCAAACTTGGATAAGTACTGTTGGAAAGCAATCCGTGAAGTGCATGACCAAATTCATGAAATAATGTTTCTACTTCTTCAAAACTAAGAAGTGCAGGTTTTTCGGCAGTCGGTTTAGAGAAGTTACACACATTTGCAATTAGAGGAGTAACATTCTTCCCATTTTCGCGGTATTGCTTGCGGAAAGAATTCATCCAGGCGCCGACTCTTTTTCCTTGCCGCGGATGAAAGTCCATAAATAAAATTCCAATATGTTTTCCATCAGCTTCTTTAACTTCAAAAACCTGAACATCGGGATGATAGATCGGAATGTCTTTTCTTTCGTGAAAAGTAATTCCATATAATTTGTTAGCGACATCAAATGCACCGTTTCGGACATTTTCCAATTTGAAGTAGGGACGCATTTTTTCTTCATCGAGTTCATACTTTTCTTTTTTGATGATCTCAGAGTAATACCACCAATCCCACGGTGCTAACTGAAAATCGCCTCCATCTTTTTTAATCATCTCTTGGAGTTCGGCAGCTTCATTTTTTGCGACCCTTAAAGCAGGTTCCCACAATTGTCTCATGAATTCATAAACTTTATCCGGTGTCTTTGCCATATTTTCTTCAAGAATAAACTCAGCGTGATTATTATATCCGAGCAGCTTTGCTTTCTCTATTCGAAAAGAAACGATCTTGGAAAGAATTTCTTTATTGTCGAACTCGTTGTTATTATTTCCGCGGTTAATGTAAGCATTGAACATTTTTTCTCGCAAGTTTCTTCGGCTTGAGTATTGAAGAAATGGTATTAGACTCGGCTTATCTAAAGTAAATAACCATTTACCCTCTAAGCCTGCTTCTTTAGCCGCTTTGCTCGAACTTTCAATAACTGATTGAGGTAAGCCGATAAGGTCTTCTACATTCTCTAAAATCATCTTAAATGAGTTTGTTTCTTTTAAATTGTTCTCACCAAACTTTAAAGTTAGAAGAGAAAGCTCTTTATTGATTTCTCGCATTCTTTCTTTTTGCTTTTCATCTAAGTTTGCACCGCCGCGGACGAAATCTTTATAATATTTTTCGAGAAGACGCATTTTTTCAGCAGTCAAATTCAATTTATCACGCAGTTCATATACGGCTTTGATTCTCTGAAAAAGTTTTTCGTTTAAGTTAATATCATCTCTGTGCTTTGACAGGAGAGGCGATACTTCCTTAGCGATTTTTTGCAGCTCATCGTTTGTATTTGCAGAATTTATATTGTAAAAAACATAGCTGACTTTTGAAAGAAGCTTGCCACTGTATTCAAGTGTTTCAACGGTGTTGGAAAAGGTTGGAGAGGCGCTATTGTTTACAATTGCCTGAACTTCTTTTTGCTGCTCATCCATTCCAGTTTTGAATGCCGGCATATAATGTTTCTCTTTAATCTTATCGAACGGCGGAATTTGAAAGGGGGTTTTATATTCTTTAAAAAAAGGATTTTCGGCTTTCATATTATTGTTCTGTGCAAAAGATAAGCTCATCAAAGTTAAAAGAGCGATTGATAGATAAAATAAATTTTTCATCTTTATTCCTCGTTTCCTTCAATTCCTTGTTAATTTTTGGGAGCAAGTTAAAATTTTCTAATAACGATTCAAACATGAATCATACGGTTTATTCATTAGAGTTGAATAGTGCTATTTTTTAGTCAATCTACTTTATGAATTTGTCTTGAACTGATATTTGCCATTATTTCCTAAACTTTTTAGCTTGCCTCAAGAGTTATAGAATTTTTCAATGATTAGACAAGTTTATCGAATTGATCGTCCGGGTTCGATAAAGAGATTGAAGCTGCTTTCTGAGTATCTTTCTCGACCCTCTGAGAGCGAAGTTACGATTGAAGTTAAATCAATCGGACTAAACTTTGCCGATGTTTTTACTATTCTTGGTTTGTATAAAGCCGCACCGAAACGGAACTTCATTCCCGGTTTAGAATTTTCCGGGGTGATCATAGATAAAGGATCAGCCGTTAATGATTTTCAAATCGGTGATCGAGTGATGAGCGTCAGTAAATTTGGCAGTTA
>CAZNDS010000153.1:0-7022 GCA_964571865.1 uncultured Ignavibacteriaceae bacterium | reverse complement strand
TTATGCAAAATGTTTAACAGAAACTGAACGGTTATGGTCCATCCAGCTAAGAAGATGATACACCAGGCATAAAAAAGAAATCCATGATGGTAGTAAGCCTGCAAATTTGCCGAGATGGAGATTGACCAACTAATTGTAAAAACAGTAAAGATCACGAAGAGAATGAATCCTATTTGAAGATTTCTGTTTGTGAAATATTTTGTTTTAGCTTGTTGCGAGAAAAAGTTATACAATAAACAACCTGACAAGGGATAAACAAACCAAATTATGAAAGGGAAGAAAGCCCACTCGCTGATTCCAAAAAAGAAAGAAAGAAAATATTTCCACGTATTCGGAATTTGCGGATCGAGATTATTCACGATTTCAGCAGTTAAGATTACAAAAAATAAAATTATTACTTGCCAGTTTTTTTTGTATGTAATAAATTTTTTTATCAGTGCAAGCGTCACTAAACTCAACCCGGCTAATGGAAGAATATCAGCACCGAAAATGTATCGATACGGATCAAGATTTTCTGCATTTAAATATATTTTAAATAACAATGAACAATTCAGTCCAACATTCAACAATATTCCTCCAAGGAAAAGTTTAATTCCCCTCAGCAGCTGAGTCTCAAAATCTTTTTTAGATTGAGCGGCAAAATATCCCATCGCAATCATAAAAATTGGTGCGGCAGGTGCGCCGCCAAGAAATAGAGAAATCCTTCCAATTGTACTGTGAAAAATATCCTGTCGAGCAAACAATTCCATTATATGAACTTGAATCATCAAAAGAATTGCTATCCCTTTTAATAGATCGGCGAGCCGATTTCGTTCAGAGCTTTGGGGAATCATGGTCATCTATACTCAAATTCAATTTCGTAAATTCTTCAATTACTTTCTTCCGCATTTCATCCGAAAACCGATTGAATTTATTCATATCGAGGAAGAGTTCCATCGTGTCGGCATTGGCGCGAGTAACAATACTGTATAAGTCGAAATAGCCTTTCGTTCCAATTTGATTCTTAGGAAGATCCAACTTGCCTAAACCACGTCCTATAAATTGAGTCAGACAAAGTGTCCATGCCATTTGACGATCATGTTCTTCTGCAGACATTTCGATGATTTTCAATCCTTCCTTTATAAAAATATTTTCAAGTTCATGACATCTTTCGCTTCTCTTTTGTGTATATGTCATGATTAATTGATGTTCTTTTAATCTGTCAGTTACACTCTCAGGTCCAAAAAGGGGATGGAGACTTACAACCTCATTATTCGGAAAGTATTTTTTTAGAACGGACAGTGGAAATTCCTGAATCGAACATAAATCTGCTACGAGTGAGTTTATATTTACGTACGGAGAAATTTCTATTGCGGCGTCTTCAAGTTTGGAGATTGGAACTGCAAAAAAAATGTATTCGCACTTAGAAAAATTGTCAAATAATTTTTTTTTCTCGCCAGCTGGCAGCGAAAAAGAGAGGTCATAAATTTCAAACTGAAAATATTTATCAAAATATTTTACGAAGAGTTTCCCAAACCGTCCGCAGCCGATAATTCCTGCTTTCAATAATTATCCTTTGGATTGAATAAATTTTGAACGTTCAAGAATAAGTTTCATGATTTGTTCTATAAGTTCTTTGTCCAAATTTAGTTCCTCAGCAGCAGAAATCCAGTTCTTAAAAACACTTTGCTCTCTTTCGTTGTCTTCGATATCAAAACCATTTTCTTTTTTGACCTTTGCAACTTCTTTCACAAGATTTTCTCTTGCGTGAATTAGCATCAGAATCTGTCTATCAATTAAGTCTAGCTCATTTCGTTTTTCATCTAAATGTTCTTTACCGGTACCGATTCTTTCATTCATTAAAATGTGATCGATTAACACGAGTGCTGTCATTGCTTCTGCTACAGGAACAATTCTAGGACAAATGCATGGATCGTGTCTCCCCCCAATCTGAATTTCAATTTCTTCTCCGGAAGTAGTAACACTTTTTTGTTTCTTTGAAATAGAAGAGGTCGGCTTCACAGCTATTCTAAAAACTAAATCAGATCCATTGGTAATTCCGCCGAGAATCCCGCCACAGTTGTTAGTGACCGTTCCAACTTCTTTTGTGTCAGGGTTGATCACGTACTGATCGTTACATTCACTTCCACGCATTTCAGCAGATTTGAATCCGCTTCCTACTTCAAAACCTTTTACTGCGCCGATTGACATCATGGCTTTTGAAAGGTCTGCGTCAATTTTATCGAATACAGGCTCACCAAAACCTGCTCTAAGTCCTCGAACGCGGACCTCGACAATTCCACCGAGTGAATCTCCATCTTTTCGCGCCTCTTCAATTAGTTCGATCATTTTTTCTGCTGCAAGTTTATCCGGTGAACGGACAATATTTTTTTCTATTTCATCCTCAACAAAATCATTAATCTCCACTGATGCAATTTGTTTGGTATAAGCCGCGACTTTGATTCCTCTCGAGTGCAAAAGTTGTTTCGCAATTGCACCCGCGGCAACTCTCGAAGCAGTTTCTCTTCCGGATGCTCTCCCTCCGCCTCGATAATCATATATTCCATATTTTTTAAGAAAAGTATACCCTGCATGTCCGGGGCGAAAGACCTCTTTAAGGTCAGAATAATCTTTCGATCTTGCATCTTCATTTCTTATCAACATACAGAGTGGTGTGCCTGTAGTCTTTCCATCAAATATTCCTGAGACAATCTGGACTTTATCGGTTTCTTTTCTTCGAGAAGTTACTTTGCTCTGTCCAGGTTTTCGTTTATCTAAATCTTTTTGGATTTCAGAAACATCGATAGACAAGTTTGGTCGCATCCCATCGATCACAACTCCGATAACGGGTCCATGACTTTCTCCGAATGTTATAACTCTGAACAAATTTCCAAATACATTACCTGCCATAATCCACCTCAATGAAAAACGCTTAACAGTTTTTTAGTCTTTTCCATAAGTTCGCCAAACTGGTTTGGAGAAAGGGTTTGATCAGCATCAGAAACAGATTTTTCAGGTTCAGGATGAACCTCAACCATTAATCCGTCTGCGCCTGCTGCGAGTGCTGCAAGACTCATAGGAATGATTATATCCGTCCTGCCGGTTCCATGACTTGGATCAACTATCACAGGAAGATGCGATAATTTTTTAATCACCGGAACGATATTTAGATCAAGAGTATTTCGAGTATATTCAACGAAGGTTCTTATTCCTCTTTCACAGAGAATCACTTGTTGATTTCCCTCCGAGAGAATATATTCCGCACTCATTAAAAACTCCTGAAGAGTAGCCGACATTCCTCGCTTCAATAAAATTGGTTTTTTTATTCTTCCAGCAGCTTTGAGCAATTGATAATTCTGCATGTTTCTAGTTCCAATTTGCAAAATATCTGCATATTCTGAAATAAGTTCTACATCCGAAGCTTCAAGAACTTCTGTGACGATTGGGAGCCCCGTATCCTGCTTTGCTTTCTGAAGTAATTTCAGTCCTTCAATACCGAGTCCCTGAAATGTATATGGATTAGTTCGTGGTTTGAAAGCACCGCCGCGAAGAATGTTCGCTCCATAAGATTTTACAATTTGAGCAGAACGTAAAATTTGTTCTTCACTTTCTACCGCGCAAGGTCCAGCGATCACTACACGATGCCCATTTCCAATTGAAACTCCATTGATGCGGATAATGGTAGAATCCCTTTTAAACTCACGGCTGACAAGTTTATAAGGTTTGAGTATTCTGAAAACATTTTCAACTCCAGGAAGAATTTTGAAGTTTGCTTCCTGCAATTTTCTATCATCGCCGATTACGCCGATAATTGTTCTCTCTTCGCCGGTTGAGAGATGCGGTTTGAGACCGTTTAACTGAATTTGTTCAATTACATTTTTTATTTGGAGGTCATTTGCGTTGACTTCCATTATAATAACCATGGTGATTCTCCTTTAAACTAAAAAACCCCTCTCAGTAGTTACTAAGAGGGGCACATTACCTTGCAACTACTCTTTTCAAAGTTTGATTAAAAAGTAAAAATATCCCGTGAAATAAAATAAATATTTTGTAATTTTAATTGTCATTTTTAGTTTCATGTGTAACTGGAATGAAAATAAGAGTATCAAACACAAAAAGCAATAAATGAGGAAAAAAGTTTTTTTTCAGGGGGAGCACGGCGCCTTCTCAGAAGAGGCAGCAGTTAAATATTTCCGGGAAAATATTAACACGATTTCTTGTTTTACGTTTGAAAAAGTTTTTGAGTTAGTTAAAAGAACCAGATCCTCATTCGGCATAGTTCCAATTGAGAATTCGCTTGCTGGTAGCTTGCATCTAAACTACGACTTGTTGATGAGGTACAAACTGCAGATAGTTGGGGAAATCAGTCTCAGAATTTCGCATCATTTAATTGGACAAAAGAAATCAAAAATCGGAGATATCAATAAAATATATTCACATCCTATGGCACTTCAACAATGCCAAACTTTTATAAAAACAATAAAATCCGTGGAAGTTATAGAAACTTACGACACCGCCGGAAGTGTTAAGATGTTAATGGAGTCCGACTCTATCAACTCAGCTGCAATTGCTTCAAATTCTGCCGCCAAATTATATGGGGGAAAGATTTTAAAAGGAAATATTGAAGACTATAAAGAAAATTTTACTAGATTTTTAATACTCTCGACTAATAAAGTTAAATCAATAGGTAAACCAAATAAAACCTCAATTGTTTTTTCGTTAAAGAATGAATCGGGGATTCTTTTCAAAGCATTAAGCGGATTTGCCTTGCGCGGGATAGATTTAACAAAGATTGAATCGAGGCCAATCCGTGAACGACCATTTGAATATTATTTCTATCTTGATTTTATTGGATCTATTAATGAAATAAATGTAAAAAACGCAATTAAACAGCTGAAAGAATTAACCGATTATATTAAAATATTAGGTTCGTATTCAAAATTTATTGATTAAACCTTCGGAACGAGCTTATTCAAGTAGTTACTGAAGCATATAGAAAAATAACAAGTGAATATTTCAAAAATAATATTTTTAGTTTTACTTTTCATTCCGCTTACACTTCAAAGTCAGAATTTATATATCAATGAATTTATGGCTTTGAATAATACGACTATTAAAGATAATTTCAATTCGTATGAAGATTGGATTGAAATTTATAATCCGAATTCTTTCTCAGTTTCTCTGTCAGGCTTTAGATTGACCGATAATCCTATCAATCCAAATAAATGGTATTTCCCTGATTCTGCTCAAATTCCTGCCAAAGGATTTCTGCTGATCTGGGCATCCGATCGCGATACTATGATCGGTTCGTTCATTCATTCGAATTTTAGACTTAGTGCAGCCGGCGAATTTATAGGCTTAAGCTCACCTTCAAATATCTATTTAGATTCAATTACATTCAGCGGACAGACCTCCGATATAAGTTACGGGAGGCGTCCTGATGCTGGATCGATTTGGACGTTTTATCAACTACCAACTCCCGGGACTTCAAATGACAGTACTACAAAACTTCCAATTCCATCACCCGATTTTTCACATCCGACAGGAATTTATTCATCTAATTTTCAATTAACCTTATCTCATCCGATTGTGGGAGCTTCAATTTATTATACAATGGATGGATCGAATCCTTCAACTACAAGTTTTTTATACACATCACCAATTTCGATTAATTCTACAAAAGTAGTTAGAGCAGTCGCTTATGCATCAGGCAGAGTTCCCAGTAATATAAATTCAGTGTCATATATAAAACAGCCCGGCGGTAATCTCCCGATTTTTTCGTTGATCTCAGATCAAGCAAATCTATATTCTCCCGATTCGGGTATTTTTGTGTTCTACGATTCGACTGGAGATAAATGGGAGCGACCAATTTTTGTTCATTACTTTAATCGTGCGAATTCAACACAATTCGAAATCGATGGAGGAGTTCGTGTGCATGGTGGAGCTTCGAGATCGTTTCCTAAAAAGCCAATGCGGATTTATTTTGAATCAAACTTCACGACAGCAAAATTAGATTATAAACTATTCAATGATAGTCATGTTGATAAATTTGATAGGATTGTTTTAAAATCTGGTGGAAACGACATGATGCAGGAATCCTGGCGCTGGACTTTAATGCGTGATCAGCTGTTAACGGATCTATACGCTAAAAGCAAAGGATATTACTCTCATGGGAATTATGCACAAGTCTATGTTAATGGACTCCCATTTGGTATTTATAATCTTCGTGAGCACATCAATAAAAGTTTTTTGAATAATTACATGGGATTGAATGATGTCGACTTGCGCAACAGCTGGGTTGCAGATATCGGCGATAATGTTCAATGGAATACTCTTTGGAATTTCATTTGGAATAATCCAATAATTGATTCAGCGAAATTCTCCTACTTGGAAAGTTTAGTTAATGCGAATGATTACATTGATTATCAAATTTTCGAAATTTGGGGCGGAAATGATGACTGGCCTCACACAAATTTTTATCTTGCAAAAGAAAGAACTGCAGCTGGGAAGTGGAATTGGATTCTATGGGATGTAGATAGATGTTTCCGAACTCTAAATTTCACTCCATATAATACCTTCGCCTGGGCATTGCGAGATACAGTTAGGAAGGATCTGTCTTTTGAAGATGATCCAGGTAAAGTGGTCGGTACATTGATGTTTCGGCGTTTCATGACGAATCAAACTTTTAAAGATAAATTCATAGCAAGATTGACTGACCTCCTTAATACGGACTTACAGCCGTTGAACGTTAATAGAGTTCTCGATTCCTTAAAGGCTCATTTAATAAATGATATTCCTTTTGAAACTGCGAAGTGGGGAAGCAATTCAGCAACTTGGAATGCCAACATTGATACGGTTAGAATTTTTATTAATACAAGAGTAGATAGTATCCGAAAATATGTCCGCGATTATTTCGGCATAACCAGCATGAAAAATGTTACTGTAGTAAACTCAAATCAAGCTGCTGGTAAAGTGAAAATAGGTGATTTAACAATATCCCATGCAAGCTGGACCGGACAGTATTTCAAAGGAGTGCGAGTCAC
>CAZNDS010000152.1:0-7027 GCA_964571865.1 uncultured Ignavibacteriaceae bacterium | reverse complement strand
CTCAGCTGGGAGAGCGTCTGAATGGCATTCAGAAGGTCAGGGGTTCGACTCCCCTTATCTCCACAAATTAATTATCGTTAAGTTTCTTGAATGTTTACTGTATGTATTTACAGAACCAAACAAATTCCAAGCATTATTTTGACAACAATGATTAATAAAGTTTTACGCGGGAATCAAAAATCATCCATCTTTTAGCATGATAAACAGGGAACACTTTCAACAATATTACAATCGACTATTTTATACTTTAGATAAACACTTAGGACTAGAATGCCCTGAAACCGATTTGGATCAAGATTTATGTTATGCAAACGGATGCTGATAAATCTCTTTGAAATAATATCCCAGATTTTGCAGGCATAAGTTAAGTTGCTTTATATGCCTAATGAATAGAATATGTTATACAGGATATAATTTTAAAAAATCTGAATTAATATCAGAATCACTTTATTATAATTATTTGAATTCTTTATTCGAGAAAATCAGAGAGGAAATAAATACCTCAAACAATGATGAGTTTGAAAAATGGATTTCATCAAAGAATAGACCCTTTCAAGTTCTCATAATCATAAATAAGTATTTCCTCCTAATTTTTGCTATATCAATTTTACTCCTGCATTTCAATCTTAATGACATAAATTTTGATAGTGGATTTGACATAATAAATGGTTTGCTTATGGGACAAAAAGGACATTTAATTTCGTTGTTGTAGCATGCTGGATAGGCTTCATTTTTGGTAATTTATTTTCAACACGTTTATTATATGAGACAAGCAGTTTTAAAACCGGTTACTTACATTGGAAAAGTGTTTTCTATCTTAGATTAAAACAAGAGATTGATAAATCTTCAGATTATGACTCATTT
Source organism: uncultured Ignavibacteriaceae bacterium (assembly GCA_964571865.1). Lineage (GTDB taxonomy): Bacteria > Bacteroidota > Ignavibacteria > Ch128b > Ch128b > JAHJVF01. The sequence goes on along the minus strand of CAZNDS010000152.1, from coordinate 6,163 downwards.
ATTGTTAGTTATAAAAATAAAAGTACACTGAAAAATCTGACTCTACTAGATTATTTAAAAATAGTTTTTACTTAAAAACAATAATTAAATGTAAATGGAGTATAGCGAATGCTATTTACTTGTATCTACATGCCGAGTCAATCATTTAGTGACAAAGCTATCTACTTGTTAAACTGCGTGGTTAAATGATAGATATAGAAACAGTATTTATTCTTGGTTCGGGAGCCTCGAAACCATTCAATTTCCCGACTGATGCTGATTTAAGAGCTAAAATAGTTGAGAATTTTGAAGGTGACTATAGAGATATACCATATACTTCTGATTTTAATTCACGACTAATCAAATTTGAAAAATGCAAAAGAACTGAACTGGCACAAGACTTTGTTGAAAGATTGTTAGAAACAATAGGTACTACAACTTTAGATGAATGTATCAGTGTAAATGAGCAATATGAGGAGATTGGGAAGATAGCTATTCAATTTTATTTGTTGGACTTTGAAAATAATTACGACATGGACCGACAATCAAAATATTTGAGCGATTGGTTCGAATTAGTTCTTCGTGCAATGCTGAAAGATTGTAAAGAACAAAAAGATCCTTCATTATTTGATTTGAATAAAGTCCATTTTCTGACTTTTAATTATGATAGATTGGTTGAATACTTGTTCATTAAACAATTTGAAGGATTATTCAAAGAGATATTAAGTTATAGCCAAAATAAATACCAAATAGATTTTTTCCTATATAAAATCATACATCTTTATGGCTCACTTGGACGTTTACCATTCAAAGATGAGACAAACACTCACACAATGGTAAACTTTGGCGAAAAAATTGAAACTTTTGAAAGAATTAAAGATACTCTAAAAAATTTTCACCTGATGAAAGATGGTTTTAAGGATTATGATAGAATTAGTAAAAAGTTATATAAGGCAAAAAGGATATACTTCTTGGGTGTTGGATACATAGAAAAAAATATGAATATGTTAGAATTGAATAATAATTTGAATTATGATAATCCTCCACAAATTTATGGAACTGCCTTCAGTAAAAATGAGAAAGAAATTGATGAGATAATAAGCAAATACTTTACTTTTAGTAGAGATATTCCTAAACCAATTATTGAACCCGTAAATTGTAAAGAACTTATTAGAAGATATCTGTAAAATTAAATATCTCATTATAACATTTACTTCAATACGACATCAAAAACATGTTCTAAAAGTTTGGAGTTTAGGTTATTTAATTAGTATTAATAATTTTGTTTGAATTAATTCTATTATATAAAATTATAGAAATGAACCACTCGAAAAGATGGGTAACTAGTTGATAGTCGAATTTCAGTTGGTAAATATCATTCTGTTCAGTGAGACGAGGAGCCACTTTGTTAAAATGTTTTAATCGCATATAAATATGAATAATGATGAAATTAGATTAGTAATCAAGAATATTCATAATTCCATTGGGATTAAAGAATCCATGCCCAATCGGGCAAAACTTTTATCACTAATTAGCAATGGTAAAACTAAAAAAGCAATCAAGCTCATTGCTGAGCAATTTGGACTTCCTATTGAAATAAACTTAATAATCGTTAAAAATGATTTTTTTAATTCAACGGCATTAAATAATAAATTCCATGAAAACGGATACTTGAGCGATTGCAACAAATATGGAATTGTCGCTAAAGTAACTATTCCGAACAATTTACCATTTTTCGGTTCACCAACTCTTGTGAATTTCCCTATTGATGTTTATATCAGCAGAGAAAGTAAAAGGAACAAGCATGTTTTCGCAATGATAATGGCACATGAAATTTCACATGTTTTTTTACATTCATTAAATCACCCTTTGAAAGAAGACGAGGTTTTTACCGATATAACTGCTTTGACTCAAGGTTTTTTGGATATTTACCAATTTGGGAGAAAGAAAATAAGCGAAGAAAATAAATATAGTTGGTTTACAAGCACATCTACCATTACTAAAACAACCACTACGTACGGTTATTTAGATGACCGTACATTTGAATTCGCTTTCAAGGAAATCTTTCTTATTCTAAAAAAGTCAAAAGAAATAAGAACAGAATTATTAAAACAAACAAAAAATAACCTTAAAATTGCTTTAAAATTTCGTACTAAGATTAATCATTTGAAAAACAAGCATCAGCTTTTGTTAAAAAATGTAAATGTTAAATTTTCTGACGTTGATTGGCAAAACATAAGGTTATTATTCCAACCAGGATATTTTGAAAACTTGAATAATATTTTACTTCACTTTCAAAATAAAATAATTCAATCACGTACCTTTGTTGAAAATGTTATTGAGTACAAACCTGATTGGGCATATGAAGCTGTTAATTATCAAAATGAATTGATCCCCCACTCTTTGAAAATTATAGATACTTCTAAAAAAGTCACTAAGGAAATTAAAAGACTGCGAAAATATATTAAATATAAAGAGCAACTAAAAAGTTATCTTTATCCCAAATTTGTCATTAGGTAACAATTTCTAATGACCGCCATTAGAAAAAACATTAGTTAACTTATTTGAATACAATAAGTTATTCTTATAAAAAATTGGAATTATTTAAAAATTTTTCACACAAAAAACTTACACATTTTGATTAAGATATTTCTCTGTAACAGATTGCATAGTAATAAACTGCTAAAACTCACTCATTTTCTAATGACAAATCTGGGTTTATGGATTTATTAGGCAGACCAAATAAATCAGATTCTTTCACCACTAATAATAAGTACGGGGAATCGAAGACAATTATATTATAATGCGATTCTATTGCCTGGTTGCCACTTATCATCCCAAAACAAATCAGCTCAATTTAACTGAAAACAAATATAGCCAGTTATAGTGTGTCCCATGATTGTCATGTAAAAGACTTGCGCGACAGACTCGTAAGTTTCCCGCTGAGTTGTCGTGAGAGGCAACAGCATCATAATTGTCATTCATTTGAGAAATTATTTTTGATGTTGTTCACTAATTAGTTATCTTTTAACATGAAAAGGAAAATATTATTCTACGGAAATTATTTTCTTGATTTCTATTCAAGGCAAGATCTGAAATCAAAAGAAAAAATCGATTTCGTTCTAGATTTGATCCGAAATGTTGAAAGGGTTCCTATTAAATTTCTGAAATATTTGGAGGGAACAGATAGTCTCTATGAAATTAGAGTGATTACACATAAAAGTAATATGAGGATATTCAGTTTTTTTGATGAGGGAAACCTGATAATTCTGATTAATGGTTTTTCAAAAAAATCTCAGAAGACACATAAAAAAGAATTAGAGCTTGCTATGAAATTGAAAGAAGAATATTTCTTGGAAAAGTCGGAAAGGAAAATTATATGAGAAAACTAACAGCATTTGACGAGCATTTAGATAAACAATATGGTAAAAAAGGGAGTGAACGCAGAGAAAAATTTGATGCTGATTCAATTTCATTTCGATTGGGAGAAATGTTGAAGGAAGAAAGGAAAAAAGCCAATTTAACTCAAGAGCAGCTTGCTGAAAAAAGCGGGACAAAAAAAAGTTACATTTCAAGAATAGAAGCAGGTAAAAGTGATATTCAAATTTCCACTTTTTATCGAATAATTGAACTCGGTCTTAAAAAAAGATTAAATATTTTTATTAGTTAAATCTAATTTTGAAGACAACACTTAATCGGCGAGGTCAGGGGTTCGACTCCCCTTATCTCCACAAATTAAATCTTAATCTTAAAGAATCCCATGTACACAGCTTCCAGACTAATGAGTAAAAAGACTTCTAAGTATTATATCGGGCAGACTATTATTGCTCAGATTTGAGAGCGCCCCGATGAAATCGGGGAGGTCAGGGGTTCTCCCAAAGGGATCCGCCGTTGGCGGAGACTCCCCTTATCTCCACAAACATTCGTCACTCCCTAACGTGGACGAGCCACAACCCAAAAGTTGAAAACATGTATATTTACGATAAAAAAATATGGAAACAATCGTCGAACGATATTCGAAAGAAATAAAAAGTATCCTCAGTTGCTATGACCGAATTATCATTACTGGAACCATTCCTGGAATATGTTATGCCGAAGGTATGACAAAATATTTGTATAACCACAATATTCGGATATTTGATTATGCTCGATTTGCCGAACCATATAAGGAAAAAATCAGAGAGCAAATCCAAAGAATATCAGAAGAGCAAGGGATTGAGATTACCTTTATTCGTAATAGCAAAGCTCGAAAGGAAGATATTGTTAAAGAAATAATCAAAAAGACAGGTAGAAGTAATGGCATAGTAAGTATTTTATCAGCAATGGAAGCTTGCTCAACATACAAGCCGTGGCATAACAAAAAGAGAGGCAAAACTTATCTTCGAGGAGAAACGGGAAAATGTTTGCATTATCCCAAATTTGTCATTAGGTAACAATTTCTAATGACCGCCATTAGAAAAAACATTAGTTAACTTATTTGAATACAATAAGTTATTCTTATAAAAAATTGGAATTATTTAAAAATTTTTCACACAAAAAACTTACACATTTTGATTAAGATATTTCTCTGTAACAGATTGCATAGTAATAAACTGCTAAAACTCACTCATTTTCTAATGACAATTCTGGGATAATATAAATCCATAATTTTTGGTTACCTAAGTTATGAGTCAACGACCAGTAACCCAACTTCTCTTGGGTTACATTAATTATGATTCAATGCGGATTATTTCTCATTGTGCAAACAATACTTGAAATTAATGAAATAATTACTTATCCTAAGTAAGAATATTTCTCATATAAGAAAAATACTTATGAAAAAAGAACAACATGGAGTTGATCTAAAAAATATCAATCTAAAAGTCACACCGCAAAGAACCGCAGTTCTTGAAGCTTTGAGCAATCTTAAGAATCATCCTACTACAGATAATATTAAAGAATATGTAGTTAGAAATTATCCAAACATAGCTGTTGGTACGATTTATAAAACTTTAGAAACATTTGTTGAAAAAGGTTTAGTAAAAAAAGTTAAGACCGCCGAAGATGTTATGCGTTATGATGCAATACTTGATAAGCACCATCACCTGTACTGTGAAGACACCGATCGAATTGAGGATTTTTTTGATGATGAATTAAACGATCTACTCGAAAATCATTTTAAAAAAAGGAGAATACCAAATTTTAATGTGAAAGATATAAGACTTCAAATCATTGGCACATTTAACAAAAAACATAAATAAAGAAAATATATACCTAAAGAAATCCTTTTAATACAGCATGCATGAATAATTTTTTTTAGTCAGAGTGATCAACGAAGTTAAAAACACAATAGAAACAATTTCTTTGAATCTAATAAATTAAAGGAGAACTATAATGAATGATGAGAGTAAGTGCCCTGTAACCGGTAGAACCTCCGCAGGGAGAGGCACATCCAACAGAGATTGGTGGCCTAATCAATTAAACCTTAGTATACTACACCAGCATACACCTGCTTCCAATCCTATGGATGCTGAGTTCAATTACGCTGAAGAATTTAGGAAGCTAGATCTTTTATCAGTTAAGAAAGACTTGTACGCATTGATGACAGACTCGCAAGATTGGTGGCCTGCAGATTGGGGACACTATGGCGGATTGTTTATTCGCATGGCTTGGCATAGCGCAGGCACATATCGTACGGCCGATGGTCGTGGTGGCGGAGGTACAGGCAACCAGCGATTTGCACCGATAAATAGTTGGCCGGATAATGCAAATCTTGATAAAGCCCGACGTTTGTTATGGCCCATCAAAAAGAAATATGGTAATAAAATTTCTTGGGCAGATCTAATGATTTTAGCAGGTAACTGTGCGCTTGAATCAATGGGTTTTAAAACTTTTGGATTCGGCGGTGGACGAGAAGACATTTGGCAAGCCGAAGAAGATATTTATTGGGGTGCAGAACAAGAATGGCTGGCAACTAGTGATAAACCTAACAGTCGTTACACAGGAAAACGCGATCTTGAAAATCCTCTTGCTGCAGTTCAGATGGGATTAATTTATGTAAATCCCGAAGGCCCAGATGGAAATCCGGATCCTATTGCTTCCGGAAAAGATGTACGCGAAACTTTTGCTCGAATGGCAATGAATGATGAAGAAACCGTTGCTCTCGTTGCGGGTGGACACACATTCGGTAAAGCCCACGGAGCCG
>CAZNDS010000151.1:0-7043 GCA_964571865.1 uncultured Ignavibacteriaceae bacterium | reverse complement strand
AAGAACAATGGCCGAATCTTTTTTAAGGAAGTATTCTCCTTTAATATGAACTTCTCTTTCAATCATTTTATCACCAAACAGAGGAGATGAGATAATTCTCGGATATAAAATCTCAATAGAACTTGCTTCAGCAGACAAAATATAGTTAGCCGATTTTTTTGAAACAGTAGTCTTAAGATTTCTTCGCGAACATAATTGGATTAGCTTCGATTCAACTATATTGCCGTAAATATTTTTTTCTACTTGAATTCCTATCGAGCTATTCTCATCGAACGAAAATTTTTCAATAGGAGAAAATGAATCAGACAATAGCTCAGATACTATTTCGCGATTCGATTTTTCAGATTGTGAGAAAGCAGAAATGCTGCATGCGCAAATAAAGAGAATCAAAATAAAGCTGCGGCTTGGACAAAAATTCATCTTACTCAAAATAAAGATTAAACTCTTCCTTGCGCAATCAATTTTAGCCGCTGAATTCGATCTTCGATTGGAGGATGAGTCGAAAACAATTTAAAAATTGAACTCCCTCTAAGCGGATTGACAATGAATAAGTGAGCTGAAGATGGACCCGCATGAGCCATCGGTCTTAATTGAGCAGCTTGTTCTAATTTCCCAAGTGCGGAGGCAAGTGAAAGAGGTTTTCCGGAAATTTTTGCTCCTCCTTCGTCGGCATAAAATTCTCTTGAACGGCTAATCGCCATTTGAATCATCATTGCGGCAATCGGAGCGATTATCATCAAAACAAGTGAAGTAATTGCTTCTCCGGCTCCGCGACGGTCTCTATCGCCTCCGGAAAACATCATTGTCCATCCAGCCATTCGTGCGATAAATGTTATTGTTCCAACTAATGTAGCTACGACTGTACCAATCAAAATATCTCGATGGCGGACATGAGCTAATTCGTGAGCAAGTACCCCTTCGAGTTCATCATCCCTTAATATTTGTAAAATTCCAGTTGTAACCGCAACTGCAGCATTTTGTGGATTTCGTCCTGTTGCAAAAGCATTTGGAGTTGGATTCTCCATTACATAAACCTTTGGCATCGGCATGTTGTTATTCTTCACCAATTTCTGAACCATTCGATAGAGCTTCGGTGCTTCTTTTTCGGAAATCTCTCGTGCCCGATACATGCTTAAAACAATTTTATCAGAAAACCAATAGGAAATAAAATTCATTCCCAATGAAATTACAAATGCAATCATTAAACCTTCTCTGCCTCCGAGCAAAAATCCAACAGCAAGAAAAAGTACCATCATTAAGGTCATTAAAAAGACCATTTTTATCGTGTTCATAAACTTCCTTAAAATTTTGAGTTCAAATTTACTTATTGACTAAAGTTTTAGCAAGGTAAATTGGCTGATTTAACGAATCGTAAACGCTCAATGTTTCAATCTGTAATTTTAAATGGAATTGTAATACAGTTGGTGAATTTTTTTTCGTGAATAAAAAAATGTAAATTATGTATAATAAATTTGCACTTTGAAATTTGCATTATTAATTGAATTCGGGCGCATAGCTCAGTTGGTCTAGAGCGCACGCTTCACACGCGTGAGGTCGTAGGTTCGAACCCTACTGTGCCCACAAAATAAATCAAAAATCAAATATCAAAAATCAAAATTTAGGATCGATTTGTAATTTCTATTCTCAATTGTCCATCCGTCAGCTGACGGATCAATTCTTAATTCTCAATTACCAAAATAAATCAAAAATCAAATATCAAAAATCAAAATTCCGATTCCTTCACAATTCTCCATTCTCCATTATCAATTCTCCACTCTCCATTCTCAATTCTTCATTATCAATTCTTAATTCTCAATTACTTAAGTATAATGGTCCATCTGGTCCAACTGGTAATCCAAACAACATCCAAATGACAAGTAGTATTGTCCAGAAGATAGTGAACAAGACTGTATAGGGAATCATTGTGGAGATAATTGTTCCTATTCCGTATTTCTCATCATACTTTTGGGCAAACGCAACAATCAGTGCAAAGTAACTCATCATTGGTGTGATTAGATTTGTAACTGAATCACCAATTCGAAAAGCTGCTTGAGTTAATCCAGGATGATATCCTAGAAGCATGAACATGGGTATAAACACTGGCGCCATGATCGCCCATTTTGCCGAGGCGCTTCCCATGAACATGTTAATAAATGCAGAAAGAATAACGAATGCAACAATCAATGGAATGCCGGTTAATCCAACATTTTTTAGAAATTCAGCGCCATCGATTGCAAGTATTAAACCTAAATTGCTGTAACGGAAAAAGTAAACGAACTGTGCTGCAAAGAAAACGAGAACTATGTAAGTCGCAAGCGTCCCCATCGATTTGATAATGTGCTTCATCATATCTTTATTGTTTCTAATTGATCCGACAATTGCGCCATAAACCAATCCAGGAACTAAAAAGAAAATTAATATTCCTGTAATAATACCTTCAAAGAAAGGAGAGTGAAGAACATCTTTAGTTTTTGGATCGCGGAATATTCCGCTTTCTGGAATAATTGTGAAGGCAAGCAGGATAACAATGACAAGTAAACTCAAACCTGCCCACTTTAAACCTTTCTTTTCTATGGGCGTAATCTGTTCAATTTCTATTTTTTCTGCGTTTCCACTGTATTTCCCTAATCGTGGCTCGACAATTTTTTCAGTTATCCATGTACCTGCAATTACGATCAAAAATGCAGATACAAACATGAAATAGAAATTGACAGCAGGATTCACAGTTTCGGTTGGATCTAAAATCTGTGCTGCAGACTGAGAGAGTCCCGCTAAAATTGGATCGACAGAACCAATTAAAAAGTTTGCACCGAATCCTCCGCTGACGCCGCTAAATGCAGCGGCAAGTCCTGCCATTGGATGTCTGCCTAATGCATGAAATATTATTGCACCAAGTGGAATCAATACGACGTAACCTGCTTCAGAAGCGAGATGGGAAATTATTCCAGCAAAAACAATTGAACCAGTGATCAATTTTTTTGGCGCATTTATTACTAAAGATCGAATCATAACAGTGAATAAACCAGAACCTTCTGCTACACCAATTCCAATCATAACAGCAAGTACATAACCAAGCGGAGGGAAGTTTACAAAATTGTGTGTAATGTTCGTGTACATCCATCGAATTCCATCACCACTCAATAAACTTCTCACAGTAATCAATGATTCATCGGCTGGATGAACAGCTTGTAGCGAAAACAAATCGCCAATCCAGGAGATAATAACAACAATCAACGCCAACAATCCGAATAATGTAGCCGGATGCGGAAGTTTGTTACCAATGATTTCAATGTAGTCAAGTGATTTTGAAAAGATTTTTGAAAAGATAGACTTCATTCTCAAGTATTCCTTTTGTCAAATTGCGTAAAATCTCTGCAAAGATAGGGCATTTGATTAGAAGATAAAAATTGTAATTTGATAATCTCAGAGATTTATCTATATTGAATCGGAGTTTTTACCTTTAAGTCTGCTCAGTGAGGCAGAGAAGGAAATATGAAAAAGAGTTTAATAAATATGGGATCCCGATTAGCAAAGTTAGTCGGGATTTTTTTATGCAAATAAAAGCAAAATTAATCGATCATGAAAATTTAACTCGCACTATTACCCGGTTAGCTCATGAAATCATCGAACGTAATACTGGTGCGGAAAATATTGCAATTGTTGGAATTCAAACTCGCGGCGAATTTTTGGCGAGGCGAATTTGCAGCAAGATCTCTGAGATTGAAGGATTTGAAATCCCGTTTGGAGTTCTAAACATTACACTCTACAGGGATGATGTACGAGTTAAAATGAAGCAGCCAGAAGTCAAAGCAACCAATATACTTTTTGATATCACCGACAAGGATATAATTCTTGTCGATGATGTTTTGTATACCGGGAGAACTGCACGCTCTGCGATGGATGCTTTAACTGATCTCGGCAGATACGCATCAATTCAATATGTGGTGCTTGTAGACCGCGGTCATCGTGAACTTCCAATTAAAGCTGATTTCGTTGGTAAAAATATTCCAACATCTTTAAATGAAGAAGTGAAAGTTAAACTCACTGAAGTCGATGGCGAAGATGCTGTTTATTTAGTTGAAAGTTTAGGAAGCAGTAAGACTTAAGTAATTTTTAACCCTGATTGATTTTAGGATTTAGAAATTAGAATTTTATAATTTTGCGTGAGAAAAAAATGCCGCTTGAATCAAGACATTTACTCGGATTAGAAACTGTTCCAAAGAAAGATATCGAACTGATTCTCGAAACTGCTGTCGGTTTCAGAGAAATTATCGATAGACCGATAAAGAAAGTACCGACACTCCAGGGGAAAACCGTAGTCAATCTTTTTTTTGAAAGTTCAACCAGAACAAGAATTTCGTTTGAGCTTGCTGAGAAACGACTCTCTGCCGATGTTCTAAATTTTACAGCAAGTACAAGTTCGCTTACAAAAGGTGAAACTCTCAAAGATACAGTTCGAAACATAGAAGCAATGAAAATTGACATGGTTGTAATGCGTCACACCGCTGCTGGCTCACCGCATTATTTAACACAGCTAATTGACTCAAATGTCATTAATGCAGGCGATGGCAGCCACGAACATCCAACTCAAGCACTTCTCGATATGTATACAATCAAAGAAAAGATTGGAGACCTATCTGGATTGAATGTTTGTATCATTGGTGATATTTCTCACAGTCGGGTTGCAATGTCCAACATTTTCGGTTTGATCACTGTGGGGGCTAATGTTGCAGTCTGCGGACCGGCAACAATGATTCCACGTCATCTCGATAAGCTTGGAGTTCGGATTTTTCATAAGCTTGATGACGCAATACAATTTTCTGATGTACTCAATATTTTACGGATTCAGCTTGAGCGAGGCGCTGCTTCAAACTTTCCTTCGTTGAGAGAATATTCACGGTTGTATGGAATTAGCAAAGAACGATTATTAAGAAATAAAAAAGATGTTTTAATCATGCATCCAGGTCCTATCAATCGCGGTGTTGAACTATCTTCTGATATTGCCGATGGCAGCTCATCAGTAATACTTCAACAGGTCACAAATGGTGTCGCTGTTCGAATGGCCGTACTGTATTTAATCGGAACCAGAAATAATTAATATTAAAAGAAAAAAGCTTTACCATGAAGATATTATTTAAAAATGCAAAACTAATTGATCCGCAAATAGATTTGAATAAGTCGGCGGATATTTTAATTGAAGAGGGGATTATCTCCGCGATTGAAAAAAACATTTCAGGGAAAGCAGATAGAATTTTTGATCTGAAAAATAAAATCATTTCACCTGGATTTGCTGATGTGCATGTGCACCTACGCGAACCGGGGAGAGAAGATGAAGAAACAATTGAAACAGGGACTTACGCCGCTGCAGCAGGAGGATTTACGGCTATCTGTTGTATGCCCAACACCGAACCAGCAATCGATTCTGCAGAAGTAGTTACTTTCATAAAAGAAAAAGCAAAGGGATTATTAGTAGACGTTCATCCAATCGGCGCGGTTACAAAAAAGCGCGAGGGAAAAGAATTGGCATTTTTGGGCGAAATGGCTGAAGCTGGTGTAGTCGGTTTCTCTGATGATGGTGTAGCTGTTTCCACATCGCATCTTCTAAAATACGCTTTTGAATATTCTTCAATGTTCAATCTGCCAATCGTTGAACATTGTGAGGATTCTTCTTTAACAGTCGATGGTGTGATGAACGAGGGATTCAATTCTACTAAATTTGGTTTGCCTCCGCATCCATCGCTCGCGGAAGATTTAATTGCTCTTCGCGACGCAGCAGTTCTTGAGTACAGCGGTGGGAAATTGCATCTTGCTCACATCAGTACGAGAGGAACTGTGAGCATTTTACGGCAGGCAAAAAATAGGGGACTTAAAGTAACTGGTGAAGCGGCGCCACATCATTTTACTTTAACCGATGATGCAGTTCAGACTTATGATACAAATACAAAAGTTAATCCACCTCTTCGAACACAGGAAGATCTCGATGAAGTCATTAGAGGATTGCAAGATGGAACAATCGATTGTATCGCAAGCGATCATGCGCCGCATTCAATTGAAGAAAAAGAGTGGGAGTATATATACTCACCATTCGGAATGATTGGACTTGAATCTTCTGTTGGTCTAACACTGACAAAGCTTTATCACACAAAAATATTATCAATCGAAGAAATAATTTTTAAGATGTCTGTAAATCCGCGTAAAATATTTAATCTGGCTGAAGCAAAAATTGAGGTTGGAAAAGCTGCTAATCTTACAATACTCGATCTAGATCAAAATTGGACGTTTAATAAATTTGATCTGAAATCAAAAAGCATTAATACGCCATTTCACGGGTGGGAATTAAAAGGCAAGGCAATTGGGGTAATCAATAACTGCCAGTTAAATTTTGATAGGCAGGAAATTAAAATTTGATCACTTTGTCAATAGATGTCGTTTGAGGGTATATGAACTCTAAGAAAACACTTTTCACGAAATTCAAAACACCGATGGACATTCAACTCTTTTTGAATAAGATACCATACAATCCGGACTATGTGACAAAATCTCCAAGGAGAGTGCTTAAAGAAAAATCTGCAAATTGTTTTGAAGGTGCGTTGTTTGCTGCGGCAGCATTGAGTTCTTTTGGTTATCCCCCGTTGATCGTCGATTTGAAAGCAAACAATGATGATGACCACGTAATTGCAGTCTTTAAGAAAAATGGGCATTGGGGTGCAGTTGCGAAATCAAATTTTACCACACTTCGTTTTCGTGAACCTGTTTATCGAACAATTCGCGAGTTGGTTTTATCCTATTTTGATTTTTACTTAAATACGAACGGCGATAAATCTCTGAGAAGCTATTCACGTCCCATTAATCTTTCACGTTTCGATAGGTCCGATTGGATACACACAGATGAAGATCTAGAATTCATAGGAGATTATCTTTTCAAGGTTAAACATTTCAAAATACTTACTCCACAAATGACTCGAAATTTAGCAAAAGCAGATAAAGATGTACTGCGGGCTGGGATGCTTGGTTCAGTAAAAGAAGGTTTGTTCAAACCGAAA
>CAZNDS010000150.1:0-7074 GCA_964571865.1 uncultured Ignavibacteriaceae bacterium | reverse complement strand
TAGATTAAGGAGAAATTAAAATGGGCAGAATGATTGTCCTGTTACTTTTAGGCAGCATAGGAGTTTTCGGAGTCGTATCTATCAACGTCAATAAATCGACTACAGATGCAACCAAAAATGCAGCCGATTATTACAAAGACGTTAATGCACGGAACATTGCTAATAGCATGATCCAGATGCTGCAGAATAAGATTTCTGACAGTACAAACTATCGAGTTACATCTACGCTTGAAAAAAGTATGTTCGATGGAAATGCAAACTATCGTGTCGTCGATACTGTTTTTGCTGGCGATACACTTGTGAAAATTCAGGTTACCGGAACTTATTTAGGAGTTTCACGAACCGCGACTTCTTATCTTAAAGTCACAAGTGGTGGAACTACCACACCGCCTCCTCCATTCATGAATTATGCAGTTTTAAGCGGTACGAATTTTCATCTTAACGGAAATGTAAATATCACAGATGATAATAATAACAATTGGAATGCTAACATCCATACAAATGGAAGTTTCTCGATGATTGGCAATAATAATATTGATGGTTTTCTTACATACACTGGAACTGCCTCATCGACTCCCGCATCAAGACTAAATACGAACATCACTCCAAATCAAAATCCGACTGGATTAACTAATCATTATCAAACATCAAACATTGCACTTCCGACGTATAATCCAGATTCATATTTATCAATTGCGACAGATATTTTTATGGGCAACAAGAGTTATTCGGGCGGCATAACATTAGGGACTGCAGCTAATCCTAAAATCATCTATGTGAGCGGTAATCTTTCTATCACCGGATCAGTTACCGGATATGGGATATTTATCGTCAAAGGTAATGTGACTATGAACGGAAATGTTACATTAACTTCTCCGGATGCCAATGTTAGCAGTGTTGGAATATATTCAAAAGGTAACGTTGACATAAATGGAAATGTAACCGTAAAAGCTCAAATTTATTCTGATCAAAATATTAACCTAAATGGCAATGTTGATATTTATGGCAGTTTAACAGCAAAAAATCAGGTTAATTTTAGTGGAAATGTTGACCTGTTCTATAAACCTGTAAATACACAATTAACGAAGCAAGTTTGGAATACAACAACCACGGTAGCTCCTCAACTTACAAAGACATATCACTATGAATAAAAAAACTTGATTTATTTTATAGAGAAAACTATAATTACATAGAATTTTAATTTTTATAGATGAACTTTATCATTCGATTTGATGAGAAGAAGGAGTCGACCGATAATGTTGCTTCGACTGAATGAAAGATAAAATAAATAAATTCAAATAAATAATGGAGAGCTCAAAATGGGACAACAACAACTTTTATTAATCGTACTCGGTGTCATTATAGTTGGAATAGCAATTGTTGTAGGAATAAACATTGCCACAACCAGTGCACAGAGTTCGAATCGTGATGCAGTGATTGCAGATTTAAATACAATAGGCAGCTATGCACAACAGTATTATCGTAAACCGTCTTCAATGGGTGGTGGAAATAATACGTTCACTGGTTGGACAATACCCCCGGCAATTGACACAACAGGTAACGGGACATTCGCAGCCACAGTTGCAGCACAAACGGTTACAATAGTTGGTACTGGAACCGAGACAGGCAATGATGGCTCGACTAAGGTTAAAGCAACGGCGACGGTTACACCGACCGGGATAACTGTAAGCATTGGTAATTAGCTTAGCTGAAATTTTTTGAGAGAAAAAGCCCTTGAGATTCATCAAGGGCTTTTTTGTTGGTAGGAGAAAAAATCAATAAAAATTAGCCTCGAAACTGGCAAAAAAAGATTTTTCAAAAAATTGAAGTTTTTAAATTTTTTACTGGACAATGTCATAATTTTTTATATTATTGCACTTAGAAAATATCTTTAATTAATTGTTATAACTAATTATATTATAACAGTTTCTGAAATAAATAATGAGTCTTATGGATAGAGACTCACTGATAAAACAATATAAGAGGAGATCCTTAAATGGGACAACAGCAACTTTTATTAATTGTACTCGGTGTTATCATTGTTGGAATTGCAATCGTTGTAGGAATTAACATTGCAACGACAAGTGCACAGAGTTCGAACCGCGACGCCGTTATTGCAGATTTAAATACAATAGGCAATTATGCACAACAGTATTATCGTAAACCATCTTCAATGGGTGGAGGTAATAACACATTCACAGGTTGGACAATACCCCCGGCAATTGACACAACAGGTAACGGTACATTCGTAGCCACAGTTGCAGCTCAAACAGTTACGATTGTTGGAACAGGAACCGAGACAGGCAATGATGGTTCGGCAAAGGTTAAAGCTACTGCGACGGTTACTCCAACTCAGATAAGAGCTACGATAAACAACTAATATTAATAATTCAAAATGGCTGAGTACCGGTTTAGTGCGATAACAACTTCGGGGAAAAATGTTGCTGGAATAATCTACAGCAACAATATTTTTTCGGCAAAGAAAAAAGTCAAAGAAGTTGCAGATAGAAATAAACTAGTTATTAAGAGTCTTACTAAAAAATCTGGATTTCTATACAAAGTCAAAAAAACCGGTACTCCCAAGCCAATTTATGGCGAACAGAAAGCATACTCCAAACAAGAAGTTGAAGAAGCTTTATTAAAACTTGGTTATAAAGTTGTTTATGTTCGAAAGAAACTATTTGATTTCCAGTTAAAACCCCCAACCTCCGATATAGTATCATTTGTTAGGATCAGCGCTGATCTATTAAATGAAAAATTATCATACGGTGAGATACTGCAATTAATGATTAATGACGTCACTAATAAAAGTCTAAGGGAATCATTAAGAGAAATTAATAACGATCTAAAAAAAGGTGAAGACAGCGAAAAAGTCTTCCGGCGCTATGAGAATGTTTTCGGGAATTTTACATGTTATATGCTTGGACTTGCAGCCAAGAGTGGCAACATGGCTGAGGTTTACACTGCGGCGGCAAAATTTCTTGAACGACAGCAGGAGTTCAGAAAGAATCTGAAAAGTGCCATGCTTACTCCGACCATCACAATAGTTGTTTTGATTTTAACATGTCTCTACTACATTGCTGAAGTTTTTCCCGCTACAGCGGAATTATTTTTGAATTTTGGAATCGAATTGCCCCCGATGACTGCTGCAACTCTAGACCTTAGTTATTTTATTCAAAATAATTATCTATATCTATTCTTAGCGTTTCTGCTCCCTACAATTGCATTGTTCTATTATGGTTCAACTCACCGGGGTAAAATAGTTCTTCACCGATACATGATCAAGATGCCGATCATTGGCAATTTAGTTCACAAAACGGTTATTGAAATTTTCTGCCGTGTGTTTTATTCGTTGTATACCGGCTCTGCCGAAAACATTGAGCCAATTAAAATTGCAGCAGAAGCATCAGGCAATAAATATTTTGAGGATCGGATAAAAAATGTTGCAATTCCATTGATGATCAAAGAAGGAAAAGGACTCACGGATGCTTTTGAAGCCTCAGGAGTATTTTCAAAAACAGCTTTATCAAGATTTCATTCTGGTGAAGAAACAGGTACGGTAAAAAATTCCGCACTCCAGATTGCGAATTATTATGAAAGCGAAACAACTCATAAGCTCAAATATTTAATTGAGGGAATTCAATTGGTAATCGCCATGGTAATAATGGTTGTGATTACAGCTTTAACAGTTGTTTCCGCTGAAACAGCAACTATTCGCCCGAAAACCCCAGGAGTTCAATTTATCAACTTTATAACAGGACTATTCTAACGATGAGCATCGAGACATTAGAGCAAACTGATAAAATTGGTTTTTGGCTGTTGCGGAAAGGTTTGATCGATCTTCCCACATTAGAGAAAGCACTCCAAACTAAACGCAACGACAAATCTGTCCCCAGGCGTAATCTTGCTCAAATTCTTGTCCAAGATTTTCAGTTCAATCACGATCAGATATTTCATGAAGTCGCGAATATTTATGCTTTCAAGATATTCAGTACTAACTCGTATCCTTTAACTGACAAAGAAATTGAATTTATTAAAAAGTTGATGGATAAATTACCGGGTTCCTCGAAAGCATATTGTCTTGAGAATAGAATTATTCCAATATCTTTTGATCCCAAAATGAAGGATAAGCTGATCATTGCATCGACTGATCCAACTAATAGGTACATCTCACAAATTGCTGCTGGTTTTGGTGCACGGAAGTACGAAATTATTTTCATCACAAAAAAAGATTATGACGAAGTAACCAATAAAGTTATACCTCCTGACAATCCATTTTTGAGAATGTTCGAAGAAGTTTCTGAAGAGATTGCAGTCGAACAAACTCAAGAAGAGGGAATCGATGAAGCCGCACTTGAAGCTGAAATTTCCAAAAGTGCATTGATCAATTTAATAGAAGCATCTTTGGTTGAGGGTGTAAGAAAGGGTGTCAGTGATATTCACTTCGTACCGAAATCTGGGATGAAGACAGAAATTCATTTCAGGCTTGACGGAAATCTTTCTCTCTGGCATGTTCAAGAAAACACCTATCCGGAAGCGGTATTATCGGTGGTTAAAGATCGATCAAGAGGTCTGGATCGTTTTGAACGTGAATCTGCTCAAGATGGATTCATACAGAGAAATATCGATGGTACGATTATTCGGTTCAGAGTTTCAATACTTCCGATGGTCGGAACTGAGTTGAGTACAAAGTTTGAATCCTGTGTAATTAGAATTCTTGATGATAGAAAAGTTATAACTGATATTAAAAAGCTTGGATTCGACGGTGTTGCGAACGACTTTTTCATGCGCTCGATAAGTAAACCTCAAGGGATGGTTATTCTTACAGGTCCCACAGGCTCTGGAAAAAGTACAACCCTAATTGCTGCACTCTATCAAGTAATAGACTCGACAGTAAACGTTTTAACTGTTGAGGATCCTGTTGAGTATGTAATTCGTGGTGCGAGACAATTAAAAATCGGACCCAAGATGAATTTTGAACAGGCGATAAGATCAATATTACGTCATGATCCCGATATCGTCCTGGTCGGAGAAATGAGAGATAAAGAGACGGCGGAGATCGCAATCAAATTAGCCAATACCGGTCACCTCACCTTTTCAACCCTTCACACAAATGATGCCCCAAGCGCGGTCTCCCGTCTTTTTAAAATGGGAATTGAACCATTCCTATTAGCTTATGCTATAAATATAATTGTTGCACAAAGATTGATCAGAAAACTCTGTGAGAACTGCAAAAAACCAGCAAAGAAATTTGATAAAGAACTTGCACAAGCTGCTGGTATGACCAAACAACAAATTGAAGAAACAAACTTCTACGAAACAGTTGGTTGCCAAATGTGCTCAAATACTGGTTATAAGGGAAGAATGGCAATTCACGAAGCTCTCTATTTTTCCAAAGATATCCGCAAGCTGATTGTTAATGCAGGTTCCGATATAGACGAAGAGGCTTTAAGAATTCAGGCGAAAAAAGACAATATGTTGACGCTTCGTGAATCAGGATTTATTCGTGTGCAAAATGGATTAACCTCGTTAGAAGAGGTCATATCTTCAACAACGGAAGAATAATATGTTCATAGAAACTAATACAAAAGAATTTGAGAAATTAGTTAAAGACGTTAGAGATATTATTTCCAATCTTAATGAAAACATTCCAAAAGAAGTCCGTGGTGTGGAAAAAATATTATTTTGCCGAAATTTTCTAGAAGAGATGAATCCGGATAAAAGAACTATACTCAGAAAATTTATTGAGTCAATTCTCTTTGATATGCATAGAGTTGAAGCATCTGACTTAGATTTTGGAGGTGCTGGAGGATTAAACAAGTTTTGGATGAGGATACACGGTAATAAAAAGCCAATGAGTCATCTCCCGGAATTCACGACTACAGAGATGAACGTTCTAATTCTTAACATACTTACTGAAAAGCAGACTGAACTTCTTCTTCAATACAGAAATCTGGATTTTTCTATTGACATAAGAGAAGAGAAGCCATTTTTAAGAGAATATCGATATCGAGCAGATTCATATTTTGAAATTGATGAATTATCTTTAAATGTACGTGCAATTCTTGCAACAATTAGACCTTTCGCTGCTTTGGAGTTCCATCCGAGTGTTGCAAAACTTATGAACATCAATTTTTTAAAAGAGGGGATGATTTTAGTTACGGGAATCACTGGTTCTGGAAAATCCTCAACACTGGATTCAATTATTGATGAGAACAATCATGCCTCCAATGGCCACATAATAATAATCAGCTCACCGATAGAATACATTCATAAGTCAGATAAATGTATTGTAAGACATCGAGAAGTCGGTCGTGATGTGCTTTCATTTAAAGAAGGAACAATTCAAGCTTTAAGACAGGATCCAGATATTATTGTCATCGGCGAACTTAGAGATAACGACACCATTGTAGCTGCACTCGATGTTACCGACAGCGGTCACAAAGTTTTTTCGACATTACATACGTCTTCGGCAGTTGAGACATTAGATAGAATTATTGGAGAGACAGAAGTCAATGAACAAGAAAGAGTGCGTGTAAGATTGGCAGATGTACTTCGCTGCATCGTATCCCAAAAGTTGGTTCCAACTGTTGATGGAAAACGTGCATTAGCTAAGGAAGTTTTAATTGTGACATCGTCTGTTAAATCAGCAATTAGGAATAATAATACAACTGAGATCTATCAGATGATTCATCAGGGGAATGAACACGGAATGATCACGATGGAACAAGATTTAACGAGGTTATACCGTCAGAGACGAATTACGTACGAAACTGCAGTATCGTATGCTAATCAAAAAACGAGAATTCAACAATTATTAGCGAGTAAAATGTGATGAAGAAAGTCGTTGGAATCTTTGTTGATGGGCCGGAGACCAAAGTCGCTATTCTAGAAAAGTCAGGTGCTAAGATATCAATCTTGGATCTGTTTTCATTTGGCAGTACAGGGCTCAGAGATTTTGAATTTAAATCAGAAACTGATGAAGCGGGTTTCGTTGTTGAGGATTCTGCAATTCTAATTTCTGACGAAGAAAGTAAACTTAAAGATAAAACAGAAAATCCTTTAGTCGGATCT